>JACRNU010000027.1 GCA_016234805.1 Elusimicrobiota bacterium
CGTGGCGCAGAAGGCGGGGTCGGTGGTGAAGCGCTCGGAGGTGTTGAGGTAGCGCAAGGACCAGGCATTGGCCCCGGAGCCGTCCACGGCCAGGGCCGGGTTGTAGCCGCCGGTCACGAGGATGTCGCCGTTGAAGAGCAGCGTGGCGGTGTGATTGGTCCGAGCGGCCAGGAGGTTCTCCGAGACTGCTCCTGCGGCAATGGCGTCCCCGGGCGCGTTCAGCGCCCCCCTGGGCCCGTAGCCCGGGGTGAAGATGACGCAAGTGGAGAGCGCGGCCCCGGCATTGTTCTGGCCTCCGCAGATGAACACCCTGCCGTCCTTGGTGAGGGTGGCGGTGTGGTTGAACCGGGCGCCTCCGGGCAGGACACCGAGGACGGGCAGGTCGGCGGCCGCGATCCAGTTGTTGTAGACGGGTTCGTAGATGGTGAAGCTGGTGCACGCTCCGCCGCATCCCGGCGCCCCGCCGATGCTGTAGCCTCCCACGACCAGGACCCTTCCGTCCGGCAGCAGGGTGGCGGTGTGGGACGCGCGGTTGACCGCCATGGACGCGACGTTCTCGATGACGCCCCGGTTCTCGTTGAGTCTCTGGACCCCGCCCGCGGCCGCGCCGAGGTAGACGGGGAGCACGCCGGGGTCGCCGCTGTCTTCGTCCTCGTCGCTGATGCCGCCCACCACCAGGATGCTGCCGTCCGCCAGGAGGGTGTGGGTTTGCGAGCGCCGCGCCGTGAAGGCCTGGGCCTCGGCCTGCTGGACGGAGAAGACCAAAGCCCATGAGGCGAGCCCCGAGGCTGCGAGGAGGGAGAGCGGGCGGAGTCTGGCTGCCATAGAGCGCCCGACGGGAAGTCTGTCCGCCGGGCTCTATGGTTAGGGTATCAGGCTGATGTTACAAAAACAATAACGGGAACCGGCGGCAACAGGCGCGTCGTCTTATTTCGGGTAGACCACGACCACGGAGGCGCCCCGCTCGACCTTGGAGTTCTGGGGGTCGACCTTCCGCTTGCCGTCCTCCACGAACCAGTACCGGTAGGTCCCGGGCTTGAGGTAGAGGGTGAGGTTCCATTCGCCTTGCGAGTTCCGGACCATGTCCTTCTTCCCCCCTCCGCGCACGAGGAAGGCGCCGGCGAGCCTGACGGATTCGGCATCCGGAGCGTGGTAGGAGAAATCAACAGGCAGGGCCTTGACGCCGGCATCCCCGGCAGGCTCGGCAGGAGCCGAGTCCTTGGCAGGAGGCTCCTTGGCCGGCTCAGGCTTGGCAACGGGCTTGGCCGGCTCAGCTTTGGCAACGGGCTTGGCCGACTCAGCTTTGGCAGCAGGCTTGGCCGGCTCAGGCTTGGCAGCGGGCTTGGCCGGTTCAGCAGCGGCTTTGGCATCTACCGGGGCTGGAACAGAAGGGGTCTCTGCCTTGGCAGGTTCGGTCTTGGCCGCTGGTTTGGCAGGCTTGGCCTGGGAGGCTGCTGAGGGCTTGCCGCTCCTCCATTGATGGTAGGCTTTCATCCCCACCACGCCGAGATAGCTCCCGAACACGGCGATGAGCAGGGAATCCACGACCAGCAGGCCCATCCACATGCCCTGGGATCCGAATGGTTTGGGCCCGCGTGTGGAAGGCGTGGTCGCAGGGGCGGAAGGATCTCCTCTGCCTGGCTCGGAGTCAGAGGGCTTGGAGTACTTCTTGAGCCCGATGAGGTCGCTCATGGCTTTGCGATTCTAGCAAAAAATAGCGCCCGAGCCGTCAAGAGAACTTTTCCAGGATGTCCTTCCACCTGCCCTGGGCGCGGAGCACCAGCTCGGCGGTCTCGCGGACAGAGCCGTTTCCCCCCTCGGCTTTCGTGACCCAGTGGGCTTCGGCTATGACCTCGGGCCGGGCATTCGGCGGGGCCACGGAGAGCCCGACCAGGCGCATGACCGGCAGGTCCTGGATGTCGTCGCCCATGAAGATGGCTTCCTCCGGGCCGACCCCCGCGTCCTTGCAGATCTCGTGGAACACGGTCTTCTTGTCGAGCCGGTGCTGGTAGATGTAGCTCATGCGCAGGGCCTTGGCGCGCTCCGCCACCCCGGCCGAGACGCGGCCGCTGATGATGCCGGTCTTGATGCCCGCGTCCGCCAGCCACGCCAGGGCGATGGAGTCCTGGGCGTGGATGCCCTTGAGCTCGACCAAGCCGCCGGAGGTGTCCACGAAGTGCCACAGCACCCCGCTGGTCAGGACCCCGTCCACG
Organism: Elusimicrobiota bacterium; assembly: GCA_016234805.1. Taxonomy (GTDB): domain Bacteria; phylum Elusimicrobiota; class Elusimicrobia; order UBA1565; family UBA9628; genus JACQWX01. Next base: position 2,214 of record JACRNU010000027.1, read on the forward strand.
TCCATGAGCACGAGCCTGATCCGGCGCGCGCGCCGGTTGAATTCCGCGCGTGAGAGCTTACCGCGCCGAGGCATGGACGATGCTCCTCAAGCTCTCCAGCACGGGGGTCCCCAAGTCCAGCCTGAGGACCTTGCGGCCGGCAAGGCGCATGGCCGCGAAATCCCCCCTGGCTTGGGCTCCGTGCAGGACCCCGAAGCCGAACCTCTTGCCCGGCACCGGGATAACCGCGGCCTCGGGTTCGGTCAGGACCAGGAAGAGGCCTGTGCCGGCCCCTCCTTTGTAGAGCTGGCCCGTGGAGTGCAGGTAGCGCGGTCCATGCGACACCGTGACCGGGGACTTGGCCTTGCGGCGCAGGTTCGCCCGCAAGGCGTCCAGGAGGCTGGTCTTTTCCGGGGTCTCATCCATGAACGCGAGGATGCACGCGTAGTCCCCAGGCGCCAGCCTTCCGAAGTGGCCGGCCAGGACTCTGTCGAGGTTCAGGCTCGAGCCCTTGTCCGCTCCCAGGGCAAGGACAAGGCCTTGGTCCGCGTGCGCGGCCAGGCCGCCTGCCCGGAACGAGGCCGTCTCCTTGGGCAGCTTTCCTTTTTCCAGGCCCCCGAGCAGGGTCTTGGCCTGGTCCTTGGCAGCCTGGACGTCGGGCTGGTCGAACGGGTTGACCCCGAGGAGAAACCCCGCACACGCGGTCGCGATCTCCCATAGGTAGAACTGGGCTCCCAGGTCATAGGCGTCGGCCAGAACCAGCCGGATCACGGGATGGCCGGCTTTCTCCAAGCGGGAGAGCTCAGCCTCGATCCCCTCCTCAGGCTCCGAGGCCTTGGCGATCCTCACGAACACGCGGTCTTCTCCCCAGGGGCCTTCCAGGGGTTCGATGACCGGCACGATGCCGCGGCCTTCCTTGCCAGTGGATTCGGCCACGAGCTGCTCGATCCACAGGCCCAGGGAGGCGATCCCGGGCGAGAGCGAGAGGGTCATCTTGTCACGGCCCCCGCGGGCCAGGATGCCCAAGGCCGCGCCCAAGCGCAGGCCGGCTTCGAGGTCCGCGTCCCTGGCGCGCTCGAGGAGCCTGGAGGCGTCGATAGCCATGAGGCTGGCCGGCACGAGGCCGAAGTTGGACAGCACGGAGTAGCGGCCCCCGATGTCGGGCTGGTTCAGGAAGATCTTCCTGTAGCCCCTGCCCCGGGAGAGCTTCTCCAGCGAGCTGCCCGGGTCCGTGATGGCCACGAACTGGCGCGGAGCCTTGGCTCCCGAGGCTCGCGATGCCTTGTCGAAGAAGTGCTCCATCATGCAGTTGGGCTCGATCGTGGAGCCTGATTTGCTCGACACGATGAAGAGGGTAGCCTTGAGGTCCAGGGAGGACTCCAGGGCCGCCACGCTCCCGGGGTTGGTGGAGTCGAGGACCTTCAAGCCCGGGCCGCCGGCTCCGGCCGGGAAGCTGCGGCGGAACACCTCGCACGAGAGGCTCGACCCGCCCATCCCGAGCACGACCGCGTCCTTGATCCCCTCGGCCCGCGCCTCCCGGGCCAGGGCCCGGATGGGGCCGAGCGCCATGGCCATGGACCTCGGCAGGTCCAGCCAGCCCAGGGAATTGCGGATGATCTTCTGATGGGCGGGCTCGGATTTGAACAGGCCCGCGTCCTTGGCGAAGAGGCGCTCCTGGAACCGGGCCTTGCGGAGTTCCTCCATGCCGTTTTCCGTCGCGATTCCGGCGATGGGGAGATGGGAGTCTTTTCGGGTGTGCGGGGTGATCTTCATGGCTTGGAAAGGAACTCCTTCTCGAGGGCAAGGACCTTGTTGAGCCTTCGGACATAGCGCTCCTCCTGGCAGAGGAACCTGGCAGCCAGCCAGGCCCGGACGATCTCGAAGGCGAGTTCCGGTCCCACGACCCGGCCGCCCAGGCATAGGACGTTCACGTCGTCGTGCTCCACGCACTGGCGGGCGGAATAGGTGTCGTGGCACAGCCCGGCGCGGATGCCCGGGACCTTGTTGGCAGCCACGCACGCCCCGACCCCGCTGCCGCAGACCACGATGCCGCGCTCCGCCTCATGGCGCGCCACGGCCACGGCCACCTTCCTGGCGTAGTCCGGGTAGTCCGCGGACGCGGGCCCGTCAACGCCCATGTTGAGGACTTCATGGCCGAGCCCTGGCAGGAATTTCTCGAGCAGCTGCTTGAGTGAGTAGCCGCCGTGGTCGGCGCCGAGCGCGATCTTCATAGGGATATTCTAGCAGAATCTAGACGCGGCCTTGGAGCACGGGCAGAGGCAGGGTCGCGGCCGCGACCTCGGCTTCGAGCAGGGAGGGCCTCGGCTCGAAGCCTCCGAGGGACCTGAGGGTCCTGAGGAAATCCTCCAGGAACTCAGGGTCGTGGAAAAGTCCTCCGCGCCAGGAGACCGGAGCCGGCCCCTTGAAGGACAGGCTGTCTTGGACCTCGCGGGCAAGGCCTGCCAGGGCCCGGCACGCGTCCCGCCGGATGCGGGCGAAGCCCGGGTCCTTGCGCGAGAGCCGGAACACGGCGGGCGCGAGGCTCGCGATGGCCCGCGTCGGCCCGGGGGCGTGGACCAGGCTCAAGGCATCGCGGACGCCAAGCTTGTCCCGCAGGGCCGGGTCGCGCAGGGCTTGCCTGCCCACCCAGAAGGCCGAGCCCTCGTCGCCAAGGAGCGCCCCCAGGCCGCCTGCCCTGGCCCGACCGCCTTTGACGTCGCGGCCGAAGGCGATGGAACCGGTCCCGCCGACCACGAGGATGCCGGGCCCTCCCGCGAATGCCGCGGCCTGGGCCAGCTCGATGTCGGAGAGCGCCAGGACCTGATCCGCCAGACCCCGCAGGCCGCGGCCCGCGGCAGCCCTGCGGCTCGAGGACCAGATGCCGGTCGAGCCCAGGACCAGGCGGTCAGGCCGGCCCAATCCTGCGGCGCGGATGGCGCGGCGCAGGGCCGGGGCTAGGCGGTCCCAGGGGACCGCTGGCTCTTTGGCCAGGAGGAACTCGCCGTGTCGCGTGTCCGTCAGGCACAGGCGCAGCCAGGTGCCGCCGAGGTCCGCTCCGATGGTCCTCAAGGGGACGGTTTGAACAGCGGCCTCTGCTCGATCTCCGCCTGCAGTCCGATGAGGCAGTCCTCGAGGGACCCGGACCAGGCGAAGTCGCGGTCCCTCTCCTCGGTCGGGGTCTCGGCGGAGGCCATGTCGTGGATGATCTGCTGGACCGCGTCGCGGCGCGCGGCCACGCTGTCGTCGATGCGCACGACGATCCTGGCCTCCTTCTTGAGCGGGTCCGCGACGAACCTGGCCTCGATGATGCCCAGGGAGACGACTTTCTTGGGCCTGAGGTCGATGGCCGGCTTGCGCATGATCTGGGGCGGGAAGGGCGCCTTGAACGTGAAATCGTCCGCCGTGATCCGCATCTTGGACTGGTGCCAGCCGAGGACGGAGCGCGTCGGGGTCAGGCGGTAGACCCCGGGCTCGACCGGGTAGAGCATGGACCTTCCGGCCGGGACCTCGAGGCGGTAGCTGTTGGCTTCGCGGCCGCCTTCTCCTTCCATGTTGAGCATGAGGCCGCCCGTGTTGGTCTCCCCGGTCGGCAGCACGATGCGCGACCCGATGACGACCGCGGCGTAGCGGTGCTCCGGACCCTCGTCGAAGACAGGGGTCGATCCCCGGCACCCCGGGACCAGGACGCAGGCCCCGATCAGCAGGGCGGCGGCCGGGATCGCTGGGGACCTGCTCATGGCTGCCATCATATCAAATCAGTATTTCAGCGTCATGCCGGCGAAAAGACCGTTGCGCTTGCTGGTCACGCGCTCGAGCTCGATGTCCTCGAACGACCCGTCGTCATAGAGGATCTTGTCCGTGCCCCGGCCGCCCTTGAAGAACATGTAGAGGTAGCCCATCTCCACGGAGAGGAAGCGCCATGGGCTGTAGCCGACCGCCACCATCCCGTCGAAAGAGCCTCCTCGCGCGGTCTGAAGGGAGTTGGCTCCCTCCGGCTTGAGGCTCTTCCCTTGGATGGCTCCCACGCCGATGGCCTTTTCTTTGTTCCAGAATCCTTCCCCTTGGTACTCGAGGTCCGGGGAGTAGGCGAAGCGGCCCTGGACCGACCATTTCCCGGGGAGGTCGATCTCCTCGCGAAGGCCGAAACGGAACCCCTCCCAGCGGAAGCGGTACTTCGAATCCAGGCCGCTGTAAGGGCCTTCAGGCCTTACTAGGCCCGCGAAATAGGTCCGATCCGTGATGATCTGGCTGCCGTCGCTGAGGCGAAAGGTGTCCTGATAGAGCGTGTAGCCGGCGAAGACATCGAAGGCCTGCCGGATCTTGTTTTCCCCCCGCTCCACCCGGTTCGGGAGGATGAGGACCCGGAAATACGCGTTGGAGGAGAGCATGCGGGTGTCGCCTTTGATGTTCGCCTTGGACATGCCCCAATCGATGTTGCTCGGCTGGCGCCAGGTGGTATCGGTCGGAGCATAGGTGAGGATGAAATTCGGGGAGTGCAGCCATTGGTGGTCGGAGGCGCGCCCCTCGCCGTAGCCGCTGCCTCCGACCTCCACGTCGAAGGAGAGCCGGCGGTGCACCCGCAGCTCATAGTTGAACACCAGGAGCGGATGCGCCTTGTCCTGGAAATCCACGGTATTGCCCAGGGCAGCCTGGGATTTCAGCGGAAGAAAACAGTTGAGGCCCTCGCAGATCAAGTCCGGGAAAGGGTAGCCGCTGCGGGTGATGCCGTGGCCTTTGCTCAGCCAGGTCCTCATCGAGAGCCGCATGGTGGGGAATTCGGGCGAGCCTGCGCTCTTGCGGGACTGGCGGCTCATACGCTCGTAATCGGAGCGGGCGGCGGAGTCTTCTCTCCAGGGCGCGGCCTGGACGCCTGCCTGGACCAAGAGGAAGGCGGCCCCTGCCAGAAGGCGGGACCGGAGCCGGAACGAGCCCTGGGAACGTGCCATGTGCTGGTGTATGCTGGTGTCAGACGTTAAGCGATGTGCTGGTGTCAGACGTTAAGGTGTGAAGTCTTCGTTTCTTAACGTCTGACACCATTGTTGACACCAGTGTAGACACCACTGTAATAGACCGGTGTTAAATAATTGATAGCCGGGTCAGTAGGGCAGGCGGGAGAGCTCGACCCCTTGGAAATAGGCCTTGATGATCTCCGAGAAGGTCTGTCCGGCTTCGGCCCGGCCCATGGCCCCGGACTGGCACATGCCCACCCCGTGGCCCCAGCCCCCGCCGTGGAGGACCGCCTGCGTGGGGATGAGGCCCTTGCCCCCGGGCACGACCGCGTATTCCGTGTCCAGGACGAAGAGGGTGCTCCTCAGCGAGCCGATCCCCAAAAGGCTGCGCAGGGCCATCTCGTCGGTGATGGTGAAGCTCCCGCGGGTGCCGATGACTTTGAACGAGTTGAGGTGCCCTCCGGGCGAGCGGCGGCCGGGCCGCAGGGCCATGAGCCGGCCGATGCGGCGGGAGCGGTTGAGCTTCTCCGAGAGGTCCTTGAAGGAGAGCACCCGGGCCCAGCGGAAGTGCGCGGCGTGGACGTAGGTGGAGGGCTTGCAGTACGCCGGCGGCACGGACCTCAGCCAGGGCCGCAGGGTCCAGGGGGAGTCCGGATGCGCGGAGGAGCCCTGGCCCCGGCCCGCCAACGCCTCGCCTGAGGGCGGCCAGGACGCTCGCCCTCCGGGCTCGACCGCGCGCTCCGAGACCCCCTGCCAGTAGGGCAGGCTGCCCCAACCCGTCAGGTCGGAGCCGCTCTGGGTGTGCCCGCCGCAGTTGGAGGAGTAGATGACATGGCCGGGCTTGCCGTCGTAGGTCACGATCCGGCCCCGGGTGGCCCGGGCGATCTCCAGGGAGCGCGCGCTCTCCGCGCCCACGCCGCCGTAGACCTGGCAGTGCTGGCTGTCGCACAGGTCGTAGCCCTCCTTGCGGTGCCGCCGCGTGACCGTCTTGATGTGGAGGGCGTGGGAGCGGGCGAGCGTGGCCTGGGCTTTGAGCGACTCGAGCGGCGAGCCTATCGGCATCTCCATGGCGATGACGCCGTGCGTGTAGTCCTCGAGGTTGATCCGGTTGATGAGCTTGAGGGAGCGCTTGGCCGGGTAGGACGCGATCTCGAGCTCTCCCCTCAGGCGCCGCTCGGGCTGGAGGGCGCAGCGCTCGCCGTCGACGCACGCGTCGAAGTCCAGGAAGATGACGCCTCCGGACGAGGAGTCGGGGCGGACCACGATCGGGCTTTTGGATTTGAATGCCGTTCCCTGCCCGAAACCATTCACCTCGATGAAGGAGCGCTTCTTCAGGACCACGCGGCGGGCCGACCACGGCTGGCCGGGCTCGCCCCGGACGAGGTTCTTCCCGGTGGCCGCGTCCGCCACCCAGAACGGGCCGTTGACCCACCATGAGACCGCGGCCCGGGCCACGGGCTTGCCCGCCATGTTGGCGCCGATCCCCACGCGCAGGACCGGGACATCCCCCTCCCCGAGCGTCGAGGGAGGGACCGGGGTCGAGAGGGACTCGGCCGTGGTCCCCCCCCGCTGGGGCGGAGGCGCGGCGAACTTGATCTGGTCCCGCCGCGACTGGAACCGCTTGTTCTTGGGGTCCGCATCCGCGGCCTTCGAGAACTGCTTCCATGCCTCGGTGAAGTTCCTCAGACGCGATTGGGCAAGGCCGAGTGCTTCGCGCGCCTCGATGAAGAACGAGTCCGAAGACACTGCCCCGCGCAGAGAGGCCGCTTCCTGGGAAGGGTCTTTCAGCAGATCGTAGGCCTTTCCCTTGTAGTAGGGCACGAGGGTGTCGAGGGGCGCGGCGTCGGCCGCGCGGTCGAGGAGCTTGATCGCTTCGGAAGGGTTGGAGGACTCGAGCTCCACGCGGGCCAGGCCGAGGAGCGCCTGGGGGTGGGCGGACGACCTCGCCAGGGCCTCCTGGAAGGACTTCCGCGCCCCGGCGAGGTCCGCCATGCCGAGCTGGGTCCAACCCAGGGCGTCGAAAGCGTCGGTCCCGGCCCCGGGCAGGGCAGCGGCTTTGGCCAGCCAGGCCGCGGCCTCCCTGGGCCTGCCCGATTCCGCGAGGACCACGCCGCCGTTGAGCCTGGCATCCAGGGAATCCGGCGCCAGGCGCAGGGCCGCGGAGTATCTCTTGAGCGCGCTTTCGTGCTCGCCCCGGAAGTAGAGGCGGTTGCCCTCCGCGACATGGGCCCGGGCGGCCTGCGCTCCTCCGGGAGCCGCGGCGCCGGCAGCGAAGGTCGAGCGGCCTCCCAGGAGGATGAGCGCGAGGAGGATGGAGCGGGCGAAGGGAATCGAACCCTCGTCTAGAGCTTGGGAAGCTCCCGTTCTACCATTGAACCACGCCCGCGAACGGTCAGCGGACCACATTGTACCACACGCATTCATCCCCGGACAAGGCTCAGGAACTCCTCCCGGGTGCGCGGGTCCTTCCTGAAGCAGCCGAGCATCGCGCTGGTCACCGTGGGCGTCATGGGCGATTTGGCGCCGCGCATCTCCATGCACAGGTGCCGGGCCTCGATGACGACCCCGACCCCGAGCGGCGAGAGCCTCTCCGAGAGAGTCTCCGCGATCTGGCAGGTCACCCTCTCCTGGACCTGGAGCCTTCGGCCCAGGGCTTCCACGAGCTTGGGGATCTTCGAGAGCCCCACGATCCGGCCATCCGGGACATAGGCCACGTGGGCCTTGCCGAAAAATGGGAGGAGGTGATGCTCACAGACGGAATAGAATGGGATGTCCTTGACGATGACCATCTCATTGTAGGAGGCGGGAAACAAAGCGCCGTTGAACAGGGCGTCGAAGTCCACGGCGTTGCCGCTCGTCAGCTCCCTGAGGGCCTTGGCGTAGCGGCGCGGGGTCTTCTCGATGCCCTGGCGGCCTGGGTCCTCGCCGAGCTCGGCGAGGATCGCCCGGATGTGCCCGGCGATTGGGTCTTCAACCGCGCGGATCGTCTTTCGCGTCATCGGCCGGCTCCCGCCGGCCGCCAGCCGCAGGCGGCCGCGCATTCCAGGAACGCCGCCTCCGAGTCCTTCTCGAAGACGAGGCCCAGGGACTTCTTGATCTTCTCGTTGGAAGCCACCACGGGGAAGGCGAGGATGTCCGCGAGGTTCTCCGACGCGGCGGGCTTCTTCTTCAGCTGCTTCGAGAAGTAGAAGCCGAGCCACAGCAGGAAGTAGGGCAGGGGGATGCGCGGCTTGCCCAGCCGTCTGCAGAGGGAGGCCACCGTGGTCCAGCCGTCCGGCGCCACGTTGTAGGTGCCGCTGAAGGAGGGCTCCTCCATGGCGCGGTTCATGGTCCGACAGAAATCGCCCTCGCTGAGGAACTGCAGCTCGCCGCCGCGGAGCATGACCGAGACCCCGAAGGGCGCGTCGCAGAACAGCCGCACCGGCCCCCGAGGCGGCTCGGAGCCGCCCACGACCGTGCACAGGCGCAGGACCGCGACGTGCAGGCCCTTGCGGCACTGAGGCAGGGATTTGGCGAGCTCTTCTTCTACGAGCCTCTTGTGCAGGCCGTAAGGCCAGTCCGTGGCGCGCAGGCGGTCGCTCTCGCGCAGGGGCAGATGGTTGCCCCGCCTGGCTCCGTAGGCCCAGGTGGAGCTGGTGATGACGAGCTTGCTCACCCGGGAGCTCCGGTTGGCCGCGTCGAACACGGTCAGCGTCCCGCCCACGTTCATCGCGTGCGACAGGACCGCCCTGCCCGGGTCCGCCTCCATGAAGGCGAGGTGGAAGATCGTGTCGATGCCCTCCTCCTCGATGATGCTGCGCAGGAGGAACTCGTCGCGGATGTCGGCGGCGCAGTGCTTGAACTTGGGCCGGGCCGGCATCTTGGGCGGCTTGAGGTCCACGGCCACCACCTTCGAGACGATGGGGTGGCTGAGGAGGCTGCGCACCAGGAGGTCGCCCAGGTAGCCCGAGCAGCCGGTGACCAGCACCTTCTTCGCCATAATATGCTGTATTATAGAAAAACACGGGGTCAGGTTGGACGGTAAGTAATCTTGGCGCTTCCGGGTTCAGCATGGGTAAAGATCGAGCCCTCCGCAGTGGAAGTAGATGGCCGTCTTGAAGTTCTCGATGTTCCGGAAGCCGCAGGCCATGCTCTTGATCTTCTGGATCTTGCTGTTGAGCCCCTCGCTCATC
>JACRNU010000028.1 GCA_016234805.1 Elusimicrobiota bacterium
GTGAGGGCAAGCGGTGAGGGGGATCGAAAGCGTGATCGGCAGTAGACAGGCCTCGGCGAGCGAGACCGGGATGCCGAGCAACGGAGGATTTCAAGTGCATCTCTCAAAAATCAACGGTTTTTCAGCAGCCTGCTAGTGCTCTGACCGGCGCATAGCTTCGCGTTTTTGGCCCCAGCTTCGAGCCGGATGCAAGGCGCGAGGAGCGACGAGCATCGCAGCAGCCGGCTGAAGATGGAGCCAGGTCGATTTTGGTGGCGCCTCCGGGTTCAGCGTGGGCCAGGATCGAGCGCGTCCTCACGGGTGCATGATTGCGTTTCCGTGAATTTTACCTTCTCCGGCGAAGGATTCACCGGCCGCGTTCGCAGAGCTCGACCAGGACCCCGGCAGAGGACTTGGGGTGGATGAAGGCGACCTTGCTGCCGCGGCTGCCGGGACGCGGCTTGGCGTCGATGAAGGCCACGCCCTTGGCCTTGAGACGCTCCATATGAGCCTCGAGGTCGTCCACCTCGAAGGCCAGGTGGTGCAGGCCAGGTCCGCGGGACTCCAGGAACTTCGTGACAGGAGAATCCGGGCCTGTGGGCTCGAGGAGCTCTATGGTCGGCTCAGCAGAAGCCCCGGCATGGGACCGGAAGAAAGCGACCCTGACCTTCTGCTCCGGGACCGTCTCCGTGCCCTCCTCCGCGAGGCCGAGCGCGTCCCGGTAGAACGCCGAGGCCTGCTCGAGGTCGCGCACCGCCACAGCGATGTGGTCGAGCTTCTTCACGTGCCGTGAGCCTCCCCCACGGGGAGGCGAGCATTGAGGATCCAGTCGACGATGTCCCCGGTCGTGGAGCCCGGAGGGAAGACCTTTCGGATCCCTGCCCGCTTGAGCGCGGGGATGTCCGACTCGGGGATGATGCCGCCCCCGAAAACCCGGACCTTTCCCGCCCCGTGGGCCTTGAGGAGGCGCACTACCTCGGGAAAGAGATGCCCATGCGCGCCGGAAAGGCAGGAGAGACCGACGAAATCCACGCCCTCCTGCACTGCCGCGGACGCGATGGCCTCCGGTGTCTGCCTGATGCCCGTGTAGATGACCTCCATCCCGGCGTCGCGCAGGGCGCGCGCCACCACCTTGGCTCCCCGGTCGTGGCCGTCGAGGCCGGGCTTCGCGATCAAGACCCTGATCTTCCGGTTCTTTGGGTTCATCGTCCCTCGTATTCCCCGAACACGTCCCTGAGCGCGTCCGAGATCTCGCCCAGCGTGGCGCGGGCCTCCACGGCGTCCATGATGGGGTCCATCACGTTGTCCGTGCCGCTGGCCGCCTTCTTGACGCTGGAAAGGGCTGCCGCGACCGCCCCCTCGTCCCGCCGCTTGCGGCATGAGGCCAGCTGCCGCCGTTGACGGCGCTCGACCTCGGGCCGGATGCGCAGCAATCGGCACGGGGGCTTCTCTTCCACCTTAAAATCGTTGACCCCCACCACGACGCGCTCCTTGCGCTCCACCTCTTTCTGGTGGCGATAAGCGCTCTCAGCGATCTCGTTCTGCATGAACCCGGCCTCGATAGCCGCGACCGCGCCTCCCATCTCGTCGATCCTGTCGATGTACTGCCTGGCCCGGGTCTCGATCTCGTCGGTCAGGGCTTCGACGCAGTACGAGCCGGCCAGGGGGTCGACCGTGTCCGCGGCACCCGACTCGTGCGCGATGATCTGCTGGGTGCGCAGGGCGATGCGGACGGATTCCTCGGTCGGAAGGGCCAGGGCCTCGTCGCGCGAGTTGGTGTGCAGGGACTGGGTGCCGCCGAGCACCGCGGCCAGGGCCTGGTAAGCCACCCGGACCACGTTGTTGTCCGGCTGCTGGGCCGTCAGGGTGCACCCCGCGGTCTGGGTGTGGAATCGCAGCATGGCGGACTCGGGCTTGGCCGCGTTGAAGCGTTCGCGCATGATCCGGGCCCAGAGCCTCCGGGCAGCGCGGAACTTGGCGATCTCCTCGAGGAAGTTGTTGTGGCTGTTGAAGAAGAAGGAGAGCCTGCCCGCGAACTCATCCACTTCGAGGCCCGCGGCGAGAGCCGCTTCGACATAGGCGATGCCGTTGGCCAGGGTGAAGGCCACTTCCTGGACCGCGGTGGCCCCGGCTTCCCGGATGTGGTAGCCGCTGATGCTGATGGGGTTGAAGCGCGGCATGCGCTCGCGGCAGAAGGCGAAGATGTCCGTGACGATCCTCATGGAGGGCCGCGGAGGGAAGATGTAGGTGCCGCGCGCCACGTACTCCTTCAAGATGTCGTTCTGGACCGTGCCCTGCAGGGCCTCGGGCTTGACTCCCTGACCCTTAGCCACCCCAGCGTACATGGCGAGCAGGACACCCGCCGTGGCATTGATCGTCATGGAGGTCGAGACCTGGCCCAGCGGGATGGAATCGAAGAGCGCGGCCGCGTCCTCCAGGGATGAGACCGCGACCCCGACCTTGCCCACCTCGCCCTTGGCGAGCGGGTGGTCGGAGTCATAGCCGATCTGGGTCGGCAGGTCGAAGGCCACGCTCAGGCCCGTCTGGCCGTGCTTGAGGAGATAGCGGTAGCGCGCGTTGGTCTCCTGGGCCGTGGCGTAGCCCGCGTACTGCCGCATGGTCCAGTACCGGCCCCGGTACATGGTGGGCTGGACCCCGCGCGTGAAGGGAGGCTCGCCGGGCCAGCCCAGGTCCGCGGCGTAGTCAGCCGCCCCGCGGTCCAGCGGGGTGTAGAGACGCCGCACAGGGATGCCTGAGCTGGTCTCGAACCTGGGCTTGCGCTCCGGGAGCTTGGCCAGGGAAGCGCCGAGGATCGTGCTCTCCCAGCGCTCAGCCTCCTTGACGAGGCCCGCGTCCGGGTTTAAAGCGGGATGTTGCCGTGCTTGCGCCATGGGTTGGTCTCGACCTTGGTCTTGAGGAGCTCGAGGGCCTCGATGACCTTGGGCCGGGTCTCCTCGGGCTCGATGATCTCGTCCACGTAGCCGAGCTCCGCGGCCTTGTAGGGGCTGCAGAACTTCTCCTGATACTCGGCCACGAGCCGCTCCTGGGCCGCCTTGGGGTCCTTGGCCTTCTTGATCTCGTCGCGGAAGATGATGCTCACCGCTCCGGCCGCGCCCATGACCGCGATCTCGGTCGTGGGATAGCAGAAGTTCATGTCCCCGCGGATGTGCTTGCTCGACATGACGTCGTAGGCGCCGCCGTAGCCCTTGCGGGTGATGATCGTGATCTTGGGCACCGTGGCCTCGCAGTAGGCGTAGAGGAGCTTGGCCCCGTGCCGGATGATGCCGCGCTCCTCCATGTCGATGCCCGGGAAGAACCCGGGGACGTCCACGAAAGTGACCAGCGGGAGGTTGAAGCAGTCGCAGAACCGCACGAAGCGCGCGCCCTTGACCGAGGCGTCCGGGTCGAGCGCGCCCGCGAGCCAGTCGGGCTGGTTGGCCACGATGCCCACGGGCATGCCGTGGAAGCGGGCGAAGCCGATGACGATGTTCCGAGCATGGTCCTTCATGACCTCGAGGAAGGCCCCGTCGTCCACGCAGGGGAGGATGACCTTCCGGATGTCGTAGGGCCTCCTGGGGTCCTCGGGCACGACCGTCTTCAAGCTCTCGTCCATCCGGCCCGGAGGGTCGGAGGCTGCCTTGACCGGCGGCTTCTCGCGGTTGTTCTGCGGGAAGAAGGAGAGGAGGTCGCGGATGGTCCTGATGGTGTCCTCGTCCGAGTTGCCCGCGAAGTGCGCCACGCCCGATCTCTCCATGTGCACCGAGGCCCCGCCGAGGAGCTGGGAGGTGATGGGCCTGCCGTCGTCGGTCGTCTCCGCCTGGGTCACGGCGCGGATGACGTCAGGCCCGGTGATGTGCAGGCAGCTCGTGCCCTTGGTCATCAGCACGAAATCCGTCATGGCCGGGGAGTAGACCGCCCCTCCCGCGCAGGGTCCCATGATGGCCGAGATCTGCGGGACCACGCCCGAAGCCAGGGCGTTCCGCAGGAAGATCTGGGCGTAGCCGGCCAGGCTCTCGACCCCCTCCTGGATGCGCGCCCCGCCCGAGTCGTTGATGCCGATCACGGGGATCCCGGTCTTCATGGCCAGGTCCATGACCTTGCAGATCTTGTTGGCGAAGGCCATGCCCAGCGACCCGCCCACGACCGTGAAGTCCTGGGAGAAGACGAAGGCCGGCCTGCCCGCGATCCTGCCGTGCCCGGTCACCACCCCGTCGCCGTAGAATTTCTTCTTGTCCATCCCGAAGTCCGTGCAGCGGTGGGTGACGAACCGGTCGATCTCGACGAAGGTCCCGGCGTCGAAGAGCAGGTCGATGCGCTCGCGCGCGGTGAGCTTGCCGTCCCTGTGCTGCTTCTCGATCCGGTCCTTCCCGCCGCCCAACAAGGCCTGCTGGCGGCGGCGTTCGAGCTCTTCGCGGATGGATTTCATGTCTCGGCCCCCTTCGGAGCCCTATTCTACCTATTTTCCGCCCTCCGGCCCCGCTCTCAGCGGAGCAGCCTGCGCAAGCCCGCCCGGGCAGCGGCGTACGGGTCCAGCCGGCGGCAAGCCAGCCCTTCCAGGAGACTCTTCCAGGCCTTGTCCGAGGCGCGCTTCTTCTCGAGGCTGCTCCGTATCCCGGCTTCGACGAGCTCCTCGAAAGCGGCCCGGGCCATGGCCCGCGAGCGCTCCTCCCACAGACCGCGCTCCAGCAGGCTCCCGCGGTGGCCGGCCAGGGCGGCCGCGAGGTCCGCGACCCCCTTGCCCGAGCGCGCCTCGGTCCTGACGACGGGCCGGGGCAAGCCGTCCCGGCCGGGGCGGCCGTCAAGCGCCAGGCGCAGGGAGCGCTCGAGGGACTCGACGCCCTCCTTGTCGGCTTTGTTCATCACGTAGATGTCGCCGATCTCCATGACCCCGGCCTTGATGGCCTGGATGTCGTCTCCCATGCCAGGGGAAAGGACGACCAGCACGGTGTGCGCCGCGGACGCGACCTTGACCCCATCCTGTCCCACGCCCGCGGTCTCGATGAGGACGAGGTCCTTGCCCATGGCGTCGAGCACGGTGACCGTGTCGAAGACCGACCCTGACAGGCCTCCCAGAGAACCGCGGGTCGCCAGGGACCGGATGAAGACGCCCGGATCGACGGCATGCCTCCCCATCCGGATACGGTCGCCGAGCACCGCGCCTCCGGAGAACGGGCTCGTGGGGTCCACGGCCACGACCCCCACGGAGCGGCCCTCCTCGCGGGCCTCGCCGACCAAGCGGTCCACGAGGGTGGACTTGCCCGAGCCCGGAGGCCCGGTGACGCCGACCACATGGGCGCGCCCCGCCCCAGCGAAAAGCTCCTTGAGGACCGCACGGCAGGAGGGCTGCCCGTCATCGAGGCCGCGCATGAGCGCCGCGGCCGCGCGGATGTCGCCCGCCAGCACCTTGCGCGCCGCGGTCTTGGGATCGGTCATGGCTGGAGCCATCTTATTGATTAATGGCGACGCAATCAACAGCTCAAAGCAGGACGGCCGTCCGGTCGGAGCCGGACGGCCGTCCGATTGGACCCGACCGAGAGGACTTAGCGGTCCCCCCTGCCGTGGTGGCGGTGGTCATGCCTCCGGCGGGCCGACTCATGCCGGTTGGCGCTGCTGTTGAGCGTCATGAGGTAGGCCGCGAGGCGGCTCTCCCCTGAGACGCTCACCAGGTAGCTGTCGTAGAACCAGTGGTTGCTCCGGTAGGAGACCGAGAGCCCGGCCCCCTTGACGGAGTACGCGCTCTGGAGGTGCCCGAGCTGGCGAGCTCGGCGCCGTCGGCGCCCTTGACGACGAAGGAGCGGTCGCCGTCGCCGTCCTCGGCCATCTCGATGGAGCCGAGCGCCTTGCCGTCGCAGCCCGAGATCACCGCGGTCTCGCCTTGGCGGGTGCTCTTGACCACGGCCGAGGCCATGCGGCCGCCTGCCGCGGAGCGGAGCACGAGTTCGTCCCCTTCATGGGACAGCACCGCTCGGAGCTTGCCGTCCGGCGCCGTGATCTCCGTGTCGCTGGAGAACATCTTGACGCGCATCTGGCTGCCGTCGAGGGCGAAAGCCTCGCAGGCGGCCGTCTCGCTCCGGACAGCCTCCTGGGGCTTGGCGCTCTCGGCCGGGACATCGCGGCGCACCCTGTCGCGGAAGCCTTCAAGGTCCCTAAGGGACGCGCGAACGTTCTCGTAGCTGGGCAGCTCGCGAGCGCGCTCCTCGGACCAAACCTTTGCCTGGGATGCGGCCGAGACGGCCGCGACGAACATGAATACGACGTGCATTTTTTTCATGGCCTCTCCTATTGTCCGAAGATTGACGACTTGCGCATCCATCATACCACCGGACCTGCATCGGGCGTCAATGCCATTCGGCCCAGAGGGGTCCCGGCATAGGGCCCAGCGCTTCCGGTGTCCTTGTGCCCACTCCTATGAAGGAGGCGAGCCAGGAGGTTCAGGCCGGGAGAGGTTGCGGAGCGCGGCCGGAGCGCTCAGAGGCTGAAGCGGCACTGCCCGCCCGCCTCGCGGAGGGCGGAGGGGTTTCGTGACCACCGCCCCCAGGATGACCGCCGCCGGCCGGGCTGAGCCCGGCGTAGCCGGGCTCAGTCGGCGGGAAGGGCACAGCCTACGGCATCAGGTCGTCGGTGCAGGCCTGCACGCTGCAGGAGAGCGTGCCTGGCGGCGCAACGAAGGTCACCACATAGGCGCCGTAGACGGCGGGGGTCGGCGTGGCTCGGGTCAGCGTGATGGACCACGACGGGGTGGTCGTGTTGGTCACGTTGCTCGCGGTGAAGTACTTCATGCTGCCCAGGTTCACGTCGAAGGTCGTGCCCACGATGGCGCCGGAGGTGTAGTTGCCGTTCTTGGCGAGGTAGCGCTCCTCGGCGCCCTTCAAGCCCGAGATCCACTGCATGGATTCCGCGAACTTGCCCTTTTCCACGACCTTGAAGTACTGGGGCACCGCGACTGCCGCCAGAATACCGATGATGAGCACGACGACCAGCAGCTCGATCAGGGTGAAGCCTCTCAAATCCCTCCGCATATCGTTGCCTCCAAGGGCCGGTCTTCCGCACCAGCGCCTATCTCAATTATAGAAGTTGGGTCTGGATAAGGTGTGGACTATCTATGTTCGACTTGTGAATTCCTTGATGCGGCCGGAGCGCTCAAAGGCTGCGGCGGTACTGCCCGCCCGCCTCGTAGAGGGCGGAGGTGATCTGGCCGAGCGAGCAGGTCTTGGCCGCCTCCATCAGCGGCTCGAAGACATTGGCGTTGCCCAGGGCCGCCTTCTTGAGGCTCGCGAGCGCGGCTGAGGCCCCCTCGGCGCGGGCCTGGTGCAGGTCCCGCAGCATCGAGATCTGGTAGGACATCTCAGCCTCGGAAGCGCGGGTGACGCTCTTGGGCAGGACCGTGGGAGAGCCGCAGGCGGAGAGGAAGGCGTTGACCCCCATGATGGGGAGTTTCCCGCTGTGCTTGAGGGACTCGTAGTGGAGCGACTCGTCCTGGATCTTCCCCCGCTGGTAGGCGGTCTCCATGGCGCCGAGCACGCCTCCGCGGGAGCTCAGGGCGTCGAATTCCGCGAGCACGGCCTCCTCCACGAGGTCGGTCAGCTCGGAGAGGATGAATGAGCCCTGCATGGGGTTCTGGTTCTTGGAGACGCCGAACTCGCGATTGATGATGAGCTGGATGGCCAGGGCCCGGCGCACGGACTCCTCGGTCGGGGTGGTGATGGCCTCGTCGTAGGCGTTGGTGTGCAGGGAGTTGCAGTTGTCGAAGGACGCGGTCAGGGCCTGCAGGGTGGTGCGCACGTCGTTGAACTCGATCTCCTGGCTGTGCAGGGACCGGCCCGAGGTCTGGCAGTGGTACTTGAGCCGCTGGGACTGCGGGTTGGCCCCGTAGCGCAGCTTCATGGCCTTGGCCCAGATGAGCCGGCCCACGCGGCCGATGACCGAGGCCTCGGGGTCCATGCTGCTCGAGAAGAAGAACGAGAGGTTGGGCGCGAACGCGTCGATGTCCATGCCCCGGGAGAGGTAGTGCTCCACGTAGGTGAAGCCGTTGGCCAGGGTCAGGGCCAGCTGGGTGATGGGGTTGGCCCCGGCCTCTGCGATGTGGTAGCCGGAGATGGAGACCGAGTAGAAGTTCCGGACCTTGTTCCGGATGAAGTACTCCTGCACGTCGCCCATGAGCTTGAGAGCGAAGTCGATGGCGTAGATGCAGGTGTTCTGTGCCTGGTCCTCCTTGAGGATGTCCGCCTGCACCGTGCCGCGGACACGGCCTATCGCGTCCGCCTTGATGCGCTCGTACTGCTCACGGGCGAGGACCTCCTCGCCCGTGGCGCCCAGAAGGAGCAGCCCCAATCCGTCGTGTCCTTCGGGGAGCTTCCCCTGATAGGCAGGGGGCTTGACTCCATTCTTCCGGTAAATGGCAGCGATCCTGTGCCTCACGTCCCTCTCAAGGCCTTCGGCCTTGAGGAACTTCTCGCACTGCTGGTCGATGGCCGCGTTCATGAAGAACGCGGTCATGACCGGAGCCGGGCCATTGATGGTCATGGAGACCGAGGTCTTGGGATCCGCCAGGTTGAAGCCGGAATAGAGCTTCTTGGCGTCGTCGAGACAGCAGATGGAGACCCCGGAGTTGCCGATCTTGCCGTAGATGTCCGGCCTCGGATCCGGGTCCGCGCCGTAGAGGGTGACCGCGTCGAACGCGGTGGACAGACGAGCCGCGGGCATTCCCCTGGAAAGATAGTGGAACCTGCGGTTGGTGCGCTCGGGGCCGCCCTCTCCCGCGAACATGCGCGTGGGGTCCTCGCCCTCGCGCCGGAACGGAAAGACCCCGGCCGCGTAGGGGAACTCGCCGGGCAGGTTCTCCTTGAGCATCCAGTAGAGCAGGTCCCCCCAGTCCTTGTGAGGGGGCAGGGCCACCTTGGGGATGCGCAGGCCTGAGAGCGATTCCGTGCCGGTCTTGACCCTTACCTCAGCGCCCCTGACCTCGTAGACGAACTCGTCAGCGCGATAAGCCGCCGCCTTCCTCCCCCAACCCTCGAGCCTCTCGAGGTTGGCCGGGCCGAGCTTGGAGGCGAGTTCCTTTTCCGCGGCCTTGAGCTCGGAGAGCGAGGACGCCTTGCCCTTGCCTCGAGCGGCAAGGACCCGGCCGGCCTCCCGCAATGCTTGAACGCCGCGCGCGACCCCGGATTGCTCTTCCGCGGCCTTGTTGTAGCCCCGCACGGTCTGGCTGATCTCAGCGAGGTAGTTGATCCTCTTGGTCGGGATGATGACCGCGTGCTCCTGGGCCCCGGCGCTCGTGGCAACCGAGGGCTTCAAGTCCCACCCTGCCTTGGACGCGAGCCGGCCGAGCAGTGCCCGGTAGAGGCGGTCCACGCCCGGATCGCCGTACTGTGAAGCCCTGGCCCCGAACACGGGCGCATCCGCAGCGACGAGCCCCTCCTTGCGGCGGCTGAACGCGAAGACCTTGCGCACCGCGGCCAGGGCGTCGTCGGCGCCGCGCTTGTCGAACTTGTTGATGGCCACGAGGTCCGCGTAATCGAGCATCCCGATCTTCTCGAGCTGGGTGGGCGCCCCGAACTCGGGCGTCATCACGTAGAGCGAGAGGTCGCTGTGGTCCGTGATGGAGGTGTCGGACTGTCCGATCCCGGGTGTCTCGAGCACGACGAGGTCGAAGTCCGCGGCCTTGAGGATGCCGAGGACCGCGTCGATGCACGAAGGCAGCCCCCCTCCCGGGCCGCGCGCTGCCAGGGAACGCATGTAGACCCTGGGCGAGTCGATGGCGTTCATGCGGATGCGGTCCCCCAGGAGCGCGCCTCCGGTCTTGCGCTTGGACGGGTCCGCCGCCACGACCGCCACGGTGCGGTCCGGGAAATCGTGGAGGAAGCGGCGGAGCAGCTCGTCGATGAGCGAGGACTTGCCCGAGCCTCCGGTGCCGGTGACTCCCAATACCGGCGCAAGCTTCGCTTGCGCCGGAAGCATCATGTCCGTCCGCCGCACCTTCTCAGGTCCGTTCTCCACCTCGGTTATCAGCCTGGCAATGGCCCCGAAGTCCCTTTCGAGAACCTTGGCTGGGTCGTCCCTGCGGGTCCCGCGCTTGACCGAAGCGCAGGTCCGCAGGACATCCCCGATCATGCCGTCCAAGCCCATGGCCCGGCCGTCATCCGGGGAGTAGATGCGGGCGACGCCGGCGGCGTGCAGTTCCTCGATCTCCGCGGGCAGGATCACCCCGCCGCCGCCGCCGAAGACCCGGATGTGGCCGCACCCGCGCTCCTTCAAAAGCTCGAGCATGTACTTGAAGTACTCCATGTGCCCGCCTTGGTAGGAGGTGACCGCTATCCCGTGAGCGTCTTCCTGCACGGCGCAGTCCACGACCTCGCGGGCCGAACGGTTGTGCCCCAAGTGGATGACCTCGGCCCCGGCGGAGAGCATGACGCGCCGCATCACGTTGATGGAGGCGTCGTGGCCGTCGAAGAGGCTGCCCGCGGTCACCACGCGCACGGAATCGGCGGTCCGGAGGGACGCGGCTGCGGGTCCGCCTTTCGGGGTCTTGGCCATAGGTTCAGAAAGGCTTATTGTAGCATGCTTGGAATCGCGGCGTTATTCCTCATAAAGGAAGGCGCACGTCCTTCCTCTTCACCAAATCCATCACGGACAAGGGCTTGCCCCCGCAGTCGAAATAGAGAGGCACGCGCCAAAGGCCTTCCTTGACCGGACCGCGTCCTACCCTCTCGGACTCACCTAACACGACGTCCGCGGGATCTCGCAAGTGCGCGCATACCAGGGCGCATTCCAGCATCCTGAGATGATCCCCGGAGAGCTTGCCGCTGAGCAGACGCCTCACCCCTCTCCTATGCCGCTCCTTCTCGAAACGAGAGGTCAATGCAGCCAGAGAGATCCTTCTCAGGCGCTTCCATTCCCGAAGCAGGTCAGGGTTCAAGAGCAGAATATCCCCGACAAGCCGCATGGCCCGGCCGTGGCGCGCCACGACCTCGAGCGAGTGCGCCGTGGCAGCCTCCTCTACGGCCTTGAGCGCCGCCTTCCAGCGCTCCCCTTGCACCGCGGACTTCAAGGAAGCGTCAAGCTCGAGCTCCGGGTCGTCCACCCAAGCGACCCATGGAATCGGGAACGAGATATTGGTGGAACCCTCGACCTCGACTCCAGCCACGCAAAAGCGGACCCTGATCCCGGATTCCACGCCAGGCCGCAGGAGGATGCGGAGTCCTCCCTTGCGGATTTCCTTAAGAGGGATGCCCCGCTTGTCCGGCTGAACAGGCTCGAACCGCAGAGCGACCTCGCTGTTGCCGGAACGCGGCGCGTTGACCGGGATGGGGCAGGGCTCGAGCGAGCGCCGGATGCAGGCCGGTTGCCAGCAGTAGGGATGCCGCGGGTCGTACAAGACGCCGATGACCAAGGGCCAGGATACCTTGACGATCGTGTCCGGCGATCGGCCGGAAACCCGAGCCGTCGGCCGGGCTTCCCGAAGCCCATTGTCGTCGAGAAACAGGGCCCTGCGGCGGTCCGGGGGACCGGACTCGACCGCGATGGTCACTTTGGGCCGGCCGGTGTGGAGCAGGGCCAGGGCGAGCCAACGGGAAGCGGGATCAGCGGAGGAGCCGCTCAACAGGCATGAGAACGGGTCCCTCAGTTCCGCGATCGTCAAAGGCTTGCCGCCGAAGCGGATGGTCAGGGAAAGGGGACCCCAATTGAAGTCCGCGCGGGGAGCGCCGCGCAGGACAGCGGCGCGTATCCAGAAAGCCATCCTGCTCCCTTCGGTCTCAAATTGCCGGGAGCGCAGGATCTCCAAGGCGCGGTTGGGGTCGATGCGGAAGGAGCCGGAACCGACGAGGACCTCGTCGGGCTCAGGACGGGCCATGCCCAATGATATCAATAGTCACAGATCCGTGGAAGCTCCGTGGATATGGGTC
This sequence comes from Elusimicrobiota bacterium, assembly GCA_016234805.1. Taxonomy (GTDB): domain Bacteria; phylum Elusimicrobiota; class Elusimicrobia; order UBA1565; family UBA9628; genus JACQWX01. Next base: position 11,883 of record JACRNU010000028.1, read on the forward strand.
CGTGGATCTGGGAGGGGAAGCCCGGTCCTTCGAGGCCGGTCAGCCGGCCGGGCGAAGCCCGGCTTCGCCGGGCTGGTCAGCGGGAAGGGCAGCGGCCAAAAGGCCCATGCCAGGCCGGTCCAAGGGCCTCCCCGGGCTTGCCCCTTGGCCCCATGCGTCCCCCCCGGGCAGAGAGCTATCCTTATAAGATGATTAGAACCTCCGCCTTCGTTCTCGCCATCCTGCTCGCCCCGCGATCCGGCTCAGCAGCCGGCCTCGTGGACCTCATCCGCGAGCGCAATATCAGCGCCCCTCTAGAGCTCACCGGCGGGCGGAGCTTCGGCGACCTGGCCGGGGACATGGACCTCGCGGCCCCGCAGCAGGGAGTCGGGGCTCCCGTCTTTGCCGCCGGCTTCAAGGAAGTCCAAAACCCTGATTACACGGACCCCAACGACCTGCCTCCGCCGAACCTCAAGGACGCGCACATCCAGGCGCTCATCAAGAAGATGGTCGCGGTCGAGGCGTCCCAACTGGGACCCAAGGCCAAGCCCGCGGACCTCAGCCTCACCCGGGAGGAAGTGACGCGGCTGGTCGGCAACCTCGCGGCCATCGACCGCAACTACGTGGACACCATCCCCTCCGCGGTCTGGGACCAGGCCGTGGCCGACATGGGCGAGGTCGCGGCCAAGGAGTTCGACGCCAAGAAGAAGAACTGGGAGGCCACGATCAACTCCATGATCAATGCCGCGGCCTCCAAGATCCTCGACCCCTTCTCGGTCTACTGGAGCAAGGATGAGTTCAAGCGCTTCCAGGACCAGATGAAGAACTCCTTCGTGGGCATCGGCGTCATCCTGAAGACCGACGGCGCCATCGACATCGTGCTCCCCGGCGGCCCGGCTGACAAGGCGGGCCTTAAAGGCGGCGACAAGATCATCGCCGTTGACGGGACCCCCGTGAACACCGCCGAGCAGGTCATCAAGAAGACCCTCGGCAAGGCGGGCGTGCCTGTCAGCATCACGGTCGAGCGGGACGGCAAGGCCATCCCGGCCATCACCATCGTCCGCGGGAGCGTGGAGACCAAGAACGTCCACTCCAAGCTCGTGGACAAGACCGTGGGCTACGTCTACCTCGGCCAGTTCAGCCCCGATTGCGACACGGAGGTCATCGCCGCCATCGCCAAGCTCCGCGACAAGGGCGCCAAGAAGCTCATCATCGACGTCCGCGGCAACCCGGGCGGCACGGTGGATTCGGTCTCGGCCATCGCCTCCGAGTTCATGAAGAACAAGCAGCGCATCGTCAGCTTCAAGCGCCAGGGCAAGGTCATGTGGGAGAACGTGACCGACGGCGACGGCCGCTTCAAGGACATGCCGCTGGCCATCCTGGTCAACGACGGCTCAGCCTCGGCCAGCGAGATCCTCGCCGGCGCCATCCAGGACGTGCGCGGCCCCGTCGTGGTCGGCAGCCGCTCCTACGGCAAGGGCACCATGCAGACCGTCCTGCCCGACCAGGAGGGCCGTGCCCTCAAGCTCACCATCGGCCGCTGGTACACCCCCAGGGACCGCAGCATCGACGCCCAGCACGACCCCAAGACCCGCGAGAAGGTCAAGGACACCGGCGGCGTCATCCCGGACCACATGATCGTCCTTTCCGAGGAAGATGAGCGCGCCATCATGCGTCAGCTTTTCCGCGAAGTCCAGGGCGCGGCGCCGGACGGCCCCGCTGTCGCGGACCCGGTTTTGAGGAAGGCCCTGGAGATCCTGGGCCGCTGAGGCATGAGACCGTGCGACTCGAGCGCTGGGGTCTGGCGATGCTCTTGGCTGCCTGCGCCTGCGGGGAAAAGCCGGACGCGCCTCCCGCGGACAAGCCCGGCACGACCCGCTCCGCCGGCCCTGCGGCAGACTCCATGACCGACACAGGCAAGCGCAAGCCAGCGGATTTCCCGGCCGAGATGACCGAGAAGCCCAAGGACTTCGCGGCCGGGGAAGGCGTGCCCGAATCCTTCAAGGCCATCGTCAAGAAGACCCTCCCGGCCAAGAGCACCCCCAAGAAGGTGAAGCCGGAGAAGGAACAGAAGGGAAGCCCTTAGAAAGCCGTCATTCATGGGGCGCGGCGCTGGCCCGATGCCTTGTGCGCCCCCCTCGTATCCCGGGGGTCTAGCCGATGAGAAGACGACCGGCCAGGACCAGCCGAATTGCTATCATTCCTCCTGTCATGCGCGTGAGCGGAGTGATCACGGCCATCAACGAGGCCCCCACTATCCGGGAAGTCCTGCGCGCGGCCAAGCCCTTCGTCTCCGAACTCATCGTGGTAGATGGGCGCTCCAGCGACGGCACCCCCGAGATCGCCCGCGAGGAAGGCGCGTGGGTGCTCCAGGACAATGGGCGCGGCAAGGGGGAGGCGACCCGGCTCGGCATCGAGGCGGCCTCCGGCGAGTTGGTTCTCATCATGACCGCCGACGGTTCCGATGACTACGCCAGCATCCCCCATTTACTCGAGCCCCTCTTCAAGGGGCGCGCCGACCTGGTCGTGGGCAGCCGCTACCTGGGAGGCAGCGAGGAGCTCAGCATCACTCTCGTCCAACTCATCCGAAGCATGGGCAACATCTCCCTCAATGTCCTGATCAACTGGCGCTGGAGAGTCCAGCTCTCCGACGTGCTCAACGGCTTTCGCGCCATGCGCCGCGACGCGGCCTTAGGTCTGGGCCTGAGCGAGGACTCTGCGGCCATTGAGGTGGAGATGGTGGTCAAGGCCCTGCGCCGCGGCCTCAAAGTGATCAATATCCCCACCCATGAGTTCGCCCGCCGCTACGGCGAGACTCGCCTCCAGGTGTGGCGCGAGGGGGCCAAGATCTACTGGTGCACCTTGCGGCACCTGCTCTGAGATGTCCTGGACACGGGCCGTGTTCCTCGGTCTGGAATGGGCTTGGTGCCTGCTCGGCCTTCTCTGTCTGGGCGCGTCCGCGAGCCTGCTCCTCAAGCCCGAGTTAAGCCGCCGTCTCAAGCATCTGGAGGACTTCCCGCGCCTGCGCCCCGCCCTTTGGGCCCTGGGCCTCCTGCCTCCCGTCCTCATCGCGGTCTTCAAGTTGGCCCAGTTTCATTCCTTCCAGCTCATGTTCGACTCGGGGCTCTCGGCCAACCTAGCCTGGAACGCCCTCCACGGAGTGGGGCTCTCCCACTGCAGCGTGCTCGGGGACCAGACCTATTTCAGCGTCCATTTCTCCTTCACCATGGCCCTTCTGGCCCCCCTGCTCCTGATTTGGGAAAGCACCGCCATCCTCGCCTTGGCCTACGGCCTGGCCATCGGCTCGATGGTCCCGGCGGCCTTCCTCATCGGGCGCAGGCTGTGCACGCACCGGACCGTTCCCTGGGCGCTGGCCTTGCTCACCATGTCCCATCGCTTCTTCCATGATGTGGGGGGAAGCCCCATCGACAACAACGGCTTCCCGGGACCCCTGGGGCTGTGGGCCGCCTGGCTCTGGCTCTCGGGGCGGCGCGGACTTTCCATCCTCCTGGGGCTGGCCCTATTCACCCCGCGCGAGCAGACCCCTTTTCTCTTCTTCGGAGTGGGGCTGTTCTTCCTGACACGGGCCTGGACCCTGCTGCGCCGCGACCGCTCCAGCTCCATCCGGGCCGCCTGGGTTGGGGCGGCCCTGGCCATATGCTCGGCTTTGGCTTGGGCCTTCGAGCTTTTGGTGATTCGCTCGGCCCAACTCGCCTTCCCGGAATGCGCCATCAACTATTGGGCGGTCTTCAAATCCTTGGGAGGCGCCCAAGGAGCCGTGCTCCACCGCCTCCTGACCTCCCCCTGGGATATCCTCATCGCCATGGTCCATCCCTTCAAGAAACTGGGCACGGCGGCGGAGGTATTCCTCCCCTTCGGGCTGTTGCCCCTATTCTCAGGCGCCGCACTCTGGCCCGTTCTCACCACTTGGGCGCCTCATCAGCTGGCCGATTACGGCACGGAGGGGTTCCATGCCCTCAACTCCCAGGCGGGCTCCATCCTCCTGGGACCCTTGGTCGTCGCATCCGCTTCGGGGGTGAACCGGCTCCTGGGTTTGCTGGGCGCGGCGGGACGAAGGAGGCTGTTTGCCTGCCTGCTGGCCGTCGCTGGCGCGGGCTTCTTCCGCAATTCCGGCTGGCAGCTTCCCCCTGGGTTAATCCCCTCAGCCTGGCCCAAGACCGGTCCCCGGGCATTGGCCTTGATCCCCAAGAACGCCAAGGTCTGGAGCGACGAGTTCTTCCTTCCCCAACTCGCCCTGCGCCGGTATGTCAAGGTTCTGCCCCGGGCCTATTCCGAGAACAACTTCCAGGTGAGGCTCTTCGCCCCGGACTGGGTGCTGCTCTCAGCGGGCTGGGTCCGGCTGGCCCAACCCGGGGTGCCCGACCAGGTGATGGAATTCCTCAAAACACGCGGATACCAGCCGGTGTTCCGGGAGGCGGACCTCGTCGTCCTGGCATCCCCCGAGGCGCTCAAGGGAGAATTGCTTCCCTTGGAATGGGTGTCCCTCGCGGAGAAAAGGCAAGCCCGGGAAAAAGCCGCAGAACCAGCCCCAGGGGCCGTCAGGTCCCCGGGGTCCTAGCGCTCCGACCGGCTCATAATCGGTGTTTTGGCCGGCCGATTCCAGAGTGAGCCAAGGAGGGAGGAGGGAGAAGGCTGGACGCCTGCGACCGACGAGCGACGCAGGCGCAGCCCAAAAGCGCCCCGGGCCTCCGAAGTGTGTCACTTATTTCTTAACGAGCCCTAAGCGGCCTTGCGGTACACGATGGCCACCACGGTCTTGTCGTCTCCGCCCATGTTGATGGACAGGCCGTAGGGACGCTCAGGCGAGAGCTTGATTTGCGCGCTGCCGGCCTTGCCGGTGAGCTGTTCCCAGAGGGTGACCGCCTGGTGCACGCCGGTCGCGCCCGTGGGATGGCCCCAGCCGACCAAGCCGCCCGTGGTGTTGAAGGGAACCTTGCCCGCGCGCGAGGTTTCGCCGGCGAGCACGAAGTCCGGGCCTTCTCCGGGCTTGGCCAAACCGATGGCTTCGGTGGCAAGCACGCCCGCGATGGTGAAGCAATCGTGGGTCTCCACGGTGCCGAGGTCGGAGGCCCTGATACCGGCGGATCTCAGAGCAGCCTCGACAGCACGGGCCGTGGTCTCGAGCCGGGTCGGGTCCTCAGGCGGAACGGTCAGGTCCGCCTCGACCTGGCCGAAGCCCACGACCTCGACGGCGTCCGACTTGGCGATGCCCGCGCGCTTCAAGCCCTCCTCGGACATGATGGCGATGGCCGAGGCCCCGTCGGAAACCTTGGAGCAGTCGTAGACGCTCAAGTGCTCCACGAAGCTCCTGGGATTGGGCTCGGTCATGCCCATGGCGTCCAGATCCTTCTGGTTGTTCTGGTGCTCCTGCGCCGTGGGGCACAGGCGGGCGTTCTCGATGGCGTTGCGGTACCAGCGCGCCATGGCGCTGCGGGTCTTGTCCCTTCCGTGCTTGGCGTAATAGGCGCCTGCGCGATCGCTGAACTTGCCCGGGAAATAGTGCGCGTGACCGGCTTTGCGGTCCTTGCGCCAGCCGGCTGTGGAGAGGATGTCCGCGCCGTACACTGCCTTGACCGTGTTCTGGACCTCCACGCCCAAGGCCAGCACGACCTCGGCGGTCTCGGCCAGGATGGACTTGATGCCTGACGCCAGGGCCAGGCCGCCGGAGCAGCAGGCCCCCTCGACACGGGTGCAGGGCTTCCACTTCAGGCCCTCGTCGATGGAAGGGATGAGGGCCGCGAGGTTGCCCTGGTTGTTGAACCGGGCTGCCATGAAGTTGCCGATCACGCCCTCATCCACGTTCCTGGCTCCCCCGATCTTGGAGAGGGTCCCCTTGCCTGCCTCCTTGATATAGTCCTCGAGTCCCGGCCGCGGCTTCTTGGGGTGGAACTCCTTGCGTCCCGAGCCCATGGACACGGTGTTGAAACCGGCTGTCATGTAGACCTTGCGTCGGAGGGTTATCATCGGACCACTTTCTCCTTGAAGTATTCATTGACCGGGCCGTAGGCGTGGAAGAAGCCGGTCAGGAGGACCTTATTGACGTCCGAAGCGCTCGCTGCCACGCCGTCGGACACCAGGCCCAGCCCGATCTCCTTGGAGCGGGAGCCGTAGCGCTTGGCCAGGTCCGCAGCCAGGGTGTTCATGCCGTCGAGCTTGCCGAAGAAATCGGCCAGGGCCTTGTCCTTGGAAGGGTGCTTGACCGCGGCCTTCCACGGCAGGGCCGGCTCAGGCAGGGGCCCGAGCTTCTTGTCGCACTCGGCCTGGAACTCGGAGAGCGGAACATAGCGTTTGCCCTCGGGATCCCACACCCCGGCGATCTTATTGCCCTCGTACTTGAGGAACCCGTCCTTCTGGGAGCCGTCATGGTTCTGGCCTCCCTTGACGCCCTGTCCCAGCAATCGGTCGATGAGGGCGCTCTTGAGACCCTTGCCGGGCAGGCGCGGGTCCATGACATCGAGGATGCACTGGCACACGTCGAGTCCCACGTAGTCCACGAGCTGGAAGATGCCCATGGGCCGGACAAGGAAGTCCTGGCTCACCTTGTTGACCGAATACACGGCTCCGGTGAAGGGCATGTCCTTGGCCAGGCGCTCGGCCTCGGAGATGCCGTGCAGCATGTCGCGCATGAAGTGTCCGTTGCCGATGAAGCCTGCCACGTCGTTGGACGGGACCACGGTCTTGCGCAGGCTCTTGGCCAGGGTCTCGGCGAACTTGGCGACCTCGGGAAGGGTGGCCTTGCCGCGGATGAGCTCCACCAGCTTCTGCACGGCCGGAGGGTTGTAGAAGTGGAAGCCCATGATCTTCCCCCCCAGGAAGGCCTTCTCGTCGATCTCGTGGATGGGGATGGAGGAGGTGTTGGTGAACACCCAGGCCTTGGACCCGACCCCGGCGCACCCGGCGAAGAGCTTGAGCTTGAGGTCCAGGCTCTCGGGCGCGGCCTCGAAGATGACATGGGCCTCGGCCGCCGCAGCCACGAGCGTGGTGGGCCGGACGATGTCGAGCACGCGGCTGACGTAGGCGTCGATGATCTCCCCGTTGTCCACAAGATCCTCGCGGTCAGCATAAGCGGACCGCAAGGAGACGATCTTCTTTTCAGCTGATTTCCTCACCTGCTCTCGAAGGTATTTCACCAAGCCCGACAGGGCTTGGTGAGAAATGTCCACAGCGTGCAGGACGAAGGTCTTGGAGCGGTTCTCGGGCTTGAGAGAAAGGTCCGCCATCTCCTGGCTCACGAGGCTGACGATGCCGCTGCCCATCTTGCCTGCCGCGCCGAGCACGGCCGTGTTCTCGAGTCTCTCGCTATATTCCATGGTTCACCATTTCGCCGGCCGCTTCTCGAGGAAGGCCTTCATGCCTTCCGCGCCCTCGTTGCCGAACAATGAGCCGAAGAGCTCGGACTCGAGGGAACAGCCTGCCTTGAAATCACCCGCCATGCCTTGGCGCACGAGCCGCTTGACCAGGCGAACGGCCTTGGGACCCATGGAAGCGATCTTCGCGGCCATGGCTCCGACCTCGGTCATGAGCGCCTCAGGCGCCGTCACCTTCTGGACCAGGCCGAGGCGGAGCGCCTCATCCGCGTTGACCATGTCCCCGGTCAGCAGGAGGTGCAGGGCGGCGCCGGAGCCGATGAGCCTCGGCAGCCTCTGCGTGCCCGCGTAGCCCGGGGTCAGGCCCAGCTTGACCTCGGGCTGGCCGAACTTGGCCAGCGTGCTTGCCACGCGCACGTCGCAGGACAGGGCCAGCTCGCAGCCCCCGCCCAGGGCGAAGCCGTTGATTGCCGCGATCACGGGCTGCGGCAGGTCCTCCATGGCCTGGAACACGGCCTGTCCCAGGAGGGAGAACTCGGAGCCCTGCTTGGAGTCCATGGTCACCATCTCCGCGATGTCGGCCCCAGCGGCAAAGGCCTTGCCCTCGCCGGTGAGGACCATGACCCGGATGTCGGTCCTGACCGAAAGGTCCTTGAGGAGCGCGCCCATCTCCACGAAGAACCTCGTGTTGAGGGCGTTCAAGGCCTGGGGCCGGGAGTTGGTCACGGTCAGGATCCCGTCCTTCTCTTCGAGCTTCAGGGTCTCGTAGTTCATGGCGCAGTCCATGGTCAGCCCAGGAGGCTGCGCGCGATGACGTAGCGCTGGATCTCGGAGGTGCCCTCGTAGATCTCCGTGATGCGCTGGTCGCGGTAGAGACGCTCGACCTTGAATTCCTTCATGAAGCCGTAGCCTCCGTGGACCTGGATGGCCTTATGGCACACCCGGTGCGCCATCTCGGAGGCGAAGAGCTTGAGCATGGCCGCCTCCTTGGTGTAGCGCTTGGCGCCCGAATCCTTCATCCACGCCACCTTGAAAAGCATGGTCTTGGCCAGCTCCACGTCGGTCGCCATGTCCGCGAGCATGAACTGGATGCCCTCGAGGTCCCCGATGGGCTTGCCGAACTGCACGCGCTCCTTGGCGTAGCGCACGCTCTCGTCCAAGGCCGCCTCGGCGATGCCGATGGCCTGGGCCGCGATGCCGATGCGGCCGCCGTCGAGGGTCGTCAGGGCGACCTTCAAGCCCTTGCCCTCCTCGCCGAGCAGGGCGTCCTTGGGCAGGCGGCATTTGGCGAACACCATCTCGGTCGTGCTCGAGGAGCGGATGCCCATCTTGTTCTCGTGCTTGCCGACCGAGAACCCGGGGGTCCCCTTCTTGACGAGGAACGCCGAGATCCCGGGCTTGCCTCCCACGTCGACCCGGGTGAAGACGATGACCGCGTCCGCGATGGCGCCGTTGGTGGTGAAATTCTTGGTCCCGTTGAGCAGGTAGCCGTCGCCGTCCTTGACCGCGGTGGTGCGCATGGAGGCGGGGTCGCTGCCCGCGCCGGCCTCGGTCAGGGAGAAGCACCCGATCCACTCCCCGGTGCTGAGCTTGGGCAGGAATTCCTTCTTCTGCGCCTCGGTCCCGAAGTGCTCGACGGCGTCGTTGACCAGCGAGTTCTGCACGGACATGGCCACGGCCACGCCCGCGTCCATCTTGGCGATCTCGACCACGGCCCCGGCGTAGGCCACCGCGCCCAGGGCCGTGCCTCCGTAGGCTTCCGGCACCGTCATCCCGAGGTAGCCCAGTTCGCCCAGGTGCTTGAGGAGCTTGACGTCGACCTCGGCTTTCTCGTCGCGCTCGGCCGCGCCCGGCGCCAGCTTCTCGACCGCGAAGCGCTTGGCCTCGTCGATCGCCATCCTCTGCTCGTCGCTGAACTGGAAATCCATCTCATCCTCCATCGGCCGGAATCTGCGGCCTCGAAACCGCGGGCTCCCATACTCTATAAAATTTCAAGCAGGGCGCAAGGGAAGGCGGAGGCTTCGGGCCCGTTCAGGACTTTCGGGAGGAGGCGGGGACCGGCCGGGAGGACAGGGAGGCTTCGAGGCTCCGGTAGAGCCGGCCGTAGAGCGCACCCAGCTCCGAGGAGCTCTTGCCGTGGCTGGAGAGCATGTCGGCGTCCACGAGGTAGGCCTTGAGCCCCCCTGCGCGGGTGGTTCCCACCATAATGTTGGCCCGCCACTTGACCGGGTTTTCGAAGTCAGCCATGAGCACCCCGTTCCCGGCAAGGATGTCGAAGAGCTTCTTCACATGCGCAAGCTGGTCCCGGGAGACCTTCTCCAGGGTCCGGCCTCGGACGCGCTCCTGCACGATATAGCCGACCGGCTGACCGTCCAGGGACACGGCTCCCTGCTCGAGGAGCTTGGGCACGACGGCCAGGGGCTCGAGCTTGCGGATGGCCGAGACCTCGAGCCGCTTCTCGGAAAGGCTCTCTCCCCGGCTGACCACGAACTTGGTGCTGAAGAGCTTGACCACGGCTTCGCTGTCCGCGGGATGGACGAAGGCCTCCTTGAAGCTGCCGAAGCCCAGAAGAGGGGCGGTCCGGCCGTCCACCAGGACCTCGCGTCCCGAGCGGGCCACGGTCCCGACCATCTTGCTGGGCGCGGCCTGGAGAACGCCGCCATCGAAGACCGCGCCTGCCTTGGCTGATTCGGATTCCACCCCAGCCGGCTGTTCCCCGGCCCCTGGCACCGACGGAGAAGCGTCCATGGACGGGACGCCAGGCAGACCAAAGGGGACCCCGGGGACGATCGGCGCGGCAACAGGCTCGATCGCCGCAGGGATCGGTCCCGGAAGCGTCGGAAGCTCCAGCGAAGGACCAGCCGAAAGGCCCACCGAGACCGGAACCGTCAAGGAGGTCAGGCTCGTCTGCGGAGATGGAGAGAGCTGGATTCCGGCCGCGGGGATGAGGACCGGACGGCTGACCTGCCCCGTCGGAACGGAAGCCACGCGGACCGGGGCAGCCAGGCACGGCAGACCTGCCAGCCAGAGGCAGAACGCGGCCAGGATCCTCATCAAGGGAATTATGCCTGGAAACCCTCCCCGCCGCAGGGGTCCTTGGGCCTAGGACCCGGGGCCAAACGGCAGGTCCGGATGAGGGAGCGGATCAAGCCCGTTTCAAGTATAATCGCTGGGTGAACCGCGGCATGCCGACGCGCGCGCACGGCCCCGCGCTGGCCGCCGTGCTGGGCATGTGCCTTCTCGGCTACGGCTTCCTGCTCGCTCCCGGCCGCGCGCCCTACTCGCCCTGCTCGGACTTCGTCGCCCTGGGATTGGGCGCGAAAACGGTCCTCTACCAGAGCCTCCAAGCCGGCCGCGGCCTGCCGTTCTGGCGCGATGACGAGTTCTCCGGCAACGCGGCGCTGACCGACCCGCAGAACGGCTACACCAGCATCCTGAACGCGCCGTTCTGGGTCTGGCCGCCGCTGAAGGCCGCCGGACCGGCGTTATGGCTGTTCTTCCTCGCCGCGGGCCTCTCCGGCTACGCCGGGGGCTGCGCGCTGGGCCTGGGCCTCTGGGCGTCGCTGCTGACCGCGGCCGCGTCGATGTTCCATTTCAAGCTCATCATCGCCGGCTATGCCGGCTGGCTGCCGAGCTTCACAGGGGCGGCTCTTTGTCCGCTGCTCCTGGCCGCGGCTTGGCGCGCGCTGGATCGGCCGAGCATCGGCGCGGCGCTGGGCCTGGGCGCCGCGGGCGGCCTCTGCATCCACGCGGGACACCTGCAGCTGCTCTACTACAGCAGCCTCTTTCTGGCGGCCTCGGCGATCCTGAAGACCGGCGCGGCCCGGCTTCCCGAGGAAAAGCGCGGCGCTTGGCGCGGCGTGGCCGCTCTGACGGCCGGCGCCGCCCTGGCCGCCGGGTTGTCGGCCTGCGTCCTTCTGCCGTTGGCCGCGGACGCGCCGCTTCTTTCAAGAGGGCTCCCCTCCTACGCGCTGTTCCTCAGCGGCCATTCCCTCGCGCCCCGCCACCTGCTGACCTTCCTCGCCCCCGAGATCCTGGGGACTCCGCTCGACGGCAGCTATCCGGCCGTCGAATTGTGGGAGGACGTCGCCTACTTCGGCCTCGTGCCGCTGGTCCTCGCCGTCGCGGGCGCCGTCCTGGCGCGACGCCGGCCCGCGGCGCGCTTCTTGGCCGGGGCTTTCCTCGTTGCCGTGGTCCTCTCCCTGCAAAGCCCGCTGCAGCGTCTGCTCTTCGAAGCCCTTCCGGGGTTCCAGCTCTTCCGCGTGCCCGGACGCTTCCTGTTTTTCGCCGGCTGGTTCGGCATCGCCCTGGCGGGTTTCGGGCTCGACGAGATCCTGCATCGCATGAGAGAGCGCGCGTCGAAGGCCGCGCTCGCGGCCGGGGCGGCCTGCCCGCGCCCGGCGTTGCTGGCGCGGGCGTGCCGCCTCCGCGGAACATGGCTGGCGGCCTGCCTCATCGCGGGCATCGCCCTCGAAGGCTCCTGGCACGCGCGCCGCTACCTGACCATGGTCCCTCAGGAGCAGCTCATCCCCGAGGCCGGCTATCGGAGCTTCTTCGCGGCTCGCAAGGGCCTCTACCGCATCGTCCCGCTGGAGCGTTCCGCCGTCAACTACGGCTGGGCCGCGCCGATGGGATTGCAGCTGGCGACCGGCTACGGCTCATTCAACTACTCCCACTATCAGACCTATTGCGACCTCCTGCGGTGGGGGAAGACGCGCCCGGAGGGGGCTCGGGTCTGGACCGACATCTCCGAGATCAGCCGGCCGGATATGCTCGACGCGCTCAATGTCCGATACCTCGTTTCGAAGCGCGCGCTGGACTTCCCGCCCGGCCGGTTCTCGCTCGCGGCGCGCCTGCCCGATGAGCCGGTCTTCGAGCTCTACAAGGGATTCTCGCGGAGCGACCTGTTCATCTACGAGAACCGGAACGCCTTGCCCAGGGCCTTCTTCGTGGACCGGACGGTCTCCGCGAGGAGCCCGCAGGAGGCCGTCTCCTTGATGCAGGGAGCGGGGAGCCTTCGCGGCATGGCCGTGGTCGAGGATGGGAGGGCGCAAGCGGGGTCCGGCGCGGGCCCCGCCGACCTGGTCGAGGCGGCGCAGGCGCACCCGGGAAAACTGGAGGTCCGCCTGCGTTCGCGCGATCTCCGCTATCTCGTCATCAGCGAGGTCTGGAATCCCGGCTGGCGGGCTCGCCTGGACGGCGCGGAACTCGCCTTGCACAAGACCGACGTCGCGCTGATGGGCGCGTGGATCCCCCCGGGAGAGCATCAGCTCGTCCTCTCGTTCGAACCCTCGGGTTGGCGGTGGGGGCTGGCGATCACCGCGCTGTCCGTTTTCTTCTTCCTCCTGCCGGCCTGGAGGCTGCGCCGATGAGCCCTCTGCCCCCTCCGGCGAGCGGAGGACGGCCCGCGCCTCCGGGGACCGCGGGCCCTGGCCCGCTGAGCGCGTCCGTATCGCGGCATCGGTTCTTCTGGGCGCTCATCGCCGTCGGTTTCCTGTCGCGCCTCCTGCTTGCCGCGATCTCGCTCGGCTCCAATGACATCCTCAGCTGGTACTATTTCGGCGGATCCATCGCCTCGCACGGCGTGGGGGCGGCCTACGAGACGCTCAACACGCGCGCCCTGCTCTTCAACTACCCGCCGCTCACGGGCTATTTCGCGCAAGGGGTCTATCTCCTGGCCGGCGGACAGATGCGGCTGTTCGCCCTGTTCTTCAAACTCCCGGGGATCGCGGCTGAGGCCGCCGGGGCCTACCTTCTCTACCGCCATGTCCTGGGGCGCCTGGGCCCGCTGGAGGCGAGCAAGCGCGCGGCTGCGTTCTCGCTCAGCCTGGTCTCGATCCTGATCAGCGGCTATCACGGGAACACGGACCCGATCTATTGCTTCTTCGCGTTCGCTTCCGTGGTTTTTTGGGAGGATGAAAGGCCGTTCCTTTCCGGGCTGAGCCTCGCGGCCGCGATCAACGTCAAGCTGATCCCCCTCATGATCGTTCCCGTGATGCTGTCTCAGGCGCGATCCAAGGCTTCCCTGGCGCGCTTCGTGGCCGGCCTTTCCTGCGCGGCGATACCCTTCCTGCCTTTCATGCCCTCGCATGGCGCCGCGATCCTGGACAATGTCTTCCTCTATAAAGGCTACCCGGACAACTGGGGGTTCTCCTTCCTCTTCAAAAGCCCGGCCTATTTCACCTGGGCGCGCGGCTTGATCCTCCTGCTGATCACGGCGCTCTGCGGCCTGGCCCGCATGAGACGACGCGGCACGGCTGGGGAATTAGCCTCAACGAGCTGCGTCCTATTCCTGGTCTTCACGCCCGCCTTCGGCATCCAGTACGCCCTCTGCCCTCTCCCGCTTCTTTTCTTGGGAAGCCGGCGCCTGGCCGGCGGGTACGCTCTCTTGTCCGGGATCTTCGCTTCTTCGCTCTATGCCCATTGGTGGACGGGCGGCTTTCCCCTGGCTTCGTGGTTCGCGACGGCGATGCCTCCGCCCCAGGTCGCCCTGGGATTCGCCGTGTGGCTTTATCTGCTGGTCTTCCTCTACCGGTTGACGTGCACCACTTTAGCCGGAGGGAAGCCGTTGAAGTAGGTGGACGAGGCGTGGCTGTAGGCCCCGATGTTCGGGCTGTAGAGGAGCTCGCCCAGCTCCAGGTCCGCGGGGAGGTTCTCCGACATGGAGATGACGTCGAGCGCGTCGCAGGTCGGGCCGAAGACGCCGCAGATCTGCTCGCGCCCCTTGCGGAACGCCTTCATGTGGTAGTGGCAGTGGTCGAAGATGATGCCGGAGTAGGTGTGGTAGACCCCGTCGTCGACGTAGTAGCAGACCTTGCCGTCGCGCACCGCCTTCCCCTGGATCTTGACCACCGAGGTCGCGGCCGTGGCGATCATGAAGCGCCCCGGCTCGGCCAGGATCTCGATGTCCTTGGGGAAGAGCCGGTCGATCTCGGCGTTGATCTTCCCGGCCAGGACGCTGAAAGGCTTGACCGACTCGTCGTAAGGAGCCGGGAAGCCGCCGCCGAGGTCGACCAGGTTCATGCGGCCGTAGCCGCGGTCGCGCGCCTCCTTGAAGATGTCGGCGGCCAGGTTGATGGCCTGGACGAAGTTCTCGAAGTTGGTGGTCTGGCTGCCCACGTGGAAGCTCAGCCCTTCCACCACCAGCCCCTCCTTGACCGCGGCGAGGATGAGGTCCACGGCCTCGCCGGGAGCGGCCCCGAACTTTGAGGAGAGCTCCACCATGGCCCCGGTGTTGGGCACCCTGATGCGCAGGGCCAGGCCCGCGTGCGGCGCGCAGCGCTTGATCTTGCGGATCTCCTCTTGGTTGTCGTAGGTCACCAGGGGCTTGTAGGGGTCGAGGTCGCGCAGGGTCTCGTCGGCCTTGATGGGGTTGGCGTAGATGATCTTGTCCCAGATCCAGGCCTGCCGCTCCTTGGCGGGCATGCGCTTGATGTTCTCGTAGACGATGCGGAACTCCGGCATGGAGGCCACGTCGAAGCTCGCGCCCGCGTCGTAGAGGGTCTTGACGATCTCGGGCAGGGGCTCCGCCTTGACCGCGTAGTAGGCCTGCACCCGGGGGAGGTGCTTCTTGAACTGGCCGTAGTTGCGCCGGATCTCGTCATGGTCCACCACGAAGATCGGCGTGCCGTGCCGGGCCGCGAGCTTCTGCAGCTGCTTGTTCGATATCATCGAGGTCCTCCTCGGTCGTGGGATCAGTCGCCGTCCGTGATCAGGAAGTTCTTGAACTGCCAGGGGTCTTTCCGGTCGATGGCCGGGTTGTTGTAGCCCTGGAAGGCGTTGGCGTAGTGCTTGAGCGGCGTCCAGTCCGAGCGCTTGGAGATGAACTTGCCCAGGTAGGGCTTGGCCACCCCGAGGATGAACTCGTGGGGCAGGTCGTCCGGCACGACCACGCCCCGCTCGGGGTTGTCGATCATCCACATGGCGGCGGCCGCCACGGAGACGGCGACCTGCATGGTCGTGGCGTTCTGGTGCGGGATCAGGCGGCGCGACTCCGCGATGCTCAGGTCGCTGCCGGTCCACCAGGCGTCGTAGGGGTGGCCCATGATGAGCGCGCCCAGGATGTCGGAGCCGCTGGTGATCTCGTCGTTCATGATGCGGATCCTGGGCTGGAGCCGGTAGTCGCAGCCGCGCAGCTCGTTGAGCGAGACGATGGCCGCGTCGCTGGGGCAGTAGGCGTAGTGCACCGTCGGACGGTAGAGGGCCTTGCCGTCCTTCCAGACCGTGAGCTTGTCCGAGATGGTGAAGGCCTCGCCGTGGCGGACCACCATGCCGTGGATGCGGTAGTCCGGCACCCAGGAACACACCCATGTGTTCATGCCCATGCGCGCCAGGCATATCTGGTTGCGCGGGCCCTCCTTGTGCCGGCAGGCGTAGGGAGGCAGCTCCTTCTCGTGCGTGCCCCAGCCCAGCTCGGCCGTGGTGGTCCCTTCCTCACGGAAGCCCTCCACGCTCCAGGTGTTGACGAACTCGTCGACCTGCTTGGGAACATCCGAGACCTGCGTGTCGCGCTCGCTGCAGTGGATGACCTTGACGCCGAGCTCCATGGCCAGGCGGTTGAAGGTCTGGTCCTTGACGAGCTGGCGGAGCTCCTCGGCGGCCCTGCCCTTGACCTTGCGCTCGGCCAGGAGGTGCTTGGCTATGTCCAGGAGCCCGTATTTGGTGAAATGTGAGATGAGGCCGGGATTGGCCCCGTGCTCGAGCACCGCGGTGGGGCCGGGACGGCGCCACTGGGCGATCATGCGGCGGACGTTCATGTGCCGCCAATAGAGCGTGCGCTCGGTCGGGTGCTTGTCCTGCGCGCCGGTGTAGGGGTCCCAGACCTCGGTGGACGTGTTGATATAGAGCACCCCGCGGTCGTGGCACCACTGCAGGAACTCGCAGGCGTCGATGTTCCAGGCCAGGTCGATGAGCACGTCGCCCGCGCCGACGTACTTGCCCAGCAGGGAACCCAGGTTCTGCTTCGTGACCCTGGCGCGCACGAAACGCACGCCCTTGGCGAGCCAGGGCTTGAGCCCGCCCCTGCGGTCCTCGAAGTCCATCACCGTGACGTTCTTGGCCGGGACCTTCATGAGCTTCATCAGGATGGGCAGGGCGCATTGCGCCACGGCGCCGTAGCCCAGGAAGAGGATCCTATTGTCGAATCTGGTCATTGGTTTCATCGCCCCGCAATGATAGCATGATTGCCTCGGGATGCGCGTGGAGCGCTCGCTGACAGCAGTTCAGCGAGCGCCTGGCGGAACACCGACGTGTGGCGGTCGACGTCCCCTGCCGTGGTGGCAGGGCTCATCAGCGCCATGTTGTGGAACGGGGTGAGCAGGACGCCGCGGTTGAGGGCGTAGAGGTGCATGAAGCGCTCGAGATCGAAGTCCGCGGCTGCGGCCGCCTCCCCCCCGTTGCTCGGGACTTGGGCATGGAACAGGTACTCGGCGCGGCACCCGAGGCGCGCCACGTGCCACGGCGCCCCTGCCTCCGAGATCGCCCGCGCCGCGCCGTCCGCGAAGCGCTCGGCCAAGGGGATCATCCGCTTGAACGCGGCCGGAGTGAGGACCTTCTCCA
This sequence comes from Elusimicrobiota bacterium, assembly GCA_016234805.1. Taxonomy (GTDB): domain Bacteria; phylum Elusimicrobiota; class Elusimicrobia; order UBA1565; family UBA9628; genus JACQWX01. Next base: position 28,748 of record JACRNU010000028.1, read on the forward strand.
GGGTGACGCGCATGGCGGCCATGGAGAGGGCGTTGCCGGCCAGGGTCCCGCCGATGCCGCCCACGTCGCAATCCTCGATCCGGATCCCTTCAGCCACCCTGCCGGCCACCTCGGCCGTGAAGCCGTAGGCCGCGGCCGGGATGCCGCTGCCGATGGGCTTGCCGAGCACCCAGAAATCGGGCGCCAACTCCCACTCCCGACTGCACCCGCCGGGCCCGGCGCAGATCGTGTGCGTCTCGTCCAGGATGAGCAGGGTGCCGGCGCGGCGGGTCAGGTCCCGCAAGGCGCGGTGGAAGCCCGGGGCGGGATGCACGATGCCGACGTTCGTCATGGCGGGCTCGGCCAGCACGCAGGCCACGTCCCGGGGAGCGAGCGCGGCCTCGAGCGCCGCCACATCGTTGAACTCGACCACCTTAGTCGTCACGCAGGGGTCCACCGGCGGGCCGATGCTGCCCCTGCGGCGCACGGCCTTGCCGTCCTGGAGCGCGATGAAGGCCTCGTCCACGGTGCCGTGGTAGCAGTAGTTGAATACCAGGATCTTCGGCCGCCGCGTGATGAGCCGGGCGAGCCGGATGGAGAAGCGGTTGGCGTCCGTGGCGGTCAGGGCGAACTGCCAGGCAGGGAGTCCGACCCTGCGCTGGAGCTCCTCCGCCACCTTGAGCGCGTCCTCGGTGGGCAGCATGGCGGTGGCCCCGCGCCGGAGCCTGGCAACGATCGCCTTCACGGCGGCCGCAGGCGCGTGGCCGGTCATGGCCCCGGTGTCTCCGAGGCAGAGGTCCACGTACTCCCTGCCGTCCGCATCGGTGAAGCGCGCCCCTTTGGCACGGACCACGAACACCGGGAAACCGCCGGGCCACTTCGACATCCAGTTCATGGGCACGCCGCCCGGCATGGAACGCCGGGCGGACGCGAAAAGGGCCGCCGATCTCGGGTGGGAGCGCCGGAACTCCCGGACCTCGCGGGACATCAGAGCCTTGAGACGGGAACGGTCGATCCTCATGAGGACGCCGCAGCCTCCCGGCCGCCCTTGCCTTGGGCGCGGCGATAGAACAGCCAGCCGGCGGCGAGCGGGGCGAAGACCCCGACCGCCATCTTGCCCTCGAACACCGCGGGGCTCGAGACGTCCGCGGTGGGCACGAACGCGAGCACGACCACCGCAACGATCGTGACCAGGCCCACGACGCCGGCCCCCCGGGCAGCCGGGCCCACGCCGGAGAGCCGGGCCAGGCCGAGGAAGAGATAGGCGAACGGCACCATCTGCAGCACCACCGAGGCCTTGAGCAGGACCTGGTAGGCCTCGGCCACGCTCGACCCGGTCAGGGAGATCGCGGTGAACAGGGCCCCCAGGACCGCGCACACGCCCAGGGCGACATAGGGGGTGTGCCACTTCGGGTGCACGCGTCCGAGCGCGGCCGGCAGGGCGCTGTGGACCCCGGCCACGAACGGGATGCGCGCCGTGCCGGAGAACCACGCGGCCGACGACCCTCCGATCGCGAGCGCCATGACCACCGCGACCGGCGCGATGAGCCGTTGGAGCCCGGCGCTCTCGGCGCCCACGCTGAGCGCCTGCATGATGCCCTGGATGACGCCGATCTTCCCGATGGGCACGAGCGCGAGGATGGCCCAGGTCACGAGCACGTAGGAGGCGAGCGAGACCGCCCCTGCGGTCAGGATCGCGGGCTTGAGGTCCCGGCCAGGGTCCCGGATCTCGTCGCCCATGGTGCAGGCCAGCTCGATGCCGACGAAAGCGTTGCACATGACGCTGAAGCTGGTGATCATCTCATAACCGGCCGAGGCCACCATGGGCGGATGCTGGATGGCGCCGCGAGCCCAGGCCACGGCCGCGGCGACCAGGACCAGGCCCCCGCTCAAGGCGGCGCTGATCCCTCCGATGTTCTGGAGCCACTTGCCGACCCCGAGGCCGCGGATGTTGAGCGCGGCCATCAGGCCCAGCCACCCGAACGCGACCGCGGCCACGAACCATCTGGACTCCACGAGCCCCGCTGATTGCGCGCCTCCGGCGTAGGCGACGATCCCGGCCAGGTAGACCAGCATCACCGGGACGTAGAAAAGGTTGTTCACCCAGTAGCACCACCCGGCGAGGAACCCGTGCCCCTCGCCGAACTCCCGGCGGGTCCACAGGTAGATGCCTCCCTCTCCCGGGTAGCGGCGGCTGAACTCGAGCACCGCCACCGCCTCAGGCACGAAGAAGACCAGGAACGCGAGCACCCACAGGACCAGGGAGATGCGGCCGTACACCGCGGTCGGCGGCACGCCGTTGATGTTGACGACCGCCACGATGCCGAGCAGGATGAGATCGAAGCGGCCCAGCACCCGGACCACGCCGGGCGCCCGGGCCCCGGCGCCCGGATACGGACGGTCGGGACCCGTCTCGGGACTCATGGACTCCGAAGGGCTCCGGGCATGGCCGTCATTGTAGCCAAGAACCGCAAGGCCGCGCATGAGCCATAGGGCTCAGGCGGCGTTGGGTCCTTCTCCGCCAGAGCAGCTTGGAAATGGTAGCATGCCGAGGATCTCCCGGGCTCCGCGGATCATGGGTGTGAATTGAAGACGCTCCTCCTGGCGGCCGGCTTGTGCCTCGGCGCGGCCGGCGCCTGGGCGCAAGCCGCTTCCGAGCCCCATGGTTCCGCCGCCCCTTCGCGGGAGCGCCGGCTCTCCGGCAGCGCGGAGGCGACCGCGTGGTGCGCCTGGCTCATGCCGGCGACCCCCGACGACGTGAAGAACGGCGTCTTCGCCTACTACAAGGTGAGGCCCGCCCTGATGACCGGGACCGCGGTCGCCGTGAACGTGAAGGGCTGGACCCATCTCGCGTTCGAGTACCTGACCCATGTCCTGGAAAACGAGATCAGAGGCAAGATCGATCCCGGCAACAGCCACAGGATCCTCCTGGACTACGCGGTCCGCTACAGGCCGACCCTCATCCAGAGGCTCTTCGACACGCACTACCTCCTCACCCGCGTGGACGTGGGGAAGTTCGACGGCACCGCGGTCATGGTCTCGACCCGGGACAACGAGCGGTCCCAGGCCAGGGTGCGGACCTCCTTCTTCCTGGCCGACCTGCTCTGGCTGCGGAAGGATGACGACGACGCGTTCGGCATGGGGCTCAGGCTCACGGAGCACAAGCTTCCCTCCATCGTCTACGACGTGACCAACCGGCCCTTCAACCTCTACTCCAACCCCAGGCTCAGCGACACCCGGTACCGCACGGCGTCCCTCGTCGCCTCCCTGCGCGACGCCGGCATGCTGGCCGTCCGGGAGAGGCCGTCCCAGTTCGAGCGCAAGGCCGGGTTCTACATCCATGAGATCATGCTCGGCGTCGGCTATGCCGAGGCGTCCAACGAGCTGATGGGAAACGCCGCGGGGTTCAGCACCCTCATCGACTTGGACGGCGGGATCCGCCGGGACTGGCGCCTGCCGCGCTCGGGACTCGTTTCAGCCTCCCTGGGCGCCAGATCGAACCTGCTCCACGCGCGCTGCTTCTCGGACGGCGGCAGGAAGGTCATCGACTCTCGGACCTGGCTGTTCGGCCCCTATGCCCGCCTCACCGTCGCCTTCTGAGCGCCTCAGCGCGAGGTTCAGAGGCCGGCCCTAGGCGGGCACGGCCGAGGCTTCAGGCGCGTACTGCTTGGCCGCTTCGCGGCCGTAAAGCACCCGCAGGGCGCCCTGGGCCAGGGCCGCCATCTCGTTCTCTCCAGGGTAGACCGTGATGCCGCAGCCGAGCCCGGAAAGATAAGACTTCAGCTTCTCCACCAGCATCTCGCTGCGGGCCATGCCGCCCGTGAGGATGACCCTGTCGAGCCTCTCGCCCTCGAAGGCGGGCAGGAGGCTGCACGCGTGCTTGGCGATCTGATAAGCCATGGCGTCGAAGACCTCGCCTGCCTCTGCATCGCCGGCCCGGACGCGGCGCTCGACCTCGCGCAGGTCCGAGGTGCCCAGCAAGTCCACGAGCCCGCCGCTCCCCTTGACGAGCTTGCGCATGGCGGCGTGGGTGTGCGTGCCCGAGCAGCAGAGGTCCACGAGCTGCCCCACGGGAAGGCTTCCGCAGCGCTCAGGGCTGAACGGGCCTTCGCCGTCGAGCCCGTTGTTGGCGTCGAGGTAGCGGCCCTTGCGGTGGCCGCCCATCGAGATGCCGCCTCCCAGGTGGCAGACGATGACATTGACCTTCTCGTAGAAAGTCTCGGACTCCCGGGCGTAGCGGTGGACCGAAGCGATCTGGTTCAAGGCGTGGCTCACCACGCGTCTGCGGATGGACTTGAGGCCCGTGATCTTGACGCGGGAGGGAGCCTCGTCCACGACCACGGGGTCCACGATGAAGGCCGGCTTTCCCGCTGGACAAGCCAGCTCGTGGGCGATGAGACCTCCCAGGTTGGAGGCGTGCTCGCCCCCGACCGCGGCGCGCAGGTCCGCGAGCACGGCCGGGCCCACCTCGTAGGTGCCGTGCGGGATGGGGCGCAGGAGTCCGCCCCGGCCCGCCACGGCGTCGAGGTCCGAAGGCTTCAGGCCCCGCCTGCCGAGCGCTGCCAGCACCGCGTCCCGGCGCATGCCGAACTGCTCGGCCACGCTCCGGCAGGCGAAAGCCGCGAGTTCCTCGGGCGAGTGGCGGACTTCCTCGCTGAAGGACTCGGACTCCCCCTCGTAGACCGCGATCTTGGTCGAGGTCGAGCCGGGGTTGATCGCCAGGACCCTCAAGCGGCGGAAGAAGGTGTCGCGCGGAGTGCGCGTCCATCTGCCGTCCCTTTGCAGGCGCAGGACGCAGGCCTTCACGGCCAGGCACGCGTCCTCCGGGGTGCAGTCCATGGCCAGGTCCACGCCTCGGAACTTCAGGCCGAAGAGCACCGGGAACTTCTTGGCCTCAGGGTAGCGCGAGGAGTAGAGATGATAAAGGAGGTTGCCGGTCTCGAGGTTGGGGCAGATGATGACATTGGTGCCGCCCCGCAGGTCCCCCCCGTCACCGTAGAGCTCCGAGGAGCGCCGGGAGATGGCCGCGCTGATCTTGACCTCGCCTGCGATGCGGATGCTGCCGTAGCGCTCGGCCTTGGCAGCGCGCTCGGCCAGGGCCTTGTCCACGAAGGGCATGGCCTTGCGGATGTTCTCCGGCGAGGGCCCCGAATCCGAGCCCTTGTGGGAGTAGGACACGATGGCGCCGTGGATCTCGGGAAGGACCTCGGAGGGGATGAGGTCGCGGGCCACGGCGCAGGTGCCCACCGCGACCTGGCCCAGGACCTCCGGGGTCATGACCGAGTTGACCCCCACGTCGCCGAAGACCACGATGTTGTGGGGGTAGAGCCCCTCGGGGTGCTCGTCGGGAAGCACGAAGACACCCACCTCGCAGGCCACGGGCTGGCTGGACAGCAGCCCGATCATGGGCCGGAAGAAATCCTTGGGGTGGTGCGCGGCCCCGCCGACCACGATGTCCGCGTGCCCCTGGCGCACGGCGTAGATGCCGAACAGGCCCGGCTCCGCGACCGCCTTCCCGGCCTCCTCAAGGGTCCGGACCCCGGCCTGGCCGTCCTTGAGGCACTCCCCGGAGAACTCCTCCAGAAGGTCCTTGCGCCGGAGGATGTCGAGGAACACGCTCTGGGACAGGGCGTACTCGAGGCGGGCTGGATCCACATGCCCGAGATGACGGCTGGCCACGGCCCGGACATCGGCTTCAGCAGCGAGCAGGACCGGCTTGATGAACCGGGTTAGATGGCAGACGGCTTCGAGGATGCGGGGCTCCAGAGGTTCGGTGACCACCACCACCGGCCGGTCCCGCTGGATCGCCGCGAGCTGCGTATCGAAGGACTTCTCAATCTCGTACATGGGGAAATATTATATATTTTGGCTGTTGCGACGAACCTGCCGTTATCGAGCCGCCAAGAGGATAGAACCCATGGATTTCGAGTTTCCGAACCAAGTAAAGATCGTCCAGCGCACTGCCCGGGATTTCGCCCGGCAGGTCGTGGCGCCTCTGGTGCCGGCCATGGAGGAGACGGGCAAGTTCCCGGGAAAGCTCCTCAGGCAGATGGCCGAGGTGGGGCTCCTGGGCCTGGTGACCCCCAAGAGATACGGCGGCTCCGAGCTCGGGTATCTCGCCCGAACCGTGGCCATCGCCGAGATCAGCAAGGTCTCGGCCGCGGTGGGCATGACGCTCCAGGTGCACCACATGGGCGCCACAGCCATCCTAGAGTGGGGGAGCCACGCGCAGAAAGACGAGCACCTCCCGAAGCTCTGCCGCGGAGACTTCTTCGGCACCTGCGCCGTGACCGAGCCCACGGGCGGCTCGGACCTGCTGGGCATGGCCACCACCGCTCGTCCCGAGCGCGGAGGCTGGGTCTTGAACGGCAGCAAATGTTTCATCACGAACGCCCACCTCGCCGGAGCCCAGGTGGTCATCGCCAAGACGGGCGAGGGCTCCCGGGGCTTGAGCGCCTTCCTCGTGAAGAAGGGGACGAAAGGCTTCTCCCCGGGCAGGAACGAGCACAAGGTCGGCCTGCGGGGCGCGGACACGGGCGAGCTCTTCTTCAAGAACTGCCGCGTGGGCCCGGAGAGCCTGCTTGGGGACGAGGGCGAGGGCATGAAGGCCGCCTTGAAGACCATCTCCGAGACGGGACGGCCCGGCATGGCTGCGGTGGCCCTGGGCATCCTGGAAGCCGCGTACGACGAGGCCGTGAAGTTCTCCAAGGGCCGGACGCTCTACGGCAAGCCCATCGCCAACCTCCAGGCCATCCAGTGGCACGTGGCAGACATCATGGTGGACCTCGAGACCGCGCGCCTGCTGTGCTGGCGCGCGTCTTGGCTCAAGGACCGCGGCCGGCTGGACTGCGCGACCCACATGACCATGGCCAAGGTCTACGCCACCGAGGCCGCGGTGCGCGCCAGCCAGAAGGCCCTCGAGATCCACGGCGGCTGCGGCACCATGATGGAATACCCGGTCCAGCGCCTCTGGAGGGACGCCATGGTGTGCGTCTCAGCCGGCGGCACCACGGAGATAGGAAAGATCATCCTGAGCAGAGCGGCCCTCAATTGACAGCCGGACTTCCTGGCGGCCAGGGCCGCCGTCCCGAAAGGCGCGGGCCGTGCTTCCGATCGCCGGTCGGGGCTGGCGCTGCATCGTATGCGTCAAGCCCGTTCCCGACCCTTCGCTCTTCAGCAAGCTGCGGCTCGACCCTGAGACCATGCTGCTCCGGCGCGACGAGGTCCCCTCGGTCATCAACCCCCTCGACCGCAACGCCATCGAGGCCGCCCTCGACATCAAGCGCAGGCTCGGCGGCAGGGTCGCGGTCATGACCATGGCGCCTCCGAACGCTCAAGAACAGCTCCTCGAAGCCCTGGCCCTGGGCTGCGACCGCGCCTTCCTCCTCACGGACAAGGCTTTCGCCGGCGCCGACACCCTGGCCACGGCCAGGACCCTGGCGGCCGGGATCCGCAAGGCCGGACGCTTCGACCTCGTGCTCTGCGGCGCCTGGTCCGCGGACGGCAGCACCGCGCAAGTCGGGCCCCAGCTCGCCGAGCTCCTCAATGTCCCGGACCTCGTGTGCGTCACGAGCATGGACCTGCGCTCCGGCCGCATCCTCGCCCAGTGCAGGCGCGAGAACGGCACGGTCCTCCTCGATTCCCCTCGCCCGGCTGTCGTGACACTCGAAGCCGGAGCCAATGCCCCGAAACTGCCTGCCATGGGAGGCATCGGAAAGGCCCTGAAATCCAAGGTCACGATGTGGAACTCCCGGGACCTCGGGCTCAAGCCCTCCCAGGTCGGCCTGGCAGGCTCGCCCACCAGGATGCTCAATGTCTTTGCCGCCTCCGGCGCCCGGAAAGGCGAGATCCTCCAGGGCACCACCAACGAGGTCACGGCCCAGCTCCTGGAAAGGCTCCGCCACGATGGCTTGGTCACGACAGGCAAGGGAGTATCCCGATGAGAACGGCTCCCTCGTCACGAAACAAGATGCTGAACCCTGGCGGCGGCCGGGAGGCCGCCGCGATTTGGGTCTACGGCTCGCATGTCAACGGCAAGCCTGACGCCGTTTCCCTCGAACTGCTGGGAAGAGCCCGACGGCTGGCTGACAACTCGGGAATGCGGCTGGAAGCCGTTGTCCTCGGCGATGGAGCTCTTGCCGCTGCCAAGACGCTCCTGGAGTACGGACCCTCTACTGTCTTTGTCATAGAAGGGAAGGATCTCGGCAGGGCCGGCACCGCGGTCCAAGCAGCGGCCCTGGCCGAGCTCGTGAGGAAGCACGGGCCCGACTCCCTTCTGCTCGGAGCGGACCGCGCCAACGCCGCTCTCGCGTCCCGGGTCGCGGCCCGTCTCTCCACGGGCCTGAGCGCCCATTGCGCTGACCTCAAGCTCGACGGCAGGAACCTCATCCAGACCGTGCCCGGCTTCGGCGGGAACATCATGGCGAACATCGTGTGCCCTGAGGCCAGGCCCCAGATGGCGACCGTGGCGCCAGGCGTGTTCTCCCCTGTCAAGGGACGCATCCCGGGGGCCCGGGTGGTCTCCGAGACCGTGGCCCTGCCCCGCGGCATCCCCTTGGTCAGGACCGTGTCATCCCGCTTCGAGCGCAACGGCGCAGGGCCCTCGTCCCTTTCTTCCGCCCGGGTGGTGGTGGCAGGAGGCTTGGGCGTGGGCTCCAAGAAGAACTGGAGCCTCGTGGAGGACCTGGCCCGGACCCTCCACGGCGCCGTAGGCGCCACCCGGCCGCCCGTGGACGAGGGCTGGGCCAAGCCCAAGCAGATGATCGGAGCCAGCGGCGTGGCAATCAAGCCAGAGCTCTACATCGGAGCCGGCATCTCCGGCATGATGCACCACACCGTGGGCATCCAGGCTGCGGGCACCATCGTGGCCATCAACAAGGACCCCGGAGCGCCTATCTTCAAGTCCGCGGATTACGGCGTGGTGGGAGACGTCTCCGAGGTCCTGACCGCCCTCATCCACAGGCTCAAGACCGGCAAGGGCATGGGGGTCAAGGCCAAGCCCCTGGGCTCGGCCAAGCCCTCCGAGGCCTATCGCGAGAGCCTGCGCCGGATGAGGCCCAACATCTACAAGTTCGGCAAGCTCATCACGGACGTGACCACGGACCCGCTCACCAAGCGCACCATCGAGGGCCACGCCCAGCTCTTCGACTCGGCCCGCGACCCGCGGCACCAGGACCTCTTCACCACGACCTCGCACCTGACCGGCAAGCGCGTCTCGCGCTACCTCTCGGTCCTGCGCACGGCCGAGGATATCATCGCCTTGAGCCGCATGAAGCGCGCTGCCTTCAACCTCACCGGCACCTGCACGGGCGGCCGGTGCGTGGGCGGCGCAGCCTTGAACGCCATGTGGTCCACCACCTACGACGTGGACAAGGAGCGCGGCACCGACTACCACCGCAGGCTCAAGCGCTGGCTGCTCGACGCCCAGGAGCGCGACATCACCTGCTGCGGGGCCCTGACCGACGCCAAGGGCCACCGAAGGCTTTCCCCCTCCCGCCAGGCCGACCCTGACATGTACCTGCGGATCGTGGCCAGGCGCAAGGACGGCATCGTGGTGCGGGGCGCCAAGGTCATGATCTGCGGCGCGGCCGCGGCCAACGAGGTCTTCGTCATGCCCGGCACCAGGATGGCGCGCTCCGACGCGGATTACGCTGTGAGCTTCGTCATCCCCAAGGACACCCCCGGGCTCACCGTGGTGGAGACCCGCCGGCCCTCGGACGGCAGGGAGGCCGAGGAAGGCTTTGACAACCCCGTGTCCAAGGGCGGCATCACCCAGGCCTATCTCTTCTTCGAGAACGTGTTCGTGCCCAAGGAGCGCATCATGCTCTGCGGGGAGTACCAGTTCGCGGAAACCGCGGTCCTTCGCTTCACCTACCCCTACCGCGCGGCCATCGGCGGCTGCGTGGCCGGCCAGGGAGACGTCATGGTCGGGGCCTCCATCCTCATCGCGCGCGCCAACGGCCTGCAGGAGAAGGTCTTCCGCGACAAGTTCGTGCGCATGCTCGTCAACAACGAGACCACCTTCGGCGTGGGCCTGGCCGCGGCGATCCTGGGCACAAAACACCCCTCGGGCTCCTGGATCCCGGACCCGGTGATGGCCAACATCAACAAGATCCACGTGGCCACGCTCCCGTACGAGACCAAGAGGCTCACCCAGGAGATCGCGGGCGGCATCGCCGAGACCGGGTGCATGCCCTCCTACAAGGACTTCACGGACCCCAGGTACGGGCACCTCATCACCAAGTACCTCAAGGCCCACGCACCGGCCGAGACCCGGGCCCGCATCGCCCGGCTCATCGAGTGGCTGACCATCGGAGCCGGCGTGCCAGGGTGCATGCACGGCGGCGGCTCGCCCGACGGAGCGCGCCTGGCCGTCTATGCCCAGGCCAACCTCAAGGACATGGCTGCCATGGCCAAGAAAGTCGGCGGCATCTCAGACATCTCGCTGGAATAGTACGGAGGCAGGAACATGGAATTCTACGCCGCCATCCGCACCCGCCAATCGGTCCGGAGCTATAAGCCTGATCCCATCCCCCAGGACGCGCTCCAGCGCATCCTGGAAGCATTCCAGTCAGCGCCCTCCTGGGCCAATTGCCAGCCCTGGGAATTGATCCTCGTGTCCGACCCGGCTCTCAAAGCCGGGCTCCAGGCCTGCCTGCCTGAGAACAACCCGGCTCGACGCGCCATGCTCGAAGCCCCGGTCCTGGCTGTGGCAGTAGGCATCGAAGGAAAGTCCGGGTTCTACAAAGGCCAGGCCTCGACGGCGCGCGGGGACTGGATGCTCTTCGACCTAGGGATCGCGGCCGAGCACCTGTGCCTGGCCGCCGCGGCCGAAGGATTGGGCACCGTGCACTGCGCCCTCTTCGATTTCGCCAAGGCCAACGGGGTCCTGGGCGTGCCCGCGGGCCGCAGCGTGGTCGAGATCATCCCCATGGGCTATCCCGCCAAGGAGACCAGGCGCGTGCCCCGCAAGGACTTGAAGGAGTTCGCGTTCAAGGACCGGCACGGCGCCGGTTATCTCTAGCTCCATCCGCGAAGCCGGAGCGCATGGCGTTCGCGAAGACCTTCTCGAAGTCGTCCGCGGTGAATCCGGCATCCTCCGCCAGGCGGAACTCGCCGTTCAGGCCGCAGTTCAGGGGGCCTGGATCGTCGGTGTTGATGGAGAAGTTCATGCCCAGTTCCCGCGCCCTGGCCAGAGGGTGCTCCTGGCCGGGGGCGAGCGCGCCGAAGACGCGATTGCTGGTGGGGCAGAATTCCACGTGAACATCGTCCTTCAAGATGCGCTCCAGAAGCTTTTCGTCGCGGAAGGCCGCGATGGCGTGGCCGAGGCGGTCGGGCTTGCCGTTCTCCAGAGCATCCCACACCGATTCGGGGCCGCACCATTCCCCGGCATGGATCTCGATGCCGAGCCCGCTGTCTTTCAGGCCGGCCAGGATGTCCTTGATGGACGCGACCGTCGAGTCCGATTCCTCCCCGGCCATGAAGATCCCGCGGATCAAGCCCTCCTTGCTCAGTTCCAGGGCGCGGCGCGCCTGCAGGCCCGCCCGTTCGGCCGGCCCCCTGACGATCGGGGAGAGGAACTCCACCTGCAGGCGGCCGCCGGCCGCCTTGTCGGCTTCGAGCCGCAGGAGTCGGTAGGCGTCGATCGCCCTCCTCGGGCCCTTGTCGCGCGGGAACAAAAGGCCGGAAACCATGATCTCGAGGTAGCCCGCGCCCTGCTCCGCGGCGCGCCGGACGTATTGGGCGACCAGCCGGGACTGCCAGACATCCCCGGGGACGAGCAGGGGTTCCACGGCCGCGGCGTAACGGCCTATCCAATCGGCCTTGTCCATCACCGGGCATAGGTGGGCGAAGGCCTCCCGGGTGATCGGCAGGGCAAAGCCCTCAGCGGCCAGGTCCTCCAGCATGCGCCTGTCCAGCACCCCGTCGCTGTGGCAATGGAGTTCGGCCTTGTCGACGCGGTCCAGCCGGGCCATCAGGGCATGATACCATGAGAAGCGGCCCCGTGGAAGACCCACGCCTGCCGTGCGAGCCTCTGCGGCATGAATCGCAACATTGACAACCCGGGCCCGCCATGCTAGATTGACCGGACCATGATCCCCCTGCTTGCCGCGCTCCTCGCGTTCCCCGTCTCCACGACGACCGCCGGGCCGCCGCACTCGGTCGCCGTCGAGCTGGTCTACGGCCGAAAGACGTTCAAGAAGGTCATCCGCCTCAACGAAGACGCGGACCGTTACGGCCTGGGCACCTTCACCAGGCCGCCCGAACCGGCTCAAGAACTGAAATTCGACGCCGTCATCTGGCCCGCCGGCGGCCGCGCGCTGAGCGTGAAATATCGGATCGGCCTCTTCGTCCCCCGCCGCAACGGCCAAGACCCGATTCAAATGAACGACTCCGGCACGGTCGAGATATCTTCCGGCTCGCGTGTCACCGTCGCCGAGTGCGGAGACTGGAAAGTAGCCTTGACGATCGACGGCGGCGCCGCCGCGACCGCCTGGGACGCGCCCGCGACGAGCAACTATCGGCTGACGGCGGACGCCTCGGGCCACCGATGGCGGCAAACATGCCGGCACGTGGGAACGCCCGACGACGGGATAAACATCACCGTAGGCCATTTCGTGAACGGGCGTCAGGATGTGTTCGGCATGATCGTCGACCCTTTGAAAAGACTACCCGAAGGATTCAACGTCCGCCATCTCGTCACGGACGACACTCCCTTGCGCCCGCCGCTCAACGCCCGGGGTTCCGCGATCCTCGCGCCGGGTCGAAAGACCAGCGTCGACGCGAAAGGCTACACCGTCGGATTGCTGCTCGAGACCTCGGCGGGGATGGACGCGGCCGCGCCGGCCGCCTCCGCGCCCCGACAAGCCCCGAAAGAGCCCGAGACCGTCCCTCTCCTGCGCTGATCCTTCTCCACGCAAGGGTCTATGCCCTATGATATCATGGGTCTTATGCCCTTGCCCCGTATCGTTGCCGCGACGCTGGCCGCCTGCGTCATGCTGGCAACGGCCGCCCCTGCCTCGGCCGAGGACCCCAAGCTCATCACCGAGGCCGGCTACGCTTTTCACGAGTGGTCCCAACCCATCGCCGCGTGCCTGGCGGCCGGCTGCCAGGACGTCCGGAACGTGGATCTCCGCGGCCCGTACGGCCGCGTCTCCATGGCCGGCAGGCGCATGTACTTCTGGGCCGCCTACGAATCCCTCTCGTCGGACAAGACGTTCATGTTCCATACCACGGACGCGGAGCAGGCGCTCTCGGGGGCGCTGACCGAGACCATCAGGGACATCAAGCTGACACAGATCGACATCGGCACCGGGTTCAGGCGCATGGGGTCCTCCCTGGGGTTCTACGGCGGTACCGGGACGGGCTTCGCGACCTTCAAGAAGACGAACGTGGTGTCCTATCGGGCGGCGGGCGACCGGGTCTTCACGAGCAGCGTCTCCTACACCTACCTATCCCTGGCGGCCGGCCTCTACCTGATGCCCATCAAGCACGTGGTGTTGAGCTGCAACGCGAGGTATATACCCGAGGCTTTCGTGTTCGCTCCTACGCCCCTCGGAGCCGGCCTCCACCTCTCGGCGGGCGCCGGCCTGGCGTTCTGACGGGGTCCGGCATAGGACCTAGGACCCGGATGGGGCAGGGCCCAAAGCCCCTGGAACTGCGCCGCGCTCCGCGGCATCCTTGGTGGTGATGACGATCAGACCGCATCGCATCCTTTTGCTGATCCTCCTCATCGACCTCACCTCCGGCCTCTGAAGTCCCCGCCCCGCCTGTCCAGCCGTTGACTCCGTCGCAGGCCCTTCCGGACGATTGAAGCGCGAGGTGAAACCATGAAAACGATGTGGATGATTGTCCTGGCGGTCTCTCTGTTCGCAACAGGCCCGAGGGCGCACAGCGCGGGATACGACTTCGAGGCCTGCGGCCCGGAGCGCAAGGTGACTGATTCCGCGGCGCGCAGGGACAGCCCTTCGGGTTATTCGTACCCCAAGTTCTTGAAGAGCGGGGGACGGATCGTGTTCACTGGGCGGTATTCCAGCAATGACCGCGCATTCCGCTATGACGCGGTCGGGCTCGGCGGCGGAAAGCCGGAATTCTACGCTGAATCGGAAGGTTGGTCATCGGGGTTCTACGCCGCCGACCCTGCCGTTCACGCAGGAGCGTGTTCCGCGGAGCTCTGCGTAGCCGACTCCTTCGGCGAGCATCAGACCTGGCAGAACATCATCCTCCTGACCCATCGGGGGACAGGGAAGACCGTCCCGGTCTCCATCGGCTTGGGCAATCACAGGTCGCCCACCATCACCCCGGACGGCAAGAAGATCATCTTCTCCTACAACAGCCGGGGCAGGGATGACGCCTTCAGCCTGATGATCGCCGACACGGACGGCTCGGACGCCAGGGTCCTCGTGGAAGGCGAAAGCCGGCGGCACGTCAACTGGCTTCCCTCCGTGAGCCCTGACGGAAGATTCGTGGCGTACGGCAAGGAAGGAAGCTACGGGCCCGGGTATTTCCAGAGCGACATCTACGTCAAGTGCCTGCGCTGACGAGGACCCCGGCATGATCATCCGCGCTCGACGTCGGAATATGCCCGTTCCTTGGCCGCGCTGTGCCGTCTTGCTCAACGCTTGATGCCGGCCAGGAAGGCGAACAACTCGTCGAGGGCGCGGCGCTGGCCGGGGGAGGCCCGGCCGTAGAACTTCTGCGTGAAAAGCCCCGGGTAGGTCTTCCAGGCGTTGAAGGAGCTCGCGAAGAGCTCCGACGGGTTGTCGTAGGCGTGCCCGAGGGGATACCGGCTGGATACGAAGTTCGACTCGTTGAACCAGGCGATCACGGACCCCGCCGCGGCCTCATAGTGATTCGTCGGCGTGAAACCGCCCTCTTCCTTCGCCGGGACCTGGGCCAGCCTGTGGTACAGGAGCCGGAAGGACTCCGCCTCCTCCGGGGAGAGGGTGTCGAATAGGATGTGGGCGAACTCGTGGCTCACGACGGCGACGGCCTCCTCCTTGTTGCCGTGGCTGAGGAGCTTCATGCCGTTCTTCGTCCGAAAGGAATTGGAGTGCCCCACCTCGATCTTCAGCTCTCTTCCGGCGAGATAGGCTTCGGTCAAGGAGCGGAGGGTGTCTCCCATGGCGTTGAGCATCGCGTCCGGCATGGGGAATTCCTGCCTGCTGCCGTCCTCGACGATCAGGACCGGACCGAACTTGGTCTCGCGGCCCGGCAGATCGACGACCCTCTCGACGTCCTGCCTGCGGGCCTCGGGGCCGGAGCCCAGGAAGAACCTCAGTTGGACGATGTTGGCGCCCGTCTTGAGGAGGTCCACGCCGCGCAGGACCGTCAGCTTGCGGCGCAGCTCGTCCTGGACGGGGATTCCGTCCTCGTCCGGCCTCCCGGAGTCGGGATCGTAGGCGCCGAAATTGTGGAGGACGCGCGCCGGGCCGCCGTTCACGCGTATCTCGACCTTTCTGGCCTCCCGGTGGAAGTCGGAGGACAATTGCATGTCCAGCCGAGGGAAGAACCGGGAGCGGGAACCCTCCTCGAAGGACCAGTCCTGTCCGGAGCAGAGGCAGGGGACCGCGCAGGCGGCTCCCACCAACGCGAGGCGGAGCGAAAGTCTCATCGGGGACGCCTCATGGGGGAAGTTTACCCCCTGCCCGCGCTGATTTCAAGACCCAGCAACCAGGGGCCTGCTATTACTCGGACGGACTCCTAGGGGACACGGATGTTGAGATCGAGCCTTTGTTCGGCAGGGCGCTCCGCGATATAGGCCTCGAAGATGGAGGTCACGCCTTGGTGGCGCATGACGACGGTATAGATGTTGGGCATGATGGCCGGTATCTCGAAGGCGCCGTCGCCGCCGACAACGGCTTTGACGCGGCCGAAGGAAAGTTCTGCGCCTTCGACGGACAGGGGTCGATCCCGCCAGGCGCCCGTTTTTGCGATATTGGCAATGCCGCGGACCCGCACGGGCGCGGAGCTGTACGCGGAGGGGTCGCGATAAGACACCGAGAGGCTGTACTCGCCATTGCTTTCCGAGAAGGCATCCGTGGTCTGGAGCACGATGAGATACGCGCCGTCTTCGGGAAGGTTGAAGCGCATGTGGTGTTCGCCGGAGCCGAGGCCGTCGGTGCGGATCTCGCCGGGACTGCTCGCGCCTAGGATATGCCGGCGCATCAGCTGCCAAAGGTTCATGTCGTTCGTGTTCTTGGGCGCGGCGCCGCCCCACCAGATGCTGACGGCGATCGGGGCGAGGAGCGAACCCTTCCCGCGGGAACGGGCTTCGAACTCGACCTGGCGGCCTTTTTTCCCGAAAAACCAATGCCCTTCGACGCGCGCGCGGCTGAACGTTCCGTGGATCGACACCAAGTCGCTGCCCAGCGTGAAGGCGTTGCCAAGCTCAAGGCTCCGCGGGTCAAGCCCGTCGGATCCGCTTTCAGCGAGAACGGCCTGATGGGGCTCTCCGCTCGGAGTGGAAAGCTGCGAGACCGGCACGCCCTGGATCACTCCTGCGGATAGGGCCGCCAGGGGCGTCTGACCGCGCAGTTCCGCGAAGCTCACATAGTGGAAGGACTGGCCTTGGTCCTGGGAACTCCAAGCAGCCGGGAAACGCGGGGGTCCTAGGTCCCAGAGCCAGCGGCCTCGTCCCAAGAACAGGTCAGCGGACCCACTTGCAGGCTTCGGCGAAGCCCATGCCGCACGCCTTCTTGTAGAGCTCCACGGCCCTGGACTCGTCCTGGCCCACTCCTTGGCCGTGGTCGTAAGCGGCGCCGAGGCTGAAGCAGCCGTGACCGTCGCCACCGTCGCATCCCTTGGCGAAGAGCGCCGCGGCCTTGGACTCGTTTTTGGCCACTCCGCGGCCCCCCAGATAGAGGATGCCGGCATTGACGCACCCGGTGAGGTCCCCGGCGTCGCACGACTTGCTCAACAGCTCGAAGGCCTTTGCTTCGTCCTTCTTCAACCCGGTCCCCTCAGCGTACAGACCGGCCAGGCCTGAGCAGCCGAGCTGCGCCCCGGCGTCGCACGCTATCCGATAGAGCTCGGCCGCTTTCTGGAAGGATTGGGCCACGCCGCGGCCATAATGGTACATGACGCCCACGGCCGCGCAGCCATACTGATACCCCGCGTCGCACGCCTTGCGGTAGAGCTGGACCGCCTTGGCCGCGTCCCTGGCCACGCCGAGCCCGTTCTCGTGCATGACCCCCAGGTTCTTGCAGCCTTCACAATAGCTCGCGTCGCACGCCTTGCGGTAGAAACCGGCTGTCGCGGCCTCGTCCCTGGCAACCCCGGACCCGCTCTGGTGCATGCCGCCCAGGAAAGAGCAGCCCCGGCCATCGCCATGGGTCTCGCAGGCTTTGCGGTATGATTCCACGGCAAGGGCCGAGTCCCTCGGGACGCCTTTGCCGTTCTGCTGCAGGACCCCAAGGTTGGAGCAGCCCCGCCCGACCCCCGAGTCGCAGCCCTGCCGGTAGAGTTCTGCGGCCCGCGCATCGTCCTGGGCGACGCCCTTGCCGAACTCGTGCATGAACCCGGCTGAGACGCAGGAGTCGTTGTAGCCGAGGGCGCAGGCACGGCCGTAGGACTTCGCGGCCAGAGTCTCGTCCTTGTCGAGGCCGAAGCCGTTCTCCTGGACGTAGCCGAGATTGGCGCAGCCGATGGGGAGGTCTCCATCGCAGGCTTTGCGGTAGAGCCCCGCTGCCTGGCCGAGGTCCCTGCCGATCCCCCTGCCCGAGGAATACGCATCGCCAAGGTCGTAGCAGGACTGGAGGTCGCCCAGGTCGCAGGCCTTGCGCCACAAGCCCGCGCCCTTGGCAGGGTCCATGTCCGTCCCGTATCCATAATAGCGGCTCGTACCGAGCCCGGCGCAGCCTGTTCCCTCGCCGCGATCACAAGCCTTGGCCATGAGCGCGAGGATCGGAGACAGAGGCCTGAGCTTTTCCCCCATCTCGTAGGTGATGCCGGTGGAGCCGATGTAGGTCTCCGCGAACTGGACGGCCCAGCGCTTCTTCTCGCCCTCTGAGACGACCTTGAGTCCGAGCAGGTCCGACAGCTTCGCCCAGTCCTCGTCCCTTGTCTTGAGAGCCTTCTGCCGGACCTCAGAGGCCGCCTTCCGCTGTGCGGAGAACGCCTCCCACTCCGAAGCGCGCTTCTCCGCGAGCGCCAGGAATCGCGGCGCTTGCCGGCCGAGGCTCTTCCAAGTCTCGGCCTTGTTCTCCGGAGACCCGTCGCCCTTGTCCAGTTCCAGGGCATGTTCGTAGAGCTTCAGGGCAGCGACATCCACCTGCCGGAAATCCAAGCCGGCCGAGTCCGCGGACAGGGCCTTGGGAGCCTCCGCCTTGGGCACCGCCGGCAAGGCCGAGACCTGGAACATGGCGCTGGCGCTCCCGCCCGCCGTGGCCTTGGAAAGGCCGGCGAGGTCCGGCCCCTTCTCTCCAGGGGACGCGGCCACGAGCGCGGTCCCGTCGCCGATGAGGTCCGGGGTCTGGTCGCGTCCCCTCAGGGTCGCTTCCAGCGCGTCCGAAGCGTACCGCCAGAGGTCGCTGCCTGTGACGACGGCCTTGGCCGTGGCCCACCCACGCAAGCCGCCCAGGACCAGGTAGCTGAACGCGGGCCGCTTCTCCCCCGGGAGCGCTCCAGCGAACTGGTCGCCCTTGGCAGCGGTCAGCACGGTCATCCTGGAATCCGCGGGACCGGCCGCGGCCACGACCACGAGCGGCTGCAGCCCGGGCGCCAGGGAGCCGCCTCCTTCCACGCGGCCCGAGAAGCAGGCGTCAAGGATGACGCGGATGGACCCGGCTTTGGACTTGGCCAAGGCCTTGAGGAGCTCGCTCCTGCGCACGCTGTAGCGCTCCAGGCTCTTGGCCTTCTGCTGGGCATCCACGGCCACGAGCAGGCCGTCCTGGCCGTCCTTGGCGGGCGCGCCATGGCCCACGAACACGAACCAGAGGGTCCCGTCCTGCCCGGCTTTGTCGCCCGCGGAATGCACCGCGTCCATGGTCTCGTCGGCCGTGGCATCCATCCCGGTCAGGAGCCGGATGTTCTGGGGAGGGACGCCGCGCGTCTCGGTCAGGTAGTCGAACCAGGCCTTGGCATTGGCCCCGGCTCCGGGCACGTCCGGCACGAAAGCGTAATCCTCGATGCCCACGATGACCGCGGCGTCGCTCCCTCCCCCGCCGACCCGCGGAGCCGGCTTCGAAAGGTCGGGCCACTCCTGGGCGATCGCGGGGAGCCCCTGCCAGGCCAGGACCGCGGCCAGAAGCAGTACAGCCGGGAATCGGGGATAGCCGTTCATGGATCGCCTCATGGCCAGAGTCTACTTCCCTTGTGGGCGGCAGTCAAATGAGCGGCCGCGAACCGCGGAGGCTGGTCAGCGCTTCTCTGGGCTGAGCTTCTCGGACCAGGCCTGCCAATCCATGAAGGGGCCCATCCGGCCCTGGTCGTAGGCCTGGCGCTTGACGGACTGCTTCCAGCGCTCGGATGAGGCTGCCAGGCGCTTGAGCGCGGCGGCATCGAGGACCACGGTGTCCACACCGTCGCTCACCACGGCAGCGAGGAAATCCCCATCCACCCTGGGCTGCCTGCTGAGGACCTCCCCCTGCCTGACCTTGATGGGGTCGGAGGGGTTGTTGATGATGATGAGCACTCCAGGGACCCGTCGGCCGGCCGCGCGGGTGCCGCCGTAGCTCGAACCGCCGTCGAGACCCTGCACGCCCCAGAACTCCGCGCTCTCCCCGCTCATCCCGGAATAGGAAGAGGTCGCCTCGATGCCGCCGCTGAAGATCATGCCGAAGAGCCTGTCCAGGGTGGTGCCGTTGGAGATCACGGAAGAGGGGTTGAGCCCCTTGCCGGCGAGGACGCTCTTGCCGGCCGCGAGCAACCTGTCGCGGATCGCGCTCTGAGATCGGGCGATGACCGCGGCGTCCCCGCGGGAGTAGGCTGCCTTGGCTTTCGCGAGGGGCTCAGCCACAGGGCCCTCTTTGAGGGACTTGAAGACCTGGACCAGGACCTTCCTGAAATGGAGCGGGTCGGAACCTGAGCCCTGGGAGTCCGGGGAGCGCGTCAGCCGTCCGAGCCAGTCCAGGACGCCGGGAACAGAGCCCTCGGGCTGGGCTCCAGAGACATCCACAGCCGGGGCGAAAGCCTTCTGGTCGAAAACCGCCGCATTCGCGCCGTATCCGTGCTCGGGCCGGTCCTCGGATCGCGCGGCTCCGACTCCCAAGGACTCGGCTTGCTTGAGCACCTCGAGCGGAGTCCGGGCAGGGGCGACAGCAGGAAGGGTCTCGGCAGGAGCAGGGGTGATGACAGGGATCGGCAGAGCAAGCTCAGGCGCGAGCCCTAGAGCCGCGTCCGAGAGGCTCGCGTCCAGATCGATGACCGGGGCAGGCGCTCCGATCCCTGGAAGGCCGGCCGCGGACAGCCCCGCGCCAGGCACGGAGAGTTCAGGCAGGACAGCGGGAGACGCCCCGAGACTCAGGCTCGGGACGATGGAAGGACTCCCTGAGACCTTGGAACCGGACTTGGAAGACCCAGCCGAGACACCGGCAGCCCAACCAGCTTGCGTACCGCAAGCCAGGAAGAATGCCAGCAGGCAGGAGAACCCAGTCCTCATATCGATAGGATGGCGGTTCGAGGCACTTTTTTCAAGTGGCAAGAGTCCTATAAGAAAGGCCGAAAGACCTAGAAGCCATCCGAAAACCCTAGTATAATATCATCGAGGTCCGCTTCAGGAGGCCCTTCCATGAAATGCCCGGTATGCAAGAAGGACGAGTTCTCTTCCGAGGAGATGGGAGATGGCCTGGCCGCCCTGCGCTGCGACGAATGCCAGGGCCACTGGCTGCCGTCCTTCGTGTACTGGAAATGGCTCTCCAGACGGGGGCACAACGCACCCGAGATACTCGGCGGGGCGGACAACCCCCAACCAAAGTCCCCACCAAAGGGCGGGAGGCTCTGCCCTGATTGCGGCCGCATCCTGATCAAGTATCGCGTGAAAAAAGGCGTCCCGTTCACCGTGGACCGGTGCGGCAATTGCGCCGGCCTCTGGCTGGACCAGGGAGAGTGGGCCTACCTAAAGAAGCGGAATTTGCACGACGACCTGGACTATATCTTCACCGCGGTATGGCAGACGCGTATCCGCAAGGAGGACTCCGCGGACGCCGCCGCAGAGAGCCTGGCCAAGGCCCTGGGCCCGGCGGACTTCAAAGTGGCCAAAAAGATCCGGGTCTGGCTGGACCAGCACCCTCTGCGCAGCAGGATACTGGCATACCTCACCGGCTCGGCGCTCTGCCTGGCCTTGCTGGTCCCTTCGCGCTAGCAGCGTGGGCCCGGTCGAGGTCCGGCTGATCGTCGGCGGCATCGCCGGCGCCGTGATCGGAGCGATCATCGTATTCACCACGATGCTCAAGGCGTGGCGGATCGCGGGATGGGTCCATCCCCCTGGCTCGCCCTGGTCGCTCCTTCCCTGCGTGTTGATCTTCACCGTCGCGGGACTCCTGGCCGGGTGGCTGACCGGCGTGCGGAGCGCGTGGCTGCGCCATCCCTCGATCGGGGCTGTCGTCGGGTCAGCGGCCGGGAGCTTCCTGGCGATCTCGCATCCCTACGCCAGCCTCATCCAGCCGCCCCAATGGACGGTCCCTCAGGCGACGACCGCGTGCGGCATGGTGGGGATGGTCATCGGGGCCGCGGCTGCGGCGATCGATTCCCTCCGGTCCCGGCGTTAGCCTTCTCAGCCCGGCCGCCTTCCTCGGCCTTGCGCATCCTGACTCGAAGCGCCTCCACGTCCGCCTTCCACCATGGCCGCCCCTTATCCAAGGACTCGGCCTTTTCCACGGCGGCCCAGGCCTCGACCGGCTTGCCGGACTCCGCGAGGTAGACCCCGAGATCCAGCCACAGCGTCGCGGCCATGGGGTTGAGCTCCGTTGCTCTCCTCTGATGCAGGACCGCGGCCTCCAGACTGGCGGGATCCCGGGTCGCCTTGAATCGGGCATGGTGGACCCGCGCCAGCCCGCGTTCCGGCTCGAAGTGGCGCGAATCGTATCCCGCGGCCGCGGAGAAGGCGTCTTGGGCCGCGGCCAATTCAGCGGTCTGGAGCGCCGCCTCGCCTTCCACGAGAAGCCGGCTGGCCAGCCACGGCTGGAAGATCCAGGGCAGGGAGCAGATCGCCAGGGCCGCGGCCGCGATGGCGCCGGACTTGCGGGGCGCCCACGCCGGGCCCCCTCCCGGAGCGACCGCGAGGCCCATGCAGAGCGCGATCGCGATCTGCACCGCCAGGTACTCGATGCTGACGTTGACCACGGCGAACGACAGGAAGAGCATGGTTCCCAGCGCGAACGGCCAGCGCTCCTGCATCGTGCTCCCCAGCCGCCGCGCCTGGCGCAGCCACCACGCGCCGAAGACAGCCAGGCTCGCGGTCCCGATGATGCCCGTCTCCGCCAGCAGGCCCAGGACGAGGCTGTGGCTGTAGGTGATGCTGAGCTCGGCGGCCGGATCCCGGAAGCTCGGGTAGGCGAACTCGAAACAGTCGGGCCCCACGCCCAGCCAGGGGCGGCTGAGGAACATCTTCCAACCGCTGGCCCACCAACTGAGGCGCATCAAGGGATCCCCCGACCGCATGGGCAGGCCGGTCACGAAACAGCTGAATTGGAGCTTCTTCCAGAGAAGCCAGGCGACCGCCGAGATCCCGAGGACCGCCCCCCCGCCGGCCCATGACCGGTGACGCTCCACCCATCTCAGGACGGTCCGCGGCCCTGCCAGGAAGGGCACGCACAGCAACACCAGGACGAGGCCCGAGACGCATTCCGCCAACGGGATGAGGGACAAGGCGCCGATCAGTCCGGCGTCCCAGTAGCAGCGCTGCCAGAGCCCGGCCCCTCTCCCTCGCCACACCTTGAGAGCCAACGCCGGGATCCAGGGCAGGGCGAAGGCCACGGCCGCTTGGGCATTGGGAAACGTGCCGGGGGCCTGATAGTTGAAGAAGTTCTTAGCCTGCAGATGCTGGACGAACATGAGGCAGCCCTCGAAAGCGAGGACAGGGACCAGCGAGGCCAGGAAAGCGTCCCGGGCGGACTGCTCTTTGAAAGCCCTCATGGAGACGAAGAACATCCCCAGAACGCACAGCCAATCCATCAAGCCAAAGAGCGAGTCTCCGGGATTGACCGCCTGCCTCCACGAAAGCCACATCGCTCCGCCGACGAGGGCCAAGGGCGCGGCCGCGCCCAGGGGCAGACCATCTTTTTCCCGGGACCAAGCCGCGGCCAGGACGCCTGCCCCCAGCCAGAGCAGCGTGACCGTGTAGACCGCGGTGGCGGCCCACAGGTCATGGGCCCCCTGCGCCAGGGCGGCCAAGGAGAGGACGACTCCGAGAAAGACCCCTCTGGCCGTGTCCCGGCCGGCCGACTCCCTTCCTGAGGTCGGCCGGGACGCTCGGCTTCCGGCCTCGACCGCGTCCGACATTTCGGGCTTCATGGCGCGCCAAGGTCAGGAGAGGGCAGGATCCGGCCGGCCGTGGGGTTTGCGCAGGTCAAGGATCCAGAGCCCTCCCCGAGCAGCCAGGATGAGGACGAACGGCATCACGGTCACCCGGTAGCGGATGACCGCCTGGCTGATGGAAAAGCTCAGGGTCAGGACGAGCAGGAAAGCCCCCATCCAGCGGACCCAGGGCCGCCCCCAGCCGAGGATCAGCCCACACACGGCCAGGGGCAGAAGCCAGCCGTCGGAGCCCAAGGCCAGGAGGCGGACCATCGAGGTATTGTGCGTGTAGGCCCTGTCGCGCGGAACGATCCTCCAGATGCCGAAGAACCTCCCGACGCAGTCCTTCGCGAACCACATGGGTCGATCCCAGGCCATCTTCAAGGACGCGTCCCGGAAGGCGCGGTTGCTCTCCACCTCAGGCAGGAGGGCGAACCGCTGGTACTCGGTGTCGTCTCCCGGCCTGCCCAAGATGGCGTTCTGCGCGTCGGTGCCCCGGATCTCGTAGGGCACCGTGAAGGAGGTGTACATCTCCACTCCGAGACAGGTCGAGGTCGGGACGAAGGCCCGCATCACCACGGCGTTGCGGATGACCCAAGCCCCCAGCATGCCGGCGGCCACGAGCGAGAAGGCCAGGAAGCCCTTCCAGCGCCGCGGCCGGCCCGCGCCGAACGCCAGGAACGCGCCCATGGCCGCGGTCAAGGGGCCGGTCGCGGTGTTCGCCAGGCACATGAAGCCCGCGATGCCCCCGCCTACCGCGCCGGCCGGCGCGCTGCCGTAGCGCGCGAGCAGGAAGAATGCCGCCGATGCCAGGAACGCCAGCAGAGTCTCCCTGAAGATGAAGGCCGCGTAATAGATGAAATACGGGTAGAAGCACGCCATCCAGAACGCGAGACGCCCTACCCGCCGGTCGAAGACCAACACCCCCAGCAGGTAGACCAGGTAGACGGTGGCCGCGGACAGGACCGATTGGCCCGCCAGCAGCGCCCAGGGGCTATGGCCGGGGAGGGCGTAGAGACCCGCGATGAACAAGGGGTAGCCCGGCTCTCTGATGGCCGTGGGCGTGGGCGGAGTGATCGTGTACATGCCGTGAGCCAGGAGGTTCAGGCCGAGCCGCTCGTAGTCGTAGAAGCTGCCGAATATCTGCTTGCCGTCGAAGGAATAGGCCGCGAACCCGAACCTCAGGACCAGGGCCACGGCCAAGCCCAACAGAAGTTCGCGGCGGCTAGGGACTTCGTTCTGCATGAGTGGGCGGTCGAGCGCGTGCCCGGAGCCAGATGGTATCATTTAAAAAGGGTATACTCATGGGGCCGGTATGAACGGGTCCACCTGGAAGGCGGCGGCGCTGGTCGCCGCGCTCTGCTGCGCTGCTCCCCGCGCCAACGCCGGGGACCCGGCCGAATTCCAGACCGTCGCCGTCGAGAAAGGCGACAGCCTCCTGCTCTTCGCCCAGAAGCACCTCAAGGATCCCTCTCATTGGGTCGAGATATCCAAGTACAACTCCCTTCCTTCGCCGGACCCGAAAGCCGTCCTGCCGGCGATGACCCTGCGCCTGCCGACGCATCTCCTCAAGAGCGGTGCGCCGAGGGGAGCCCCGACCGCTCCCATAGGCCTGACCGGCGGGGGGGCGATCCCCGACATCAGGAGTCTGAAGGACGCCCTCACCGGATCGAAGTTCGCCGACGCCGTCTCCGGCTATCGAGTCGAGTGCGGCGTCAGCCGGGATTTCACCGAGCCGCTGGTGAGGATGACCTTCGATCCCGAGGCGCCCATCACGCCCGCAGCCCTGGCCCTGAGCGAGGGGACTTACTGGTGCCGAATCGCCGTGGTCGACCTGCTGGGGGACCAGGGCAAGTTCTCCGAAACGCGGCGCTATGGGATGGGGTCCGGCACCTCTTCGGGCAGCATGAAGTCGCGGTTCACCATCATCAGTCCCGAGGAGGGAGATGTCATCGAGACCCGCGACTTCCGCGTCAAAGGGAAGGTCGCCAAGAACTTCAAGGTGCTCGTCAACGGCAGGCCCGTCCATCCGGACGCCAGGGGGATCTTCTCCGTCACCGTGAGGCTGAAACCGGGGAGCAACACGATCAAGTTCGCCGTCTCCGACGAATCCGGTGACCTGAGGTTCGTGGACAGGAACGTGACCTATCAGCCGTGAGATTTGCAAGCGGATCCGGGCGGGAAAGGCGGGTCTTTCGGGGCTGGTCAGCCAGCCGGGCGAAGCCCGGCTTTACCGGCGGGGTCAGTCGGCGGAAAGGGAGTCGATAACGGGGCTTCGGCTTGCCGAAATGCGCGATTCCTGCTACAATTGTTAGGTAGACCTTACAATTGTTAACTATGCCAAACAACCACGCCGCAGGCCTGTCGGCGGCCCCCCAAGAGGGAGCCCAGTCGCGCGTTTTGAGGTTTCTCTGGCGCAGCCGGGCCGAATGGAGCGGCCGCGAGATCGCGCGCAAGGTCGGCTTAAGCGCGCCCTCCTGTCATGACGCTCTCAAGAAGCTGGACGCTCGTGGGATCGTCCTGCTGAGACGGGTCTCGAACGTGCATCTTTACAGGATCAATGCCGAGAACTATCTCGTCCGGAACGTCTTTGCGCGGCAATTCGAAGCCGAGGCAGCCATGCCCAAGCAGGTCGCGGCCGCTGTCAGGAGGTCCTTGGTCGATTCTTCCAAGTCCGACATCCTCTCCATCGTGCTCTTCGGCAGCATGGCAAGGGGAACGGAGCAGCTCGGCAGCGATCTCGACCTATTGATTGTTCTTCCCTCAAAAGGAAGCCTGAAGGCCCTGGAGCCGCGCGTCGAACGGCTCAGGGACATGCTGTCCAGGCGCTTCAGCGTCCCGCTGGCGCCCTATATCCAGACCTTGTTGGAGCTGAGACGAAAATTCCATCATAAGTTCCCGCTGATCCGCGAGATCCTAAAGGATGGGCGGACCATTTACGGCAAGGAACTCAAGGAACTGCTGACATGACCCCGAAGAAGCTCAAGACGCGCTCCGTTTCTCGCGAGCGCCATGCGACATATCTGAAGAAGTCACGGGAATTCCTTCGCGCCTCGGATTCGGCCTTGAAACTAGGCGATTGGGACGCCGTGGCCTTGAACGCCGTCCACGCGGCGATCTCGGCAGCTGATGCACTTCTGGTCTACTACGGCGGGGTCCGATCGACCGGAGACTCCCATCATGACGTCGCTGGCCTCCTGCGACAGCATGTCAAAGACGACCAACTCGGCTCCAAGATCCAGACTCTTTCGAAGGTGCTGAGCTACAAGAACTTATCCGCCTACGAGGACCGGGAAGTCACCGAAGCGGAAGGCAAGGATGCAGAGAAGCTCGCACGGCGGTTCTTGGAGTGGGCGCAGTCGCGCATGGACTCATAGGAGTCATAAGTGCCGCCTCCGGGCCCATGGCCCTGCGGATGTGAAAATGCTCCCTGCTAGATCGAGAACTCCCAGGAGCACCAGAACTCCTGGCCGGCCTCGGGGAAGCACGACAGGCCTCGGGTCTTGATGCGCGGGTCGATGGCCGAGGCGAAGCGCGAGTACTCGATGATGCCCACCCCGCCGCAGTGGAAATCCGGGAGCTTCTTGTCGCGCCGGGCTTTCTGCACGCGGCACTCGAGCATGGTCAGCACCAGCCGGTCGGGCGATGTCCGCTCGACCTTCTGCTTGTTGACGCAGGCGTAGAGCCTCAGCCACAGGGCCTTCTCCAGGGCGTCAAGGCCCCCGTTGGCGGGGATGCTGAAGCCGGACATGATCCGCCTGGCCTCGGCCGGGGAGAAGCGCTCCCAGGAGAGCTTGTCGAGCTCGATCGCTCGCTCCATGCCGAGCTTCTCCTCCGCGGCCAAGAACCAGCACCCGTCGTGGGCGAGCCAGTTCTTGGCGTGCGTGTCGATGAGGGTCAGGAGCTGCTCCCGCGTGAACTCTTTTAAGTGATCCATGTCACTCCCATGAGCACGGCTTCTTGTCGAGGAAGGCCCTCGTCCCCTTCTGGGCCTCCGGGCCGGTCCTGAGCTTGGCCAGGACCTCCACGGAATGGTCCAGGGCCTGGCTCAGGGTCATCTCCGGCATCTTGTCCAGGAGGCTCTTCACCACGGCCTGGGCGCCTGGAGCGCCCGCAGCCATCCCCTTGGCGATGCCGTACGCCGCGGTCATGGCCTCGGCCGAAGGCACGACCAGGTCCACGAGGCCCAGGGACAGAGCGGTGTCCGCGTCGAAGCGCTCGCCGCTGAGCATCCAGCGGCGCAATCGGCCTGCCGCGGTCCGCTTGAGGAGGAAAGGGGTGACGCAGGCGGGCACGACCCCGAGCCGCACTTCGCTCAGGCCGAACACGGCCTCCTTCGAAGCCACGACCACGTCGCACGCGGTCGCAAACCCCATGCCGCCCCCGATGGCCGGGCCGTTGACGGCCGCGACCGTGGGCTTGGACATGCGGTGGAGCGAACCGAAGGCCTTCACCACGGCGGCCGTGTCCGCGAGGTTCTCCTCGCGCGTATAGTCCACGGTCTTGCGCATCCAGGCCAGGTCCGCTCCAGCGCAGAAAGCCCCGCCCGCGCCCGTGACCACCACCACGCGGACTCCCGGGTCGCGGTCCGCGTCCTGGAAGGCCTCCGCCGCCTCCTTGAGCAACGCGGCGTCGAAGGCGTTGCGCACCTCGGGCCGCGAAAGCCGGACCGTGAGGATCCTCCCCTCCAGCTCGAGTTCGATGGTGGAGAACTTCCTGCTCATGATTCCTCGGGCGCGTTCCTGGCCCGGATGAACTCGACGACCACCGGGATGACGGAGATGACGATGATGGCCAGGATGACGTAGTGGAAGTGCTTCTTGACCACGGGCAGGTTGGCGAACTTGTATCCCGCGCCGAGGAAGAGCACGGTCCAGGCAACCCCGCCCGTCACGTTGTAGAGCGCGAAGCGCGGGTAGGACATCTTCCCGATGCCGGCCACGAAGGGCGCGAAGGTCCTGATGATGGGCACGAAGCGCGCGATGATGATGGTCTTGCCCCCGTGCTTCTCGTAGAACCGGTGGGCCTTTATGAGGTGCCTGCGGTCGAAGAACAGGGAATCCTTCTTGTTGAATATCTTCGGTCCCACCCAGTACCCGATGGAGTAGTTCACCGCGTCGCCCAGGACGGCTGCCGCGGCCAAGAGGAGCATGACCTGGGGCAGGCTGATGGGCGAGCCCGGGGTCGCGGCCAGGGCGCCCACGGCAAAAAGCAGGGAATCTCCGGGCAGGTACGGGGCGATGACGAGCCCGGTCTCGGCGAAGACGATGCCGAAAAGGAGGAGATAGAGCCCGGGGCCGAGCATCCCGGCCCAATGATTGAGGTGCTTGTCCAGATGCAGGAAGAGGTCGAGGGCTTCGCGCAGGTATTCCATAATCTAGGAGAAGGGCGGGAACACGCCCTTCAGCTTCAGGGGTTCCTCCTTTCGAGGCGGGAGAGCAGGCTGTAGGCGCAGGGGACGACGAACAGCGTCAGGAAGGTGGAGACAGCCACTCCGCCGATGACCGTGACCGCCATGGGGACGCGGGTCTCTGCGCCGGGACCCAGGGCCAGGGCAGGCGGCAGGGCCGCGGCGATGGTGGAGATGGAGGTCATGAGGATGGGCCTCAGCCGGACCGGGCAGGCCTCGAGCAGGGCGTCGCGCACCGGCTTGCCCTCGGCCCGGCGCTGATTGGCGAAGTCAACCAGCAGGATGGAGTTCTTCTTCACGATGCCCATGAGCAGTATGATGCCGATCATGGAATAGAGGTTGAGGCTCGTGTCCGTCATGCGCAGGGCCAGGAGCGCACCGGACACGCTGAAGGGAAGGGCCAGCAGGACCGTGAACGGGTGCAGGAAGCTGTTGAACTGCGAGCCGAGCACCATGTAGGCCACGATGAGGCCCAGTCCCAGCACGAGGAGGAGGCTCTCGAAGGACTCCCGAAAGGTGCGCGCCGAGCCGCTGAAGACCACATGGTAGCCGGCGGGCAGGTCCTCGCGGGAGAGGCGCTCCACCGCGGCCAGGGCGTGTGCCTGGGACTTGCCCGGAGCCACGTTGGCCGTGATGCCGATGGCGCGCTCGCGGTCCTTGCGCAGAATGGAGAGGAGCGTGGAGCGCTCCTCGATGCGCACCACCTCGGAGAGGCGGATCATCTCCCCACGGTTGTTGCGCACGAAGAATTTCCCGATGTCCGAGGCCTTGAGCCGGTAGCCGGTCTCGGCGCGCACGCGCACCTCGTAGCGCCTGCCCGCGTCCGTGAAATAGCCCGCCCGGACCCCGCCCACCATGGCGTTGATGACCGTGCCCACGGATTCGACCGACACCCCGCGGCTGTAGGCCTTGGCCCGGTCCGGGTGGACCCTCACCTCGGGCATGCCTGCCCGGTAGTCGCTGTCCACGTCCACCATGAGGCCCGTTGCTTCGCAGCTCTTGACCAGCGTCTTGGAGAGGTCCACGAGCTGGTCCCAATCAGGCCCGCGCACCGAGAACTCTATGGGCATCCCTCGGTTGGCTCCGAACCCGGCCTGGGAAAGGTCCACGGGGATGGCGTTGATGCCCTGGATCTTCTTGAGCTCCTTGCGGGCCTCCTTGATGAAATCCGCCTGGGTGACGCGCTTGCCGTCCTGCCCCATGGGACGCTCTTCCGGAGGCTTCATGGTCACGAACATCATCCCGGTGGAGACCTCGCCGCCTCCCATGCCGCCCACGTTGCCGAAGTAGCGCTTGACCACGGGCCGGGAGGTCAGCCAGCTCCCGATCTCCAGGAACTTGGCGTCGGTAGCCTCGATGGAGGAACCCACGGGCGTGCGTAGGCGCAGCAGGAACATGGACTGGTCCTGGGGAGGCACGAACTCCCAGCGCAGGCCCTTGCCCAGGACGAGCGTCCCTCCGAAGAACGCGGCGGCGCAGAGCAGGACCTTCCAGCGGTGGTCCAGGCACACGGACAGCGCCCCCCGGTAGGCCTGGGACATCCTGCTGAAAAGGCTGTCGGCCGCTCTGGTCATGCCGGACACGCGGCTGCCGTCTGCGAGGAACTGGGAGGTCCGCATCGGGGTCAGGGTCAGGGCCTCGAGGAGCGAGAGCATCACGGCCACGGAGATGGTCACCCCGAACTGGAAGAAGAACTTGCCCACGATGCCCTTCATGAACACCACGGGCACGAAGATGGCGAGGATGGCTAGGGTCGCGGCCATGGCCGCGAAGGTGATCTCCCGGCTGCCCTCGATGGAGGCGCGCACGCGGTCCTTGCCCAGCTCGCGGTGGCGCACGATGTTCTCGAGTACCATGATGGCGTCATCGACCACGATGCCGATGGCGAGCGTCAGGCCGAGCATGGAGAAGCTGTTGAGCGTGAACCCCAGGAAGTAGGTGGCGATGAAGGTGCCCAGGATCGAGGTCGGGATGGCCATGAGGATGTTGACGGTGGAGGACCAGGTCCCGAGGAAAAGCCAGCAGACCACGGACGTGAGGAGCGCGGAGAGGATCAGGTTGAAGTTGAGCTCGTGGACCGCGTCCTTGATGAAGCGGGTGGAGTCGAAGTTGATGTTGAGCTCGACTCCGGGAGGCAGGGACTTACGGACCTCGGAGAGCCTCTGGGTCACCTCGGCCGCGACCTTGACCGAGTTGGCGCCCCTCTGCTTGCGGATGCCCATGCCGATCGCGCGAACGCCGTTGGCGCGCGCGATGCGCCGGGTGTCGCCCAGGCCGTCTTCGATGCGGCCGACCTCCTTGAGCTCGATGGGCACGTGGATGGGGGATCCCCCCCTCTGGGTGATGAGGAGGCTCTCGAACTCCTTGGCGGACGGGAACTCGCCGAGGGCCCGGACATTGAACTCCTTGGCCGGGGTCTCCAGGCGCCCGGCCGGGACCTCCAGGTGCTCGCGGCCGATGGCGGCCAGCACGTCCTGGGCCGTGATCTGCTTGGCCTGCATGGCCCCGGCGTCGAGCCAGACTCTCAAGTTGCGGTCCACGAGGCCGCCGAGGTGGACCTCGCCCACGCCCGGGATGGTCTGGAACCGCTGCTTGACCCGGGTCTCCATCAGGACCATCATGTCCTTCAAGGGCAGGGTGCCCGAGAGGGCCAGCCACATGATGGGATTGTCCTCCGGGTTGGACTTGGAGACCACGGCCGGGTCGAGGTTCCTCGGGAGGCGGCGCTGGAGCTGGGCGAGCTTGGCCTGGACGTCCTGGAGCGCCACGTCGATGTTCCGGTCGAGCTCGAACTCCACCGTGACCGAGGCCGAGCCCTGCCGGGAGTTCGAGGATATCTCGCGCACTCCCTCCACCGAGGTCATGGCGTCCTCCACGAGGTCCACGACCTCGGTCTCCATGATCTCCGGAGAGGCCCCCTCCCACGACAGGGAGATGGAAAGGACCGGAAAGTCCACGTCCGGCATGAGGCTGACTCCCATGCGGGAGAAGCCCAGCAGGCCGAAGAACATCAGGCCCAGCATGAGCATCCAGGCGAAGACCGGGTTGCGTATCGAGACGTCCGAGATGCTCATCGCCGGGCTTCCCCGGCCTTCAGCCCGCCCGGCAAGCCGGCTGCCACGCCGAGCCGGAACCGCGAGAGCAGGAGGTCCACGCGGCCCGACTCCAGCCGCAGGCGCGCCTGCTGGAGCGTGTTGAGGGCGCCGAGCACGTCGAGGTTCGTCACCAGTCCGAGCCTGTAGTCCTCGGTCTGGGCCTTGGCATTGGCTTCGGCGAGCTCGACCGCCTTCTCCAGGGCCGCCACCACCGCGGCCCCGGCCCGCAGGTCGCTGTGAGCCGTGCGTACCTCGGTCGCGGCCCGCCGCAGGCTGGCCGAGAGAGCGGCCGCAGCAGAGCGCTCCCGAGCCTGGCCCTGTCGGACCTGGGCCACGGTCTGCATCCCCTGGTAGAGGGGAAGCTCGGCCGAGAGCGTGAGGTCCCACATGATGTCCTTCTGGGTCTCGGGCCGCTTGAGGTAATAGCTTCCGTCAAAGCTCGCGACCGGCCACCGGCTCCTCCGGGACATCTCCGTGGTGTCACGGGCAGCTTCGAGGTCACGGCGCCTGGCTTCCACGTCCCCCCGGCCGCGCGAGGAAGTGATGCAGCCGTCGATGTCCCCGGCAGGGGAGAGCTCCAAGGGCGCGGGCACGAGCCTCTCTGAAAGGCCTGTCAGGAACCGCAGGGCCTCCTGGCCGTCGAGCTCCCTGCGCTTGGCCTGTTCCAGGTCCGCGATGAGCCCGGCCAGTTGCGACTCCGCGGCCAGGACCTCGCTCTTGCGCGAGCGTCCGATCTTCTCGCGATCCTTGAGTTCCCGGATGCGGTCTTCGGTGATGTCCACGAGCGCCGCCCGGATGCCGAGCTCCCGGTGAAGCCCGAGAAGGTCGAGATAGGCCCTGGCCACGTCAAGATAGAGGAGATCCTTGGCCCGCAAAAGATCGAGCTCAGCGACCGCGCCCTTGGCCTTGCCCGCGCGCAGGGCGAGGAACTCCTTCAAGCCCGTGAACAGGGGCTGGCGCACCGTGAACTTGAGCTCGGGCTTGTCGCGCGAGGAGGACGAGTCCTGGACGAACTCGCTCGCCTTGAAGGAAAGCCTGGGCTGGACCGCGGACCACAGCTCGTCGACCCTGGCCCAGGCCTCGGCCGCGGTCTCCGACCTCTGGGCCAGGTCCTCGCTCACGCCCAGGGCCCGCTCGTAGGCCTCCTGGAGGCTGATGGCCCTGCCGGCCGGGACGATCTCTGCCGCAGCCTCGGCTGGCGCGGCTGGAACGGCCGCGGCTGAGACCGGCACGAGGAAGGAAAGCATCGCGAGCAGCATCGCCATCATCGGGAAGGAGAGTCTAGCAAACCTGTCGGGATGGGACTCAACGAGCCTGGCGCCGCACCTCTTCCGTGAACTTGGCTGGATAGACCCTGCCCACCTGGATGTCTTGGGCAGCCGCGAACTCCGCCAGGGACCCCAAAGCCCTGCCCAACCCTGCCAAAGCCCCATCAAGATCGCCCCTGCCGAAACCCTCTTCGAAATGCACGGCCGGAACCAAGAGCCGGCCGTCCTGCCGCGAGTTCTTGGCATCGAGCCTTCCTATCAATCGACCCTGGTGGAGGATGGGCAGGCAATAATAGCCATACCGCCGCTTCGGGGCAGGCACATAAACCTCGATCTTGTAGTCGAAGCCGAACAAGTCCAAGATCCGCTGACGGTGCCACAAGAAGGAATCAAAAGGACAGATCAAGGTCGTGCCCGACGCTGCCGGACCCTCTCCCCGCAGAGCCGGCATGTCCTCCCTCAAGGCGAACCATTCCCCGGCCAGGACACCTCCCAATCCCCCCACCTCCACTCTCACCACTTCCCCTGCCTCCAGCATCGCAGCCAGGGCCTTGCGCCGGTCTTTCAAGGAGAACCGCGGAAAAGACAGGTAGGAGGCCAGGTCCTTGGCCGTGGCAGCGCCCATGGCATGCAGGCTCTGGCGCACGTGCCATTGGTGGAACTCAAGGGCTGAGAGCGGCTCCACTGCGGAAAGGTCCATCACGCGTGTGGCAAGGTCGTAGCGCTTGCGGAAATGCGGCCGGGAATGCACCGCCACCTTGCCGGTCATCCAAAGGAAGTGGAGCGCGTGATGGCCCGGCATCCAATCCCACCAGCCCGAGGATTTCTTCCCGCTCCTTTCCGCGAACACCGAGGCCGTGACCGGACCTTTCTCCGCCACCACGGACTCGACCTTGGCCAGGACCTTGCCGTGAGCCTTCAGCCAGGACGACCAGCCCGTGTGGGAGGTGCGGTAGTCCAGCATGGCGCGCTGCCATGCCCGAAGGTGTCCGCTAGGAACGAGGCAGGCGGCGTGCGCCCAGTACTCATAAAGAAGGCGGTCCTCGTAAGCCAGCTTGTCCAACGCGGCCTTGTCATAGGCGCCGAAACGGCTCCAGACCGTGAGATAGTGCGCGCGCTCGATGACATTGATGGAATCGAGCTGAAGGCCGCCCGTGTCCTCCACGAAGGCCCTCAAGCGGCCGGCATCGAGCGGCCCCTCCAGCGGCCGGTCCAGGTGCTGGCGCTTGAGGAACAGCCTGCGCACGGCCTCGATCGGAATGGGCTTCATGGCGGAGGGCTTGACCGCCGCGCTTCAAGCAGACATTGAATGCCAACGCGCTCGGTAGGCAGCGCAGATCGTGTTGATCATCCGCTCATAGTCCTTATCAACATCGATTCCATAAGGATTGGCACGCGCGATGCTGGGGGGATGCACATTGTCGAGCTTGACGGGCACCAGCAGCAAGTAATCAAAGCCGCGGACATGAGTCGTACCGGGCTGACGAAGAGGAAGTTCCCTGAACTTCGCGACGGTTCTTGTGACATCTCCCGCGGTGTTTTTACTCACCGCGAACGGATAATCGTCAAACAAGCTTTCATCTCCGGTTGAGAGCCTTGGCCTGACCTTTACTTCAAATTCTTCCGGAGCCATCAAAGAACTGATCCTATCCGCGACATTGAGAAACCGCGGGGAAACGCCAACCATGACCGTCGCGACGATGATCGCCTCTGGCCGAACCGAGTGGACACTGCCAAGGATCTTGGTCAGATCATCGAATCGATTGGTTGCGTTTCTGTGAGCCGTCACAACGCTCTTGTTCTCGCAGCAAAAGCGCACCAGTTCGAGCTGGGCCTTGCCGGACTGTGGTTCCCCCACAAACAGGTCGATGTTGCGCTTGCGGTCTCCTGGCGCCCTGACATTGAGCCATTTCCTGAGCTTGCCGGCGGCATGGTCTTGCGAAAGCCAAGGGCACGCGAGAACGAGATCACTGAAAATGCCCTCGCTGACGATATCGGAATGTCCCTCTCGCCGCTGGTTGTGATAGCCAGCCGTGATGACGCTTGCGATGACTCGGTCGAATGGGGTGCCGCTCGGGGTCCACTTCATTGGAATGCCGACATTCGGCGCTGTCTCAGGCTCGCCACAGCATCTCGAAACCCCTCGCAGGCGGCTTCTGAAAGGCCAAGTCCTTCCTTAATAAAAATCCTATCGGCAAGGGCCTGTGATTCCGCCAGGTCGCCTTGCCGGACGAGCTTCTCCAAGGATGCGAGTTTCCCTGCGCCAACTCGCTGACGAAGCCGCGCAACGGGGACGACCAGCCGCGCGGCTTCTCGCGGCTCGATCTTCAGCATGCCTCCGCCAAGCGCATGCCCCTCAATCTCCGCGCTCAACTGTGAGAGCGACGTAAGCCACGCCGCAGAGAGAACCTCCGACGAAATCCCCGGCGTCCTGAACCGCAACACATGCAAGTTGTTCGGAGCAACTGCCCCTGCGGAGTTTGCGATTAATCGCGGTGCAGTCCCGCTCATGTATGTCAGGAAACAATGCGGTTCGTAAACGTGGGGGACAGAGAACCACGGATCTCGGGAACGACACTTATAAGAAGAGGGGACTCCGCGCCGTACGCCATGACGGAGATAAGCATTGACCTCGGGATCGTCCGTTCTTTCGCAGAGATAA
This sequence comes from Elusimicrobiota bacterium, assembly GCA_016234805.1. Classification (GTDB taxonomy): domain Bacteria; phylum Elusimicrobiota; class Elusimicrobia; order UBA1565; family UBA9628; genus JACQWX01. The sequence continues at coordinate 64,616 of JACRNU010000028.1, forward strand.
AGCAGAAAACCCGCATTCTCGGATTCCATGGCGCAGGCCAAATCGTCAATAGAGAAAACCGTGCCGCTGAAGGCTCGGCCATTCAGAACAGCCGGTCTCAAGAACTTGCGCGGAATCTTCCAGTGGGCCAGACTCCGCTTCGAAAGGTGGAAGAATTCATTACTGCCAGTGACATATCCGATGCCGATATTGCAGTGCCGACCTAGCTGCAGGTCTGTTTCCGCTCGCAGGGCGCCATAAAGCCTTCGGGTCCTCGCGCCCACGAATTGAAGCGATAGTCGGAGCGAATTCTCTCTCAGCAGGCTTTGCGGGAGAGGAGAGCCCTCGCTCTCTTCAAATGACCTCAGCGTGCCTGAGTTTGCAAGGTCATAATGAAAAGCTCCCTCGCAACCGGAGCCCTTATGCTCACAAAGAAGCAGGACCGCGTCTTCGCTGATATCAGGGAAGAGCCGTTTCCGGAAAGTCAGGATAGAAACCCTCCTGAATGATTTCTGGAGATAACCGATAACCGGCCTTGCGTACGTGGCGTAGGTGAGTTCCATGGGAATCACCATCGCCAAGCGGCCGCCATCACGCAAAAGCGCCGCGCTCAGCACCAGAAACGGCGCCCAAGAACTAGAGAGTTGGCTAAGGCCAACGCCGATATCCATAGCCCGAGCGAGCGCGGCTTGCCGCTGCGGTCCAGCGAACCGCTGATAGCGAATAAAAGGCGGGTTGCCGATTACGGCATCGAATTCCGGCAACGATTCGCGCTCCACATCGAAAAAATCGGATCTGATCAGATTCCCATCCGCGACCCCGAATTCGTCGCGAAGCATTGAGACGATCCGAGAATGAACGCTCTTGTCGATCTCGACGCCATAAATCTGACAGCCCGGATCGCCTCCAATGGCGTTGAACCGCTTGGCGGCTGCCCGAAGGAAAACTCCTCCGCCAAAGCTGGGATCGATTGCTTTGTCGGTTTTGTTCCGAATCGCCCAGCGCGCGAGGAATTCAGCGATTTCGACGTCGGTGTAAAACGCGCCGAGGGCCTTCGCAGTTTGAGGATTGGAGGCCGTCGGATAGAGAGGCATGCCGTTTGACAATTGATTATAGCATGTACCATCAATCGACAAATCCAATAGGAGCTGATTTTCTTCGGCGTTCTTGGGTTCCATATACCATATACGAGCGACCCCGGAATTAGTTCCCTCCGCCGACGAAAACACCGGAAAACCCTGCTTCATGGCGCTTCCGGGCATGCGCTGATTTCCTTCCCCTCTACCAGTGAATCCGTCTCACTCAGGGGTTGCCTGGCCGCCTGACCGGACCCAAATTCAGACCTTCCGACCTTTCCGAAGGCTAGCGAACCCGTCGAAATCTGGACTGCGACTAGAGCGCACATGACTGCGCCTCTCTTGCTAACATATCCTCAATATGACCGACTGGAGGAGATGTTCTCCCGCAGGGGGCGAGCGAAATCTGCGCCATCATAGGATCCCCCTGGCCTTGCTCCTTTGCCTGACAGCCTGCTCGGCCACCCTCCTCCTGCTGAAGGCCGATCTGTCCTCCGTCGTCGACAATTTCCACGCCCAGAGATCGGAACGCATGATCCTGGATGCCTGGAGGCGGCAGGCTGTCGAAGCGACCCCCGCCGAATGCCTGGAACGGCCTGGGATCTGCACCGGCAAAGTCGTTGTCTGGACCATAGCCAGGGGCATTCCCACCCCAATCCATTGGCTCAATCCCGACCAGGTGCCGCCCCTGCGCAGACGAGGCAGCCAGTTCGAAGCTGTGGCGATCGTCAAGCGCGTTCTGCCGGACAGCATCGAAGCGGTCTTCTTGGGCAGCCCGCAGGCAGCCTACGGCGGCACGACTTTCAAGAGCGGTTTTGGTTTGGCTCACGGAGCGCAGGAAATCGGGATTTCCACAAAGACGCTAGAGGCAATCCGGAGCGCCGTAGGACCCGCAGACGAGTAGAGGCGGCATGAGAGGCATCACGGTCAAGAAGCTGGCGGCAGGCAAGTCCCTCCAGGGCGAGGTCAAGGTCCCTGGTGACAAGTCCATCTGCCACCGGGCCCTCATCCTGGGCGCCATGGCCCACGGCGCCACGCGCATCCAGGGCATGACCCAGGCCGACGACGTGGGCTCGACCTGGACCTGCCTGAGGGAGGTAGGGATCAACATCGTGTCCCGCTGCGAGGTGACCACGGTCTCGGGCCGGGGCTGGAGGGGCCTCGTCCAGCCGCGCAAGACCCTCGACGCTGGCAACTCAGCCACGGCCATGCGCCTCATGATGGGCTTGCTGGCCTCCAACCCCATCGCGGGCACCATCGGCGGGGATGAGTCCCTCTCCAAGAGGCCCATGGCCAGGGTGGCCGAGCCCTTGCGGCGGATGGGAGCCATCATCGACATGGCGCCCGGAGACCACGCTCCCGTGGAAGTCCGGGGCGCGGCGCTCAGCGGCATCGATCACGTCTCCCCGGTCTCGAGCGGGCAGGTCAAGTCAGCGATCCTCATCGCGGGCGTCCAGTCCATCGGGAACACTTCGGTGACGGAGCCATCCCTGAGCCGGGACCATACCGAGCTCATGCTGCCCTTGTTCGGCATCCCGGTCGAGCGGCAGGGCCTCAAGGTCACGGTGAAGGGCGGGCTGCGCATGAGTCCGGCGCGCCTCGTCGTCCCGGGCGACATCTCCTCAGCTGCTTTCTGGATCGTGGCAGCCTCCCTGGCGCCCGGCAGCAGGGTGCGCCTGCCGAGCGTGGGCGTCAACCCGACCCGGACAGGGTTCCTCGCGGTACTCAAGCGCATGGCCGCGGCTGTCACGGTCCAGCCCGCGGACCTCGGCCCCGAAGCAGGAGACGAGCCCGCAGCCAACATTGAAGCCCGCTACGCAGGCTTGGCAGCGACGGACATCGAGCCGCCGGAGGTGCCGGGCCTCATCGACGAGCTCCCCATCCTCGCCCTGGCAGCGAGCCTCGCCGCAGGCACAAGCCGCTTCCGGGGCCTGGGAGAACTGCGGCACAAGGAGAGCAACAGGCTCGAGGGGCTCGCGGGCCTGCTGCGCGCGCTCGGCGCCAAGGCCGAGGCTTCCGGCGACGACCTCGTCATCGAAGGGGTCCAACGGCTCACAGGCGCGAAGGTATCGTCAGCCTCGGACCACCGGCTGGCCATGACCGCGATGATCGCCGGGCTCGTGGCCGAGGGAGAGACGGTCGTGGACGACGCTTCCTGCGTCCGGGCGTCCTATCCCGAGTTCACCCGCGACCTTGCCAAGCTCTGCGGTTAGAGCCCTAAGGCGAGGTCCCGTAATCTCCCTGCAGGGCCGTGAAGGACGCCCCCTCCTCTCCAGGGGTGACGGTGCACGCCGGGCCGGCCAGGCAGAGGTTGCGCCGCGCCTTGAGCGGGACCTCCCAAAGGCCCGCGCCAGACAGGTTTGCCTCGAAGGCAGGGGAGAAATGGCCGAAGACCGCCAGGTCGAAGCCTTGGGCCGCCCCGTGAGCCAGGACCGCGGCCAGCAAGGACGCGAAGGTCCCTGAAAAGGCCGGGTCCGCCCAGTAGTCCACGACCTCGAGGGCCTTCAAGCCCCGGCGCCGGTTGACCTTGGCGATCATCCAGCCCGCGACCTCGTCCTGGGACCAGCACGCGAAGAGCTTCTTCTCGACCTGCCGGTCCGCGAGGCAGTGCCAGCGCAGGATTTCCGAGGTCCGGACATTGGTGAGGCGATGGAGACCCTTGGTCCTTTCCCAAAGCCGGTCGAACGCGGGCCCGATATCCTTCATCTCCTCCACCCTCAGGCCAGGTCCCGCGGATGCCCCGGCTGACCGGGCTCTCTGAACAAGCTCGAGGAGCCACCCCCCCGCCTTCCAAGCGGCTTCAGGCAGCCAGGACAAGCCGGCTAGGCGAGCCTTGAGGCAGGCCGCGGGCCTCAGCAGGGCCACGCTCTCGCGGTCCGAGCCCCATGCCAGGCGCTCGAACCCGAAGTTCTCCAGGATGGCGGCCACGTGCTCCGTGGGCGTGGTGTCGAAGAGCAGGGTCGCCTTGCTCGCGTCCATCTGCTTGAACAGCAGATCGAGGCTGGCATCCCGGTGTTCGGGCAGGACCATCCAGGTGCTCACCGAGAACACCTGAAGGGGCCTGTTGCCGGACCACATCAGGCTCGGGCTATGCGCGAGGAAGCCGACCAGGGTACCGCGGCGGCGCAGCATCCACCCTCGGGGAGCCTCGGGCCGGAAAGCCGGGTTCTCGTCCCACCACAATCGGAACCTGCTGAGCCAGAACTCCCGCTTGCTTTCCAGGTCGGGGCCCCCTCCGGCGAGAGGAGAACCGCCTGCGCCGCCGGGGACCTGGCGCCCTTCCGCCAGGAACTCCGCGAGGAAGCCCGCCAAGGCGGGGTAGTCGGAGGGGATCACGACCGCGATGTCGTAGCCGATGGAAGGCGCGGTCATCGTTCCCCCGCGGCCCTCAGGCCGAGGCTACGGAGGCCGCAGAGCGTGGCCGCGATCGCGGCCTCGTCATCGTCCTCTTTGAGCGCCAGGCGCGCGACCGCGAAGCGCGACCCAGGGCCCGGACGGTCCAGGCGCAGTCCCTCGACCACGGCGCAGGAGTAGCCCGCGGCCTCAACGAGGGTCGTCACCTGAGGATTGGCGTCCCCGTTGGGATATGAGAAGCACTCCACGGGCCTTCCGGTCAGCGCCGCGATCCTCTCGCGGGACGAGAAGACCTCACGGCGGGCCTCGTCGAGGTCGAGGTTGGTCAGCCCGAGATGCCGGCAGCAGTGCGAGCCGATCTCCACCAGGCCAGAGGCAACCATCTCGCGGATCTGCTCGGCTTTCAAGGGGGAGAAGAGCCGGGGAAGGCCCCCTCCGGCGAGCGGAGAACGACCCGCGCCTTCGAGGGCCTTGAGCAGGGAGTCCACGGCACTGGCGTGGTCGCGAGGCCCCAGCCTCTTGAAGGACGCCTTGATCTGGAGGTACGCCGCGGTCTTCTCCGCATCGTTGGCCAGCGGATAGAGGGTCCCGGAGGACTGGTCGGCCCATGCCGGGAGCGTGGTGGACGCGAAAGCGGCAGCCAGCCGGTCCACCCAGAGGGATTCGCCTTTCTCCACGAAGTCCGCGGTCACGAACACGGTGGCCGGGATCCCGTATTTCTTCAGCAGCGGAAAGGCATAGGAGTGGTTGTTCTCGTAGCCGTCGTCGAAGGTCACCACTGCGCAGCCTCGCGGCAATGCCCCTCCCCCGCGCAGGAAAGCGCCGTACCTGCTCAGGGGGATGACCTGGTAGCGCGACTTGAGGAACCTGAGGTGGCGCTCGAAATCCGCGGCAGCGACGTGCTTCTTCTCGCAGTTGAGGACCCCGTTGATGCGCTTGGAACTCACTCCGTGGTACATCAGGACCGGGACCCGCGAGCCCTGGAGCCGGCGCATGAGCGCTGTCACGCCGAGCAGGTGCGCCGCCTGATACGCCGTCCTGGCCAGGGCTCCCATTGAAAACGATTATGTCAAATGCAGGGGCCCTGTTCCAGGCGTCAGGCCGGAGTGAGGGACGCCGCTGAAATGATAGAATCCACTGACATGGCGCAGGCACAGGAGAAACTCGCGGGCACCCTGAGGGTGCTCATCGCGGACGACGACCTCGCGGTGCGCGAGAGGCTCAGGCGCGCGCTCGTGTCCAAGGGCCACGACGTGGTCGCGGCCGAGGACGGGGAGGAGGCCGTCCTCAAGGCCAAGGAAGGGAAGTTCCACCTCGCCATCCTCGACCTCATCATGCCCAAGAAGGGCGGCATCGAGACCCTCGAGGCCCTCAAGGACCTCGACCCGTCCATCGAAGTGGTCATCGTCACGGGCTACGCCTCCCAGGCCTCGGCCACCGAAGCCATCCAGCGCGGCGCCTACGCCTACCTCATCAAGCCCTTCGACATGCTCGAGCTGGAAGCCCTCCTGCCCAGCGTGTTCGAGAAGGTGGGATTGAAGGCCCTCGTGGGTCTCCTCGAAGCCACGCGGTCGGTGTTCGCGGACGTCAAGCTCGAAGACCTCCTGGCGGACCTGATGACCCTGGCCTGCAAGATCCTCGCCGCGGACGAGGCGACCCTCATCATGAGGACCGAGGACGGCAAGCTCCGCATCGCGGCCTCGAGCTCGTCGGGCATCCACGGCATCAAGGGTTCGGAGGTCAACCTCGAGGACTCGGTGGCGGGCCGGGTGGCGCGCTGGAAGACGGGCGTCGCCATCGAAGGCCCCCTCCAGCAGGACCCGCGCTTCGCGGACCTGCCGAGCCACCGTTCGGTCCGGCACTCCCTGGTCTACCCCATCATGCTCAAGGAGGATCTCGAGGGCATCCTGTGCGCCAACCGCAAGGAGAACAAGGACCGCTTCCAGCCCCAGGACCTGCGGCACGCCGCCATCTTCTGCTCGCACGTGGCGCAGGCCATCGAGAACGCCAAGCTCTACGAGAAGCTCCAGGAGGCGCGCACCGAGGCCCTCCGGCTCAACGCCCAGAAGGACGAGTTCCTCTACATCACCACCCATGACCTCAAGGTGCCGCTCAGCATCATCCAGGGCTACACCGAGCGGCTCCTCAAGAGCGACGGGGACACGAAGGTCCGCGACGAGCTCGGCGGCCGCATCCTCCACAACGTCGACGGCATGATCGCCCTCATCCGCCAGATCCTCCGCAAGGGCCAGCTCGAGTCCGGAGAGTTCAAGCTCGAGCGCAAGCCCGTGGACATCGCGGACCTCGCGGAGGACTGCCTCAGGGACCTCGAGCTGCTGGCCACCCGCCGGTCCATCCGCCTGGTGAAGGACAACCGCCTCCCCAAAGGACACCAGGGCAACATAGATCCCTCGGCCTTCACGGAGATCCTTGAGAACCTCGTGGCCAACTCCATCAAGTTCTGCCGCCCGGACGACACGATCACCGTGTCCCTCGAATGCGGGGACGAGCGCCTCGTCCTCAAGGTCGCGGACAACGGGCCGGGCATCCTCGAGGACGACCAGAAGCACCTGTTCCAGCGCTTCCACCGCGGCCGCGGGACCCAGGCCGAGGGCAGCGGCTACGGCCTGGCCATCGTCAAGACCTTAAGCGAGATCCACGGCGGGAACGTCTCGCTCCAGAGCACCCCGGGAAGAGGCTCCGTCTTCACCGTGGTCCTCTCCGAAGGCTGACCGCCCCAGGGAACCCTTGATTTTACAGCGTCTTTGGTGCATAATAGTTCAGGATTCCTGAAGTATTATGCCATGACCACATACAAGGCTAAGGCTCAGCGTCTCCATGCGACCGCATCCGCGCAGGGAGGCTACTTCACAACGAAGCAAGCCAGCGCCGCGGGCTATGCGGCGAGCACGCATTCGTATAACGTCAAGGCGGGAAACTGGCTGCGAGAGCATCGGGGCATTTACCGGATTGCAAACTACCCCAATCCGGACCATCCCGATCTCATCACCTGGTCTCTCTGGTCCAGCAATCGAAAGGGAGAGCCACAGGGGGTCTACTCGCATCAGACCGCGCTAAGCATCTACGAGCTCTCAGACCTCAATCCTCCGAAGATTCACATGACCGTGCCGCCCGGCTTTCGCCGAAACAGCGCCATCCCCCAGGTGCTGATCATTCACAGCGGGGTTTTCCAAAAGCACGAAGTTGAATCCATGCACGGCTTTAGGGTGACGCGTCCGCTTCGAGCCATCGCCGATCTGCTGACCTGGGGGGCCGTCGAGCTGGACCACATGCGACAGGCGGTGCAGCAGGCTTTCCAGCGGGGGATTCTAAGCAAGGGTGAGATAGAGCGAAGTCATCTTTCCGAGGACATGAAGAAGCGGATCATCCAGCTTAGAGAAAAGCACTGATGGAAAAATTAAAAAAGTACGCCACACCGACGGCGTTTCGCCGCGCCCTTGAAGACCGGCTCAAACTGTTGGCGAAGGCGGAACAGCACCTCGACATTCAACGGCTGATGCGCGAGGTGGCGTTTGACCGTCTTTTGGCTCGCCTATTCTTTGGCGGGAAGGCGCCCTGGGTCCTTAAAGGAGGCTACGCCTTGGAGTTGCGCCTCAAGGAAGCCCGGGCCACCAGGGACATTGACTTGGCGCTCAGACAATCTCTCGGCAAGGAGCGAGGGGGCCCTCTCAATGAAGCGATATTCGAGGCCCTCAGGTCTGCGGCGGCCCTTGACCTGGAGGATTTCTTCTCTTTCGTGATCGGCGGCGTGATGCAAGACTTGGACGCGGCTCCGTACGGAGGCGCTCGTTTCCCGGTCGAAGCCCGCATGGATGGACGCAGCTTCGTCAAGTTCCATGTCGACGTCGCAGCGGGCGACGTGGTGTTGACGCCGCTTGATACGACCGAAGGACACGACTGGCTGGAATTCGCGGGGATACCCGCCGCGAAATTCACGACGATCTCCAAGGAGCAGCACTTCGCGGAGAAGGTGCATGCGTACACGCTTCCGCGGCCATCAGCCAATTCCCGAGTCAGGGACATGGTCGATATGGTCCTGCTCATCAAGTCGAGCCCGAATATGGACTTGGCCCTGGTCAGGGATGCCATCGATGCGACCTTCAAGCGGAGAAAGACGCACGAGCTGCCTGTCAGTTTTCAGCCGCCACCTGAAGATTGGAAACGGTCCTACGCGGCTCTCGCGAGCCTATGTCCACGCTCCCTGAAAGCGCCTTCGTGCCATCAGCCGAGAAAACCACAGACATCACGTAAGAAGAATGCCCTTTCCAGGTGGCAAGATTCCTGCCTGTGGCAACATGCCAGAGCTTGATTGTAGTGTCCACGCTCCCTGACAGCGCCTTCGTGCCATCAGGTGAGAAAACCACAGAATTCACAGAATTAGAATGTCCTGTCCAGGTGGCGATCAAGGGGGGTATCTCTGCGGCCAAAGCATAGGGAAGCGCGAGGAACAGAAGGCTGACGGCGATATTCATCATCTCTGCCGAGTTCCAATCCCCTGGGCCATGCCCGCGGGAAACACGTCGATGACCGTGATCTCGGGCCTGCACAGGAAGCGGACGCGCGGGGCCAGTCCGCCCTCCATGCCCAGGCCTCGGTTGACGTAGAGGGTGGTGGGACCGACCCTGTAGAGGCCCGATTCGTACTTCTTTCCCGTGGCCGCCAGGGTGACCAGGGCGCCGTAGAACGGCAGGCGGACCTGGCCTCCATGCGTGTGCCCGGCCAGGTAGAGGTCCACGCCCAGTTCCGCGGCCTGGCCGATGAGGTCCGCGTAATGGAAAAGGAAGATGTCATAGGCCGGCCCTGTCCGGAGCAGGCTCATGGACATCTTGAAGCCAGGGGCTTCCTCAAGCGCCATCCCCAGCACCCTCACCTTCGTGCCCCTGATGACGACCTCCCGCGTGCCGTTCTCCAGCACCACCACCGACAGGTCCTTGAAAGCGTCCTCCGGCACCATGCCCAGGTCGTAATTCCCGCTCACGAGGAAGGTCCCATGGCCGGGCTTGAAGGCCCGGAAAGCCTCTTTCGCGATCTTGAGTCCCTCCGGGGAGTTGATGTAGTCGCCGGTGAAGACGACCAGGTCGGGCTGCAGTGAGTTGACGATCTCCGCGGCCTTGAGTTCATTGAGCGGCTTGGCCTCGGAATGGAAATCGGATATCTGCACCACGCGGATGCGGCCGGTCTCGGGCTTGACCTTGGGAGATTCGAGGACCACTTCCGTGACCTCGATCCAACGGGGCTCCACGAGCCAGCCCCAAAGCACGCAGAGCAGGCCAACGAAGGCGACGCCATTAAGAAGCGCCGTCAGGACCTTGGCGGTCCGGGGGGACCGGGAGGGCCAGAAACCGTCCCACCAAGGCCGGGCCTCGCCCCGGCCGCGGCTGAGGACCCGGAGCACGATCCAGCGCGCCTCCAGATAGAAGACGAGCCCGACCAAGCAGATGAAGCCGATCGCCATGATGGGCCCCACGAAGAGGTCAGACATGAACCGCCACCCGACTAGCCGCCGACGATGGTGCCGCCGCCGCCCGTGCCCAGGAGCGCGGCCTTGAGGTTGTCGAGGTTCCCGACGCCGCCGATGATGCGCGCGGAACCCGCCTTGCCGGAAGAGACCAGGTCATAGAGGCACTCGACCTTCTTGCGCATCCCGCCCGTCACGTCCGGGGACTTGGAGCCCCTCAGGAAGGATAGGACCTGGCTGATGGCTCTGGGGTCGATCCAGGGGATGGTGGAGCCGTCGCCGTCGAGGACGCCGTCGGTGTCGGAGACCATGATGATCCGGTCGAAACGAAGCTCCTGCGCCATGGACTTGAGCAGGGACTCGGTGGAGGCGATGGTAAATCCCCGCCGGGCGTCCGGGATGATGTCCCCGTGGATCACGGGTATCTGGCCGTACCCGAGCAGGGCCTTGACCGGACGCACGTCGAGCCGGGTCACGGCCCCGTCGTCGGCCTCGGCGATGGCGGACGGCTGGAGCGCGACCGGGAAGAGCCCTCCCTCGTTGCAGTGCCTGAGGAAGAGCAGGCTCATGCGGGCCATGGAATCGCGGATCCGGTAGAACGCCTCCCAGCCGTACTGGGGATGGACGCCCTTGACCGCGTCGTAGCGCTTGGCGTGGATGTGCCCGAAGGAGCCCGCGCCGTGGCTGAGGACCAAAGACATCCTCTTGCCCGCGGCCCGCGCCTCCTCCAGGGCTGCCCGGATGGCCTTGGCGGCGAGCACCACGTTCTTGGGGTGCAGGGTCTCCGGGGTGTTCTTGTCCGTGATGAAAGATCCGCCGAGCTTGACGAAAAGCTTGACGCTGCGGCCGCCCGCTTCCATCAGGCCTCCGTCACCGTCCCGTCAGCCACCGTGACCGAGGCCCCTTCTTGGAGCCGGGTGATGTCCACCTGGTCGACGGCGGGTATGCCTCCGATGATGGCGCCCACAGCCGTGATAGTATCACATTCTCGAAGCACCATGGCGGCCGGGGCATGGCCCGTCCGGCGCAGGGCATAGAGGACGTAGGAGCCGACCGTGCTTCCCTTCGAGCGCGGAAAGACCAGGACCGCGCCCTTGACGCACCGGCCGTCCAACGGATGTCCGGCCTCCTTATAGATGCCGGTCTCTGGGTCCAGGTGGCCGAAGAAACCGACCGGGACCTCGCTCTTGAGCACGGGTCCGGTCGCGGACCCCTTGGCGATGAGCCGTCCCTTGACCGTCATGCCCCTGTCCCCGTTCCGGCGGAGAGCGCGTGCCGTCCGGTGAAAGGTCCTCCTGCCACGGCCGCCTCCACCGCGTCCTCCTGGGACTCGAAGCACACGCCCACGCCCTGGTGGGACGGCAGGTAGAACGCGGCCTTGGCCGAGTCCGTGGCCACGTTGGAGATGCCGAACTCGGCTAGGGGAGCCACCACGATGCAGGTGTCCGCCACGAGCACGACCCCGCACGAGGTCAGGCGCTCCGCCAGGCCGGATTTGCGGGCCTTCTGCCGCACAGCCTCTGCCGTGAACACCCAGATGGGCACCACCGCCTTCCTCCCGGCCAGCAGGGACTCGAGGCGCTTAAGCTCGTCGAGCGAGGCATGGGGACAGCCGAAGGCGAGCACGTCCGGCCTGCCCTTGGAGGAGAAGAGCTGCCTGCGGGCCTGCTCCAGGCTCTCCACCCTGACCTTGCGCGAGGCAGCGGCGCGGAGCTCGGGCCCCGAGGCCGCGGCCTCGGGAGTCACGCCCTCGAGATGGAAGAGTCCCACCGAGCCCGAGGCGGCCATGGCAGCGCCCAGGGCCTTGAGCCAGGCCTCGCGGGTTCCGTCCGTGGGCGGCTCGACCCCGCGCAGGAAGGGGATGCCCCCCCTCGGGTCGTGGGAGAGGAGCTGGCCCACGACGTAGCCGAGCGCCCCGGCGTCCGAGGCCGTGGGCACGGGACAGCCGACCTCGACCACGGTCGTGGGCAGCCTGCCCGCGTCCGTGTGCAGGGTATGCCGCGGGGTGCGGCCCGTCAAGGCCGCGGCAATGGCCGAGGGTCCGCCCTCGCGGTTGGTGCGGCTGCCGATGACCGAGTTGGCGTAGCAGACCGCGGAGGACTCGGCCCAGGCCAGGTGGTCGCCGAACTTCGGCCTGGGAACGGCATGGTAGGGGGCGCAGGTCAAAGTCGGCTTGATGCCAAGCTTCATGAGCGCCTTGATGACCCGCTCCTGCTTGTCCACGAAATCCTCGGAAAGGCCCAGGGATTTCCAGAGCCTGCGGTCCGCGCCGCCCGGGTTCATGTAGGCCGGGACCACGGCCTTCGAGCCCTGGCCCGCCCACTCCTGGAGGAAGGCCAGGCCGTGCTCGCCGATGTTGCGGTAGCTCACGCCCGAGACCTGCACGGAGGAGACCTCCACCATGTCCTCGGCCCCGCCGATGCGGCCCAAGGCTGCCAGGATCTCCATGGCACGCGCGGCTCCCCCGCCACGGCTGCCCGCGAGGACCGCCGCTTCGTCTCTGGAGAGTTCCATCACGCGAGCCCCCTCCGGCGAGCGGAGAACGCCCCGCGCCTTCGGGGACGGCGGTCCATTACCGCCAGCCTCTCAAACAGTCTGCGCGGCACGCCACACGGGATCGTGGCGTCGAGTCCCATCTTGGAGCCCAGGGTCTTCTTCCCGGGCCGGTGCAGGGCGGACGGGTCGAGGGAGGAGCCGGGCTGGCCATGGAGGACGACCAGCCCCTTGGAGGCCTGGAACCGGGTGGCCAGGGACCACTCGACCTGCTCCGGCCGGTCGAGGTCGATGTCGGAATCCACCACCACGCAGGCCTTGAGCGAGCGGTGGCCTTGAAAGGCCGCGCGAATAGCGCGGCCTCCGTCATCCGCGTTCTTCTTCTCAATTTTGACCACAGCGTGCAGCCACGATGCCCCGCCTGGAGTTATCCTGATGTCGAGGCATCGGCAGACCTTGGAGACCTCGCGGAAGATGTCGAGCTCCTTGGGCACGCCCATGAGGGTCTTGTGGTCCGCCAGGCCCGGTACGATGGTGTAATGGATGGGGTCCTTCTTTCCGGAGACGCGCGTGATCTCGAACTCGGGCTGGGAGCGGACGCCGTCGATGGTCCCGGTGATGTCCACGAAAGGCCCCTCGGCCTTGAGCTTGCCCGTGAAGCGGCCCTCGATGACGCATTCGCAGTCCGCCGGGACCTCGAGGTCCACGGTCTTGCACCGGACCAGGTCCACCCGGTCGAACCGGGCCGCGAGCCCGAACTCGTTGACGCCCATGGCAGGAGAGAGCGCGGCCGCGAAAAGGACATGCGCAGGCGCCCCCACGCAGATCGCTACCTCGGCTTTCCCGTTCGCGTGCTTGATGGCCGTGTCCATGCCGCGGTTCTCAACGACCCGGACCGTGCCCCTGGTCGGAGATGTCATCATGAGCCGGTGGTAGGACAGGTTGACCCCGTGGACCGGGTCGCGCACGACCCACACCCCGGCGGTGAGGTAGGGCCCGCGGTCCGAGGCATAATAAGTGAGGAACGGCACCTGCCTGATGCGCGAGAGCGGGATCTCGAAATCGCCGTAAACCTGGTCCCTCCTCGTAAGACCGGCTCCGGGCCGGCGGGCCCGTCCAGCGAGCAGATCGTCGAGCTCGAGGAGGAACCGGTCCGGAGAGACCCTCAAGGCCGCGGCCAAGGCCGCACGGGACGGGAACAGGTTGCCGGCCACTGCCGCGCCTTCCACATCCTTGAGCAGGATCGGCAAGGGCTCGGCCGCGCTGATGAGCTTGCCGGCCTCGAAGCGCCTTATCGTCTTCGAACCCACGACGCGGAGCTTCCCGGAACGCCGCAGGCGGCTGAGCTGGGACCGGATGTCCATGTTCATGGATTCTCCTCGCTCCATCGCTTGTAGAGCTTGTTCTCGATCCCGAGCACGTCGAGGACCTTGCCCACGAAGAAATCGGTCATGTCAGACACCCTGGCGGGCTTGTGATAGTAGGACACGCAGGGAGGCAGGATCACGGCCCCGCCCCGCTTCAAGGACGCCATGTTCTCCAGGGCGGACAGGGAAAGAGGCGTCTCGCGCGGCATCACCACGAGCCGCCTCCCGGTGCGCAGGGCCGTGTCCGCGGCGCGGACCAGGAGATTATCAGCGAAGCCGCTCGCGATGGCGGCCAGGGTCTTCATGGAGCACGGGGCGATCACGACCGCGTCGGTCACGAAGGAGCTCGAGTTGAGCGGCGAGCGCGGATCGCGCAGGGCGTGGCGGACGACCCCTTTCGGGAACCGGTGCCCGGTGCCGACCTCGTGCTTGATGACCGAAACCGCCGCGTCCGTCACCAAGGCGTGGACCTCATGATTGCGCGCCGAAAGTTCTTCGATCAGCCTCAGGCCGATGACCACGCCTGAAGCGCCGCTGATGCCGACCACGAAGCGGCTCATGCCTGGCCTCGGGAGGCCAGGTCCCCGGAGGGAGGCCGTTCTCCCTTCCCGGAGGGGACGATCCTTCCGGAAGGAGCCGCTATCCTTGCCGTGAAGGCCTTCTTGGCGCCCGAAGCCAGGAGCGCCCCGGCCACGGCCTGGGCGGAGTCGGCGTCCCGCGCCAGGGCTGCCACGCACCCGCCTCGGCCCGCGCCGCAGAGCTTGGCGCCCAGGCTGCCCGCGGTCCGGGCCGCCCGCGCGAGACGGTCGAGTTCCTGGGTGGAGACGCCCAGGCGGCCGAGGAGGCGGTGATTCTCGGTCATCAGTTCACCGAGCCTGGCTGTATTACCATTCTGGAAGGACTCCGCGCCCTCAAGGGCCAATTCACCGATCCGGTGAAAAATACCGTCAAACAGCTCCGGCTGCGCGCAGCGCAGCCGGGAAATATCCGCCACCACCTCCGCGGTCTTATGCCGGACGCCAGTGTCGGCCACCGCGAGGAAGATGGTCCCTCCGGGCCCGGAAAGGAAGGAAGGCGGCCCCCCCTTCCGGAACAGCACCGGCCTGGAGTGCGCCACGACCGTGTTGTCCACCCCGCTGGGGGCGCCGTGGTGGATCTTCTCGATCTCGAAGACGTCGTCCGAAAGCTCGCGGTCCGACCGCGCGGTCCCGAAGAGCCCGCAAACGGCCCGGAAAGCCGCGGCCGCGACCGAGGCTCCGGAACCCAGCCCGCACCCGATGGGGACCTTGGAGCTCACCGAGAGCGTCCACCCGTTATCCGGCGCCAGCCCTTCGGAGATGAGCCGCTCCACGAGGACCGTGAAGGGCCTGGCCTCGTCATCTGCAGGGGCCTCCCCCCTCATCCAGGCGAGCCCGAAGTCCGAGAGCTCCACGCCTACGGGCTCCCCGGCGCGTCCCTGACGCGCCTCGGCCCGGGAGGATGGCTCGTCGAGCGGCACCGCCACGGAGGGGTGGCCGTAAACGACCGCGTGCTCACCCAGCAGGATGAGCTTGGAGACAGCTCGCGCCGTGGAGTTCCCTTGCCCGGTCAATCCTCTTCGGTCCCCTTATGGTCGCCGGGCCGGGCCACCATCTTCTTGAGGAGCTCCCTGGCCCGGTCGAACCGGATGCGGCCCTCTTGGACCATCTGGTCCGCGATGCGGATGGCGGTGTCGCCCCAGGCCCCGGCGGAGTAGGCCACGTTCCTGGCGTGCAGGGTCATGTGGCCCTCCTGGATGCCCTCGGTCACCAGGGCCCTCATGGCCGCGAGGTTCTGGACCAGGCCCACGGAAGCGATGACCTCCGCGAGCTCGCGCCGGGAGGGCATGCCCAGGACCTTGAGGAGGATGGCCACCCCGGGGTGGAGCTTGGTCACCCCGCCCACCACGCCCACCGCGATGGGGACTTCGATCTCGCCGAAGAGGCGGTCGCCCTCAATCCGGTACTTGGTGAGCGAGCGGTAGCGTCCCGTGTGGGCGGCGTAGGCGTGGCAGCCGGCCTCCACCGCGCGCCAGTCGTTGCCGGTCGCGAGAAGGACCGCGTCGATGCCGTTCATGATGCCCTTGTTGTGGGTCGTGGCCCGGTAGGGGTCCGCGTCCGCCCAGTGGAAGGCCTTCACCATGCGCTCGGCCACCTGCTTGCCGGTGAACCCGCCCTTGGCCAGGCAGTCGTACTGCAGGTCGAACCGCGCGCGCACGAGCGACTTGTCCGCGAGGTTGGTGATGATCTGGCAGATGAGCTCGGCCCTGGCCATCTCCGCCATGATCGGGCCCAGGGTCTCCACCATGGTGTTGACCGCGTTGGCGCCCATGGCGTCGATCACATTGACCTGGAGGTGCACGATGAGCATGGCGCCGCTCTCGGTCTTGACCCGCCGGACATAATAGTCCTTGGCCCCGCCGCCGAGGCTCACGAGCATCTGGTCCTGCTTGTTGGCCAGCGCCAGGAGCCGGGGCTTGGCCGCAAGGATGTCCTTCTCGGCCGCGTCCAGGTCCGGGATGTCCACGAGCTGGATCTGGCCCTCCATGATGGCGGGGTCCGCGGTCGCGGTGAGCTTGCCGTTCTCCCGGATGAGCTTGGCCAGGTGGCTGCAGGCCGCGACGATGGAGGTCTCCTCCACGGCCATGGGGATGAGATAGTCCTTGTCGTTGATGCGGAAGTTCACGGCCAGGCCCAGGGGAAGTCCGAAGACCCCGATCACGTTCTCGATGAGGGTGTCCGCCTGCTCCGCGGTCAGGGTCTCGTTCTTGAGGATCCACTTCTCCTTGGTGGGCAGGGCCATCCACTCGTCGAGCTTGTCGAGGCGCTCCCACACGTCGAGCTTGTAGAAGCCCGGAAGCCGCGAGGTCCTGATGGTCTCGCTGCTCAGGAGCTCCTTCTGCGCCTCAGACCGCTTCAGCGTGTGTTTCTGGGCCTTGCTCGTCTGCTCTTTATCCATTCGTTGAGTTTCCCCGTGATGACCGGCTCGGTCCGGGCCAGGGACTTGAGGTCCGCGGCGCCGGCCAGGAGCATGGCGGTCTTGAGTTCAGCGATGATGCCTGACAGGAAAGCGACGACTCCCTCGCGGCCCCCGCGGCCGTGGCTGCGCAGGACCGGCAGGGCCATGCCCACCAGGTCCGCGCCCAGGGCCAGGCACTTGGCGACATCGAGCCCGTTCCTGACCCCGCCTGAGGCAACAATCATGAGGCCCATCCCTCGGACCTCGAGGAGGGAAACGGCGGTAGGAATCCCCCATTCATCCAACCACCCGCGCTTCGTCCCCCTTCGGGGACTCCGCAACCGCTCCACCCAGGGCCAGGAGGTCCCGCCTGCCCCAGCCACGTCCACGACCTTGAGGCCTGCGGCCTTGATCCTGGCCGCTGCCTCGCGGGAGATGCCGCAGCCTGTTTCCTTGACCATGACTCGGCCGGGAAGAGGGCAGGGTTGACGTGCACGGCCAAGCCGTCGGCCTCGATGGCGGAAACCAGCCCAGCCACCTTGTCCGGGTCGGCAAGGGCCGCCTGCTGGATGCCGATGTTGCCCACGATGGGGATGTCCGGAGCGAAGCGCCTGACCTGATAGGAAGCAGAGGCCTTGGGGTCCTCCAGCATGGGCCTTTGGCTGCCCAGGCAGAACCCTATGCCCAGTTCCTGGGCTGCTGAGGCAAGGTCCCTGTTGAGGTCCCTGGCCCGGGCCACCCCGCCGCTCATGGCTGTGATGAGGATGGGGGCCTTGAGCTTGCGGCCCATGAACCGGGTCTCGGTGCGAATATCGTCGAACGAAAGTCCGGCCAGGGCCTGGTGCACGAGGTGGACGTCTTCCAGGAGCGTAGTCTTGTCCCTGTACTCGACATCCATCTCCTGGCACAGCTTGAGATGGTCCAGCTTCCTGGTTCCTATCATGGTTTCAGACAAAAGCGGCCTCCTGAAAGGGA
>JACRNU010000029.1 GCA_016234805.1 Elusimicrobiota bacterium
AAGCGGTTCGCGGTGGTGGCGCCATCGCGGCGCATGGCGGCCAGGCTTCAGCGGCTGCTGGCCTTGGAAAAAGGGCTGGCGCTCATGGGGGTCAGGTTCCATACCTTCCACAGCCTTGCGCTCGAGCTCGTGGAAGAGAGCGGCAGGGAGCATGAGCGGCTGGTCACGGATGGGCTCTTTCACGACAAGATCATTGACCGGCTTCTGGCCAGGAGGCTCAAGGGACGCAGACTTGCGCGCGGGCTTGCGTCAGCGTTCCGTTCGAGCATCCGCGACCTGGTGGATTGCGGGCTCACGCCCGAGGGGTTCAGGGAATCCTTTGGAGAGCGCATCAGCGAACTGCGGCACGCTGACCGGCTCAGGCAGGTGCTTGCCCTGCAGGAGGATTATCTCGAGGCTTTGAAGAAGGCGGCTATTCTGCCGCCTTCAGGACTGGCAAGGCTTGCCATCGAGATCCTCGGCGACACGGGGGAGACTGCTCTTGGCCGCTACTCCGAGCTCCTCTACTACGGGTTCTATGACCTGACCGGCAGCCAGGCGGATTTCTTCGAGGCGGTGCGGCAGAACTCATCGGTCACGCTGTTCTACCCGTATCGGAAAGGGCATCCGGCTTTCGAGTTCGCCAAGAGGTTCTACGAGCAGAACGCGGGCCATGCCAAGCCTGTCCACCTGGAGGCCGGAGTCGAGACGCGCGCTCTTGGTCCCAGCCTGGACGCTTTCGGCTCGCCTGAGTCAAGAGCCGGCCTTCCCAGGCCGGAAGCGTTGACGGTCATCAGCGCTTCCGGGGCCGCTGACGAGGTCTGGGCCGCGGCCAAGGAGATCCTCGCCCTGGTCAAGGGCACGGCCAAGGCAAAGCATGGGGAGCAGGCTCTTTCCTTCGACGACATCGGGGTGGTGGCCCGCACGCTTGAGCCGTACCGGTCCGAGATCTCCGCGGTCTTCAAGGAGAACGCCATCCCGTTCTCGATGTCGAGCCCTGAGCCGCTCCTGAGGCACCCGGCGGCCAAGCTCCTGCTCAATGTCCTTCAGCTCGGACGCAGGGAATTTCCGGTCTCCACGGTCATGGACTTGGCCGGCTCGCCGTATTTCAAGGCTGACTCTTAC
>JACRNU010000070.1 GCA_016234805.1 Elusimicrobiota bacterium
GACTGTGGGCATGTCCCGGCATCCAATGCCCTTCGACCCCCTCGGCGTGGGGCCCTCGGCGGAGGGCTGCCCGCAGATTCAAGCACTTTTCCTTATATGGGCGCACGATGAAACGCGGAAATTAACCTAGGAGCGATGAGTTTCATAGATGGTGGGAGATTGTACCAAGGATTTAGGCGGGGAAGGCCGGTTCTTCGAGGCCGGTCAGACGGCCGGGCGAGGACGGCTCCAATCGGACCTTTCCGACGGTCGCTGCGTCGGCGACCCGTGGCGCTACGGCGCCGTCAAGTTCGACGCCGTACAGCGGGCGCTCAAGCCCAATGCTTCACTCAACCGTGCCTGGTAGACTCGATGCACCTGGCGCGCCGCGTTGAGAGCCCCAAAGATAGGGTCGCGCGTCGTCTGGCTGTTCTGGACGACCACGTCCATGACGAAGAAGTGCTGACGAGAATCGCGGATCAATACGAAAGTGTGCGAGGTCACGCCGTAGCCTTTCGTGTCGAAGATCGCCTCTTTATGAATGACCTCGACTCTCTCAGACGGCTGGCCTTGATTGACGGCGGCTAGGCACTGTTCGCCGCTCAGCTCGAAGTCGCCGACGGAATGCAGCCTGATGAGCCTGCCATGGAGCTTCGCGACCGGCTCCAAAGTGACTCCGAAAACCTCTTTGACCATCCGCGCATCAACGTCCGTCGCCGCTGATGCCGCATTCTCCGCTGCCACGGCGGCCCTAAGGGCGTGCGTCTTGGCGAGAATGTCGCGCATGGCGGGCATCTCGGCGGCGAATTCCTGCGCGGCGGCGGGGACGGAAGCGAGCATCATGGCCAGGATCATTGTTTTCATGCCCATAGTATATCCGAGGCGCGCGCGCGGCCCCAGAGCCCTTGGGTCCGCAGCGCCGAGGCAGGCGGTCCATGCGTGAGGCATGACGGATTGCCGCGTTTTAGTAACCTTTCCGGTAACCACGAGGGAGGGAATTCTGGCCAGTGACCGACAACATAAGGGAACTTTTTCGCGCCTCGCTCGTATATGGAATGAGTGCCAGATGCCGACCCCAAGCCGAAGAACCGCCGCTACCGCGGCCGAGACGCTCGGAACAGCCCCTTTTACCTGACCGTCCAGAACCACCTGGAAGAGCACCTCGTCAGAAGCCGGAACCCTGAACCAAGAGGCCGCAAACCAGTTCCATCCGCGGAATCGGCTTTCCGCAGGTTTCTCGAGTGCGGCATCCACAGGTTCGGGATCGTCCGCTACCGGTGCCCTGATTGCGGGGAGGACCTTTTCGTCCCTTTTTCCTGCAAGAGGAGAGGCTTGTGCCCCTCCTGCGATTCAAAGAGAGCTGAACTCGCGGTCGCCCATTCTTCGGACAACCTGCTTCCCGATGTCCCCTACAGGCAATGGGTCCTGGTCGTGCCCAAGGTCTTGCGCTGGCACTTGAACCAAAGGCCTGACCTTGTCAGCGAGGTCTGCCGAATCCTCGCCGACACCCTGGAGAAGCGCCTCAAGACCCAGGTTCCTGGTTCCATGCCCAGCCAGGAACACTTCATCCAGCGCTTCGGCTCTGACCTGAACCTGCACATCCACATCCACGCCGTGGTCTCGGACGGCCTGTTCCAGGAGACCAGGAACATCCTCGGCCAGTCCAAGCTCGAGTTCCATCAAGCCCCTGCCCCGACCGATGAAGACATCGCCGGACTCACCGAGAAGCTGCGAAGAAGGATCATCAAGCGTTTCGTGGCCCTCCATGCCCTGACTCCGGAGAAGGCCGACATGATGCTCTCCTGGGATTGGTCAGGATTCTCCTTGCATGCCAAGACCAGCATCCAAGCCCTTGACAGGAAAGGCCTCGAGAACCTGCTCAGATACTGCGCAAGACCTGGGCTCAGGACCAAGAGATTGACCTATTCCAAGGTGAACAACGAGGTCCAATACCGCACCGAGACCGTGCAGGGCAGGAACAAGCTCCTCAGAATGGCACCGCTCGAATTCATGAGGAAGGTGGCGGTCCTCATCCCTCCCCCGAACAAGAACCTCGTGCACTACTATGGAGCCCTGGCTCCCAATTCACCCTTGAGAGAACTCACCGTCAAGGAAGCCAGGAAGGCCGCGGAGAGGGAAAGGAGAAAGACGAAGACCCCGAATCAGGCGGTCGAGCGCTTAAAAGAGGAAGTATCGGTCCGAGCCAGGTCCTGGGCCGCGCTCTTGAGCCGGATCTTCGAAATAGAACCGCTTATCTGCTCGCAGTGTGGTGCAACCCTCGTCCCCGTGGCAGCCATCATGGACGACCGTGAGCTCGAACGAATCACCAAGCACCTCGGCCTTCCCTCGGACCTGCCCAAGACCATCCCGGCCAAGTCGCGTCCTCCGCCCCATGAGGGGGATTCTTGCGACGAGGATTCGCAGGTCGAACCCCGAGCCGACTTATACGCGGGCATTGATGCCCTTCCCGCCGACTGACCAACCCGGCTCAGCCGGGCTTCGCCCGGCCGCGTAGCCGGCCTCGAAAAACCGGCCTTTCCCGCCCAGATCAGACCGTTCCAAGTGCATCGGACTCATGATATCATAGGGAATGGGCCCGGCCGGCGGGGGTTTTTCTTGGGGCGGTACTTACGATAACGTCCACTTATGTTTCAGATGCCCGCTTATGCTGCCTACGATCCATCTTTCTGGCCCAGAGGGCACCCGCTGCCGCCGGGAAGGCCTCCAGATAGGTGCCAATGATTTTCTCATTTGGACCATCAGGACTGCCCAATCATCAAAGCATCCATCAAAGCGCGTGGGAATCGGTAGGTCAGCAGGGCTATCGGCCGTCTCAAGGCAGTTGCCCTTTCAAAATCGTCCCATGTGTCCTTGGCGCGCTATTTTTGTTTGCAGTCGCTTCTTCGGCGGCGGAAGTCAACATCCCCGATGGATCGCCGCTCGCCGGCACCGGCATCAAGAGAATAGTAATTGATGCCGGCCACGGCGGCAAGGACCCCGGCGGCCCCAAGCTGTTCGGTCTAAAGGAAAAGGAACTGAACCTGCTGGCGGCAAACAGCCTGTACGCCCTGCTTAAAAAGGAGGGCGCTTCCGGGTTTGCCGTGGGTAGCCGTGTAGGGTAAGATAGTGGCTTCCAAGATAGGAGGAGGCCACCATGCAAGACACTGCGCTCTATCAGTACCTGTTGGGTTTGAAGTCGCCGTGGACCGTGAGCCGAGTGAATCTACGACCACGCCGAGGAGCGGACATGGAGGCATCTGGACAGTTGCCAGTTCCAGACCTACCTGCATGCGCGCATCCCCCGCGTGGAGTGCGGTGAGCATGGAGTCGTCCAGGTCAAGGTGCCGTGGGCAGAGCCGCGGTCGCGGTTCACGCTGCTCTTCGAGCGTCTGGCTATCGACGTGCTGAGTCAATGCGACGTGAGCGGCGCCACGAGGATCTTGCGGATCAGTTGGGACGAGGCGTGGGGGCTGATGGAGCGGGCGGTCAAACGCGGGCAAGAGCGCAAGGCGGCGCGGGTTGTGCGGCGGATAGGCGTCGATGAGAAAGCAGCGGCCAAGGGCCATCGCTACCTGACGCTGGTCTGCGATCTGGACAAGGGGACGGTGGAGCACGTCAGCGAGGACCGCAAGCAGGAGAGCCTCGACGGCTACTACGCGGGGCTATCGAAGAAGCAGCTCAAAGGCATCGAGGCGGTAGCCATGGACATGTGGGAGCCCTACATCCAGGCGACGCTGGCACGGGTGCCTGATGCGGCCGAGAAGATCGTCTTTGACCGCTTCCACGTCATGGGCCATGTCGGCAAGGCGGTGGACACGGTGCGCAAGCAGGAGCACCGGGCGTTGATGGAGTCGGGCGACGAGACGCTCAAGGGCAGCAAGTACCTCTGGCTCTACAGTCGGGAGAACGTGCCGGACCGGCGGCGCAACGAATTCAACGCGTTGAAGCGCAAGGAGCTCAAGGTCGGACGGGCGTGGGCCATCAAGGAGGCGTTGCGCTGCCTGTGGGACTACGTCTACCCGGCCTCAGGCTGGAAGTTCTGGAAGCACTGGCATTTCTGGGCGACGCACAGCCGGCTCGATCCGATTCGCAAGGCGGCGGAGACGGTCCGCAGTCATATCGCCAACATCCTGACCTACTACCAGCATCGGGTGACCAACGCGATGAGCGAGGGGCTCAACAGCAAGATCCAGAAGATCAAGAGCATGGCCTGCGGCTTCCGGAACATCGAGAACTTCAAGACGGCCATCTACTTCCACTGCGGAGGGCTCGATCTTTACCCATGCTGAACCCGGAAGCGCCACATGCCCGAAACGAAGCCGAAAGTGCTCATCATCGAAGACGACGCGCACGTGCGCGAGCTGCTGGCCCTCCAGCTCAAAGCCGGAGGATTCGAATGCAGCCAGGCCGGCGCCGCCCAGAGCGGCATCGACGCCGCCCTCAAGCTCGACTACGACGCGGTGATCATGGACATCCAGCTCCCGGATTCGTCGGGCTTCCAGGTCTGCGCGACCCTGCGCAAGCGCTCTAAGACGGTGGCCCTCGTCATGATGACGGCCCGCTTCCTTACCGCGGAGGAGAAGGCGCAGGGCTTCGAGCTCGGGGCCGACGAGTACGTCACCAAGCCCTTCGACATCGCCGAGCTCCTGGCCCGGCTCAGGCAGCTCCTGTCCCGGCCGAGGTCCGGGCAATAGCTCCCGGGAGCCCATCATGAGCAGAGTCGACGCGGTCATGGAGAATGCGGTCCGGGCCGGGACCGCTTTCCGCGAGTTCACGCAGAAGGACACGGACCGCGCGTTCCGGGCCGCCTTCCTGGCCGGATTCCAGAACCGGGTCCGCCTGGCCAAGCTCGCGGTCGAGGAGACGGGCATCGGCCTCTGGGAGCACAAGGCGGTCAAGAACACGATCGCCACGCTCCTGACCTACAACGAGCTCAAGAACACGGCCACCGCGGGCGTCGTTTCCGAGGACCGCTCCAAGGGGCTCCTCGAGGTCGCTCAGCCCCTGGGGCCCCTGCTCGGCCTCATCCCGGCCACGAACCCGACCTCCACGACCCTCTTCAAGATCCTCATCGCCCTCAAGTCGCGCAACCCCATCATCATCAGCCCGCACAACGCGGCCAAGCGCTGCATCACGGAGGCGGCCCGCGTCTGCTGCGAGGCGGCCCGGGCGGCCGGAGCCCCGGAGCACTGCGTCCAATGGTTCGAGAAGACCGGCCCGTCCACGACCAAGGAGGTCATGGCCCACCCCAACCTCGCCCTGATCCTCGCGACCGGGACCACCCGGCTTGTCCGGGAGGCCATGGCCTCGGGCACGCCCGTGCTGGGCGTGGGCCCCGGCAACGTCCCGGTCTACATCGGCGAGAGCGCGGACATCCCGTTCGCGGTCTCCAACATCATGGAGTCGAAGACCTTCGACCACGGCACGGTCTGCGCCAGCGAACAGGCCATCGTGGTCAAGAAAGGGACGGCGGGCAGGGTCGCGGCGGAGTTCCGCCGCCAGGGGGCCCACTTCCTCTCGCCGGAGGAGACCGCGGCGATCGGGAAGGTCGCGTACGATTCCCAGCGCGGCTCCATGATGCCCGGAGTGGTGGGCCAGTCCGCCCTGAGGATCGCGAAGGGCGCGGGCGTCACGGTGCCTCCCGAGACCCGGGTCCTCATGGCCCCGCTCGAGGGGGTCGGGCCCGACCACCCTCTCTCGGCCGAGATCCTGGCCCCGATCCTGGCCTACTACGAGGAACCGGACTTCGACGCGGCCATCCGGCGGTGTTCCGAGATCACGGCCTATGGGGGAAGGGGGCACACGGCGGTCATCTATTCCAACACGGACGAGCGCATCGAGTACTTCTCCCGGGTCATCGACGCGGGCCGCATCCTCGTGAACATGCCCTCGACCTTCGGAGCCCTGGGCGGCACCCTCAACGCCCTGCCCGTGTCGTTCGTGCCCTCCTGCGGCTCGGGCGGCAGCAACACCACGACCGATAACATCTCGGTCCGCCACCTGCTGAACATCCACCGCATCGCACGCCGCAATCCCAACCCCAGGTGGGCGTGCTTCGACCAGGCCAAGCTCCTCGACGATTCCCTCCCCTGCGAGAGCCTCGAGCGG
Source organism: Elusimicrobiota bacterium (assembly GCA_016234805.1). GTDB lineage: Bacteria > Elusimicrobiota > Elusimicrobia > UBA1565 > UBA9628 > JACQWX01. The sequence goes on from JACRNU010000070.1 coordinate 6,088, forward strand.
GAGTACAACAGGAACTTCTGAACTACTTGAGGGTCTCGACCTTGCCGAAGCCGCGGTCGAGGCGCAGGGAATCCCAGGCAGCAAGTTCGGTCACTGGCTTGCCCTTGGTCATCACGGACACCAGGTCCTGGGCGAGGCCCGGGCCGAGCATGAGGCCCTGGCCGCACATGCCCACGGCGTAGAGATAGCCGCGGGCGTCCCGCGCCTCGCCCACGATGGGACTGCCGTCCGGGGTCTGCGGGTAGCACCCGCGCCAGACGCGGCGGATGCGGATGCCGGCCAGCCGGGGCAGGAGGTCCACCATCTTGCGCGCCACGATGGGCAGGAAGCTCGAGCGCGACCGCCGGTCCATGCCTGGGTGCAGGGGCTCAGGGGTCAGGCAGAAGACGACGCGGCCGATGGAGTTCTGGTAGTAGTAGCAGTTCTTGGCGCCAGGGGTGGGCCGCAGGTCCACCACCATGGGGTCGAAGAGCCTGGCCACGGGCTCGGTGATGCCGGCCTCGTGGCTGTCGGGAAAGACGGGCAGGTCGAGCCCGACCATCCTGCCCACCTCGGCCGCAGCCGAGCCCGCGGCATTGAGCGCGAACCTGCAGGCAAAGGTCTCTTTGTCCGTGACCACTCGCTGTACTCGGCCAGCGTCGACCTCGATGCGCTGGACCGTCTCCCTGAACCGGAATTCAACGCCGGCCCGGACCGCGGCCTCCCAGGCTGAGTGGATGGCCAGGAGGGGGGAGATGTTGCCGTCCTCCGGGGAATAGGCGCCGCCCCGCAGTCCCTCTTCGCGGATGCCCGGGACCAGGGCCTTGACCTTGTCCGGGGACACCCAGTCGATGTTAAGGCCCTGGAGGTGCTGGACTTCTAGGAGGCCGCGGAGGGTGCTTCCGTCCGCCTCCCGGTAGACCGGGAACAGGTACCCTCCCTGCCGCCAGCCGATGTCGGCGCCTTCGACGGACCGCCATTCGCGGAAGACCTTGAGCGAGCGCAGGCAAATGCCGATCTTGGCAGGGTCCGAGTGGGTGGCCCGGATGCCTCCGATGGCGGACTTGTTCTCGCCCTGTCCGGCCGAGGCCAGGCGGTCGAGGACCAGGACCGAGAGCCCGGCGCGGCGCGCGTAGAGCGCGGCAGGCACGCCCACCGAGCCGGCTCCGATGACGATGAGGTCGTAGGACTTGGTCATGTCTTTTCGACCAGGCCGGCGAACAGGCCCAGGGGGACCTCAGCGGCCAAGGGCCTCTGCACGAACGGGGTCACCTTGTCCCGCGCCACGCCCTCCTTGCGGAACAGGGAGAGCAGGAGCGGGCCGCAGGTCTTGCTGCCGCAGGCGCCCATGCCGATGTGGAGCGCGGCCTTGAGGTGGTTGAAGTCCGTGACCCCGGAGCGGATGAGGCGCCGCACAGCCCCGACCGTGACCCTCTCGCAGCGGCAGAGGATCACGTCGTCGTCCTTCTCCGGCGGCCTGACGGTCGCGACCGGCTCGGTCAAGGACGGGTCCTGGACCCGGATGCCTCCCACGCGAGCCGCCACGACAGGCTCGACTTCCACGACCACGAGGCGGGCGCTGTCGAGGATGGGGCTGGCTTCGGACCCGGCCGCGCCTGAGAGGCACTCTCCCAGGGCTCCGCACCCCAGGCACCGCTCCGCCTCGGCCTTGGCCGCTTCCTCGGCCAGGGTCGAGACGACCTCCCGGAAATTCCCGCTGCGGCTGGCTGGAGGCAGTTCAACCTCCTTGGCCCGGTTGGCCTTGGCCGTGCCCTCCAGGTACACGGCAGGCGAGCGGGTCTCGCCGCCTCCCCGGCCGGAAGCGAGGTCCTGGCGCAGGGGCGCCAGGTCCCCGAAGGGGGCTGGCGGCAATGGACCGCCGTCCCCGGAGGCGCGGGGCGTTCTCCGCTCGCCGGAGGGGGCGCGGCCCCTGAGCCAGCGGTCCATGGAGATCGCGGCACGCTTGCCCGCGCCGAAGGCCGCGACCACGGTGTCCGCTCCAGTGACAGCGTCGCCGCCCGCGAAGACCCCCGGCCTGCTCGCCGCACCCGTGACCGGGTCGGCCTGGAGCGTGCCCCACTTCGAGACTGCCAGGCCCTTGTCGAGGCCTTCGAAGGCCGGGCCCTGGCCGATGGCGCAGATGACGTGGTCCGCCTGGAACTCGAACTCCGAGCCCGGAACAGGCACGGGGCGGGCTCGACCCGAGGCGTCAGGCTCGCCCAGCGTCATGCGGATGAGCTTGACCTTCTTCACCCGGCCTCCGGACCCCTCGAACGCGACCGGCGCCGCGAGGAATTCGAACTTCACCCCTTCGAGAGCCGCCTGCTCGACCTCGAAGTCGTGGGCCGGCATCTGCTCGCGCTGGCGGCGGTAGAGGATGCGGACTTCCCTGGCCCCGAGACGCACAGCGGCGCGGGCCGAATCCAGGGCGGAGTTGCCGCCTCCGATGACTGCCACGGTCCCGTCGAGCTTCTTGAGACCGCCTCCCTTGACCTTGGCCAGGAAATCGAGCATGCCGGCCACGCCCGCGAGGTCCTCTCCGGGCACCGCTGCCGCTGAGGCCTTGTGGGCTCCGGGAGCGAGGAACACTGCGGAGAAGGACTGTCCGTGGGCGCCTTGGGTGAGGAGCTCGTCAACGTTGGAAACGCGGACCCCGGTCTTGATGGTGATGCCCTGCTTGGCCAGGAGGCCCAGCTCGTAGTCTAGGACATCGTCAGGCAGGCGGTAAGGAGGGATGCCCCAGCGCAGGAGGCCGCCTGCCTTGTCCGCGGCTTCGAACACGGTCACGGAATAGCCCCGGTGGGAGAGCTCGTTGGCGCAGGCCAGGCCTGCAGGGCCGGACCCGACCACCGCGACCTTCTCCGGCTTGGTGACCGGAAGGGGCCGGACCGGGAGATCGGCCTTCCTGGCCCAATCCGAGACGAAGCGCTTCAAGGCGCAGATGGCCACAGGCTCGTCGACTTTGGCCCGCACGCAGTCCTCCTCGCAAGGGTGATAGCATACTCGTCCGCAGACCCCGGGGAGGGGAAGGTCGCGCCTGAGCATGCTGAAGGCCTCGGTGTAGAGGCCTCTGATGATGAGCTGGATGTAGCCCTGAGCCCGCACCTCGGCCGGACACGCGGACCTGCAGGGAGAGCGGCCCTGGCGATCGTAGACCTCGAGGACTCGGGCCTGGCCGAGCTCCTCGCCCTTCCAGCCCATGACCTCCACGGTCTCACCGGGCGCAAGCTTGCCAGGCAGCTCGAAGGGCACGGTGACCCGGGCCTTGCCGCCAGCCCGCTCCGTCATGTCCACCAGAGAGATGGCCAGGCCCGGGCAGTTGGCCACGCACTTGCCGCAAGCCATGCACTCCCCGGAGAAATCCGCCCTGGGCAGGATGTCTCCCTTCTTGGGCATGGCCAGGCGGCCGTGGGGGCAGACCTCGGAGCAGGGGTTGCAGGGGATGGTTTCCCTGCACCCGATCACGGGGAAGATCTTCCTGCCCGCGGAGAGGCCCGGGTCCAGGACCACGAGGTCCTCGCGGCCGGGCTTGGACTTGAGGAGCGAGGTCATCTCCTCCCACCTCTTGGGGATGTCCACCTGCCTGCCCTGAAGGAAGGCGATCCTGCGGCCCGTGACCCGGCCCGAGAACATGGCTGCCGAGGCTTCCGCGATCTCCTCAGCGTCGCCTGCCAGGTGGCAGTCCAGGCCCGCGGCCTTGGCCATGTCATGGAGCTCGCTGACCCTTTCGAGCCCGACCGCGAGCAGGAGGGTGTCGCAGGCAAAGGTGCGGTGCGTGCCTGGGATGATGTCCCACGCCTTGTCCACCTTGGCCACGGTCACGGACTCCACCCGGTCCGTGCCGTTGGCGCTCACCACGCTGGTCTCCGTGTGGATAGGCACGCCCATGCGCCGGATCTTGTCCGCGTGGACCCAGTAGCCGCCCACCTCGGGGAGCCCCTCGCACAGGCCCACGACTCCGATGCCGGCCTGGAGCGCGTGGTAGGCCGCGATGAGGCCCACGTTGCCGCCGCCCACCACGAAGAGCTTCTCCGAGGGACGGACCAGGTCCCGGTTGAGCAGGGTCTGGAACGCTCCCGCGCCGTAGACTCCGGGCAGGTCGCAGCCCGGGAAGCTCAGGGCCTTCTCCCTGGCTCCGGCGGCCACGAGCAGGGACTTCGGGGTGACGAGCCGGTAGGCCCTGTCGTTGGCCACGCCCACCTTGCCGTCCATGAACACCCCCACGGCCATGGTCCCGGTCATGACATTGATGGAGGGCCGCTTGGCCACCTCGGAGGCCAGGATGGCCGCGATGTCCACCCCGCGCGTGGCGGCGTAGCACTCCGCCACCGCGCCGAAGAAGAGGTGGGTCTGCAGGACGAGCTTGCCACCGAGAGTCTCCTTGTCGTCTACGAGGATGACGGAGAGCCCCGCGTCCGCGGCCTCGATGGCCGCGCCCATGCCGGCGGGCCCGCCGCCCACCACGAGCAGGTCGCAGGCCAGGTCTTCGATGTCTCCGAGCCGCAGGTCCGCGCTCGACATCATGGGCAGTTCCGGGTGGGAGGCGAGGGGCTGGACCTTCATTCCCTCATGCACGGGGACCATGCACGCCTTGACCGGCCTTCCGTCCGCCATGACCAGGCACTGGGAGCACTGCCCGTTGGCGCAGAAGATGCCCTGGGGCGAACCGTCGTGCGGGTGGGTGCCGAAGACCCGGATGCCGTGGCTGAACAGGGCGCTGGAGATGACCTCGCCCTTGCGCCCGGTCAGGGGCTTGCCCGCGAACTCGAACGCGACCAGTTCGAGAGGGGGGATGGCGAGGACAGGATGGGATTCGACTCGGCTCATGGTCGTCCGGTCTCCGGGTTCATGTCAAAGAAAGAATCATATCAAACGCCCCTGTCCCTCTCAACGAGGTCGGGCCGGGATCGTTGGGGATATCCCCATACCATGACAATGCAACACGCCGACCAAGGCATCCGAACTCATCGTAAAACGAGTCTGTAGCTGGGCCACTCCTGCGGAAAGTTATCCCCAAACATACGGTACCGTATGTTTGGGGACAACTACCGGATGTCGGCCTGGAATACCGCTTGATTCTGATCCGCCGATGGGACGCCGACCGATCGCGTCCTGTGGAGCGGCCGAGTCGGCAGGCTTCGGTCGCGGCTGGTCCGGCAGGCCTCAGTCGTGATCGACCCGGCCGCGGTTCTTCTTGGTCTCGGAGCGGTGGCGCTTGTGGCGGAGGATGTTCTCCTTGAGTCCCCGGGGCCTGGGCCTGCGCTTGCGGCGCTCGCGTTCGAGCGCGTCGCGTCGGGCAGCCTCGAGGCAGCGCTTGCGGTCCGCGACCGCTTGGATGAGCCTCAGCCAAGCCAGGCGCCGGTTCCGGGATTGGCTCCGCTCGGAAGAGGAGCGCACCACGATGCCGGTCGGCCTGTGCTTGAGCACCACGCAGGTCTCGACCTTGTTGACGTTCTGGCCGCCGGGGCCGCCGGAGCGGGTAAAGGATTCCTCGACTGACTCGCGCTTGATGCCCGCGGCCTTGAGAAGAGCGTCGAGGTCATCCATCTACTTGAGGGCGTCGAAGCCGGGGTCCGCGAACCCTTCGATGGGCAGGGACTTCCCCAGCCGGGGCGCGGTCCAGGCCGGAGGCCGAGCGTCCCCTGCGCCATCAGGAAAGGCGTGGGCGGCAGGGGGCCCGGTCCAGGCGGAAGACCGGATGGCGGCGGCCTTGAGGTAGCGGGCCAGGGCCGGCGAGAACGCGGAGGCTTTGGTCACGATCTCTCCGCTGCAGGCTCCGTTCCTGCAGACCCTGGTTCTGAGGCATTTCTTGCCATCCGGTCCGAGCACGGCGTCGAAATCGGATTCGCCGCGGGTCAGGATGCCGGCCACCTTGAGGGAGCCGGCGTGGAAGACCGGGCTTCCTGAGTTGCCGTGAAAGGTGTCGAGGTCCGTGGTGAACACCGGGCCGCGGCCTGCGTCGCGCACCCTGCCGCCCCCGGCCACTTTGGCGGGCAGGCCGAGCGGGTGCCCGATCACGAGCACCGGGTCATCCTGGGCCATGGCAGCGGCGCGGAGGGGAAGGGCGGAGTGCCTCAGCACAGGCCGGTCAAGAGACACCAAAGCCCAATCCTCGCCGGTCTTGGCATCCGAGGCCCTATCGATCAGGCTTTGGCAGGAGTAGACTTCTGAAGCCGGCACCCGCTCCGGGGTCTTGCCGTTCCTGCCGGCCTTGAATCCGAACACGAAGGAGATCCGGCCGCAGGAGGCCTTGCTCTTGACGCAGTGGCCCGCGGTCGCGACCACGTCCGGAGTGACCAGGGCTCCGGAGCAGTCCGCTCCCACCTTTTGCCCCGCGAACCTCTCGCCCTCGCAAAGGGGGATCTTCTCGCCGTATGGCTTGGTCGCTAGTTCCGCCCATCCCCCGCGGACCGTCACGCTGTCGGATGGGAAGAGCGCGACCGTGGAATCCGCCAGGCCGAGCAAGTCGCGGTCGCTGACCTCGGAAGGGTCCCTCCGGTCGTCGTCATCGTAGACCGGCTCAGCAAAAGCGGCCGGACAGCGAAGCAAGACAGCGGCCGCGAGGGCCGCGAACAAGCGCGGGCTAGCCATGGATCAGGGATAGGATACGGCGTTCAAGGGACGCCGACATGGGTCCAGAAGCCCAGGACTCCATGGGCCCAAAGTCCCATGCCCGAAGCCAGGTGACCGCGGCCGGCTACCGGGACCCGGCGAACGCCGCGCCAAGGGCCTTGGCCACGGTCGCGCCGATGCTGCTCAGGTTCTCCACGACCGTGATGCCGGCTGCCTCGAGGGCCTTGACCTTGGACGCGTGAGTGCCCGAGCCTCCCTCGATGATGGCTCCGGCGTGCCCCATCCTGCGGCCCGGAGGCGCGGTGCGGCCCGCGATGAAGGCGAACACGGGCTTGTCCATCTCGGCCTTGATGTAGGCCGCGGCCTCCTCCTCGGCGGTGCCGCCGATCTCGCCGATGAGGACCACGGCCTTGGTCTCAGGGTCCGCCTGGAAGAGCTTGAGGATGTCCGTGAAGTTCGAGCCCGCGATGGGGTCGCCGCCGATGCCCACCACCGTGGACTGCCCCAGGCCCTGCCCCGTCAGCTGCCAGACCGCCTCGTAGGTCAGGGTCCCGGACCGGGACACCACGCCCACATGGCCGGGCTTGTGGATGTAGCCCGGCATGATGCCGGCCTTGCACTGTCCCGGGGTGATGACGCCCGGGCAGTTGGGGCCCACGAGCCGGACAGGCCTGCCCGCGCCCGGCGTTTCTGGCGCGGGCGTGCCGCCTCCGCCAAGCACGGGTAGCGGCCGGCCCGCGAGGGCCTTCTTGACGCGCGCCATGTCGAGCACGGGGATGCCTTCCGTGATGCAGACGATGACCTTGATGCCCGCGGCCGCGGCTTCGAGGATCGAGTCCGCGGCGAACGGCGGCGGCACGAAGATGAGGGAGGCGTTGGCGCCCGTGGCCATAGCCGCGTCCTCGACCGTGTTGAAGACCGGCACGCCGAGGTGCTGGGTCCCGCCCTTGCCCGGGGTCACGCCAGCCACGACCTTGCTGCCGTACTCGATGCACTGCTTGGCATGGAAGGTGCCGGCTTCGCCGGTGAAGCCCTGGACCACGAGGCGCGTGTCCTTGTTGAGTAAAATGCTCATTGCTTGTTCTCCTTGAGGGCCGATACCGCTTTCTGGGCCGCGTCCCACAGGCTGTCCGCGGCCGTGAGCCTGAGGCCGGACTTCTTGAGCAGTTCGCGGCCCTGCTCCACGTTGGTCCCTTCGAGGCGCACGATGAGGGGGACCTTGAACTCGACCTTCTGGACCGCCGAAAGCACGCCCTGGGCGATGACGTCGCACTTCATGATCCCGCCGAAGATGTTGATGAGCACGGCTTTGACCTTGGGGTCCGTGAGGATGATCCTGAAGGCCGCGGTCACCTGCTCCGTGGTCGCGCCGCCGCCCACGTCGAGGAAGTTGGCCGGCATGCCGCCGGCCAGGGCCACGGTGTCCATGGTGGCCATGGCCAGGCCCGCGCCGTTGACCATGCACCCGATGTCGCCGTCGAGGCCGATGTAGTTGATGCCGACCTTCTTGGCCTCGAGCTCGAGGTCCGTGGCCTCGTGGTCCGGCCGCTCGGCCAGGGCCTTCTGCCGGAAGAGGGCGTTGTCGTCCGTGACGATCTTGCCGTCGAGCGCCACGATCTTGTCGTCCGGGGTGATGATGAGGGGGTTGACCTCCACGAGGCTGGCGTCGAGGTCGATGAATATCCTGGCCAGGGCCGTCACGAACGCCGTGAAGGAGCGGAGCTCCTTGGCCGGGATGCCGAGCTTGAAGGCCAGGCTCCGGGCCTGGAAGGGCTCGATGCCGCGCACCGCGTCCAGGGGGACCTTGAGGATGGCCTCGGGCTTGGACACGGCGAGCTCCTCGATGGCCACCCCGCCCTCGGCCGAGGCGATGACCATGGGCCGTTCGCCCTTGCGGTCCATGGCCACGGCTATGTAGATCTCGCGCTTGATGTCCGAGCACTTGTTGACGAGCACCTCGGCTACGGTCAGGGCCTTGCCGTGGGTCTGGTGGGTCACCATCTTCATGCCCACCATGGCCTTGGCGATGGCCTCGGCCTCGGCTGGGGTCTTGGCGATCTTGACCCCGCCCGCCTTGCCGCGGCCGCCGGCCAGCACCTGGGCCTTGAGCACCCAGGGGCCGTCCCCGGCCTTCTTGAGGGCCTCGGCAAGCTGGGCGGCGTCCGTGATCACGCCCCCGCTCCGCGGCACCGGGATGCCGTACTTCGCGAAGATCTCTTTGGCTTCGTATTCCAGTAGTTTCATGGTTGCCTCTGGTCGATGTCCTATTCGGGCGAGACGATGACGGCTCTCAGGAATTCCCTGTTGAGCCGGGCGATGTTGGAGAGACGGACCTCTTTGGGGCACACGGCCTCGCACTCAGCCTCGTTGGAGCAGTGGCCGAAGCCCTCGCTGTCCATGGCCGCTCGCATGCGCAGGACCCGGCGGGCCCGCTCCGGGCCGCCCTGGGGCAGGAGCGCGAACTGCGAGACCTTGGCAGCCACGAAAAGCATGGCCGCGGCGTTCGGACAGGCCGCCACGCAGGCCCCGCACCCGATGCAGGCAGCGGCGTCCATGGCCTTCTCAGCGTCGTCCTTGGGAACGAGGATGGAGTTGGCGTCCTGCGCGGCCCCGGTGTTGATGGAGATGAACCCGCCGCAGGACATGACGCGGTCCAATGCCGAGCGGTCCACCACGAGGTCCTTGACGATGGGGAAGGCTTTGGCCCGGAAAGGCTCGGCCGTGATGACGTCCCCTTCCTTGAACTTGCGCATGTGAAGCTGGCAGGTGGCCGCGGCCTTGTCCGGGCCGTGGGCCTGGCCGTCGATGACCTGGCTGCACATGCCGCAGATGCCCTCGCGGCAGTCGTGGTCGAAGGCGATGGCGTCCTCTCCTTTCGCGATGAGGCCCTCGTTGACCGTGTCGAGGAGCTCCAGGAACGACATGTCCGTGGAGGGGACCTCGGCGTCGTACGACTCGAAGCACCCGGCCGCTTCGGGACCCTTCTGCCGCCAGACTCTGAGAGTGACTTTCATGATTTCCCTCCCGTGGACCCTTACGCGTAGTTCCTCTGCGCCAGATGCACGTTCTCGAACTTGAGCGGCTCCTTGTGCAGGACCGGGTCCTTGCCAGGACCCGCGTGCTCCCAGGCCGCGACATGGCAGAAATCCGCGTCGTCGCGCTTGGCCTCGTTGTCCTGGGTCTGGCTCTCCTCCCGGAAGTGGCCGCCGCACGACTCGCGGCGCTCGAAGGCGTCGCGGACCAGGAGCTCGGCGAACTCGAGGTGGTCGGCGACGCGCAGAGCCCGCTCAAGGGTCTGATTGAAGCCGTCGCCCGAGCCGGTCACGGACACGCTCTTCCAGAACTCTTCCCGGATCTTCGGGATCTGCGCCAGCGCCTCGGAGAGGCCCTTGGCGTTGCGCGACATGCCGCACTTGTCCCACATGATCTTGCCGAGCTCCTTGTGGAAGGAGGCCGGGGTGCGCTTGCCCTTGATGGAGAGCATCTTCTGCACGCGGCCGCGCGCTCCGGCCTCGGCCGGGGCGAACGCCGGGTGGCTCGTGTCCACCTTCGGGAGCTTGGTGCCGCCGAAGTAGCCGCCGAGCGTGTACGGGATGATGAAGTACCCGTCCCCAAGGCCCTGCATGAGGGCCGAGGCTCCGAGCCGGTTGCCGCCGTGGTCCGAGAAGTTCGCCTCGCCCAGGCAGAACAGGCCCGGGATGGTGGTCATGAGGTTGTAGTCCACCCACAGCCCGCCCATGGTGTAGTGCACCGCGGGGTAGATGCGCATGGGGACCCTGTAGGGGTCCTCGTCGGTGAGGTGGTGGTACATGTCGAAGAGGTTGCCGTACTTCTCCTTGATGACCGCCTCTCCCTGCCGCTTGAGGGAATCCGCGAAGTCGAGGTAGACCGCCAGGCCCGTCTTGCCCACGCCCTTGCCCTCGTCGATCATTCTCTTCGCGGCACGCGAAGCGACGTCTCTTGGGACCAGGTTTCCGAATGCAGGATAGATCCTCTCCAGGTAGTAATCCCGGTCGGATTCCGGGATTTCCGCAGGAGACCTCCGGTCTCCTGCGGTTCTTGGCACCCACACGCGTCCGTCGTTGCGCAGGCTCTCGGACATGAGCGTGAGCTTGGATTGGTGCTCCCCGGAGACCGGGATGCAGGTGGGGTGGATCTGCGTGAAGCACGGGTTGGCGAACGCCGCCCCGCGCTTGTACGCGCTCCAAGCCGCGCCCACATTGCAGGAGTTGGCGTTCGTGGACAGGAAGAAGGCGTTGCCGTAGCCACCGGTGCACAGCAGCACGGCGTGGGCCGCGTAGGACTCGATCTTCCCATCGATGAGGTTTCGGACCACGATGCCTCGGGCCGCGCCGTCGACCATCACCACATCCATCATCTCCCGCCTGGAAAAGACCTTGACGCTCCCCATCCCGACCTGCCGCATGAGAGACGAGTAGGCGCCCAGGAGCAGCTGCTGGCCGGTCTGGCCGCGCGCGTAGAAGGTGCGCGACACCTGGGCCCCGCCGAAGGACCGGTTGTCGAGGGTCCCTCCGTAGTCCCGGGCAAAGGGCACGCCCTGGGCCACGCAGTGGTCGATGATGGCGTTGGAGACCTGGGCGAGCCGGTAGACGTTGGCCTCGCGGGCGCGGTAGTCCCCGCCCTTGACCGTATCGTAGAAGAGCCTGCGGACCGAGTCCCCGTCATTGGGGTAGTTCTTGGCCGCGTTGATGCCGCCCTGGGCAGCGATGGAGTGGGCGCGGCGGGGGGAGTCCTGGATGCAGAAGACCTTGACGTTGTACCCGAGCTCGGCGAGCGCGGCCGCGGCCGAGGCGCCGGCCAGTCCCGTGCCCACCACGATGACGTCGAACTTGCGCTTGTTGGCCGGGTTGACGAGCTTGAGCTCGAACCGGGCCTTGTCCCACTTGTTCTCGAGAGGTCCGTCGGGGATCTTGGCGTCGAGCTTCATGGTCTCCCTCCCTTGATAAAGCATGCCCAGACCGGGATGGAAGCGAAGGCCAGGGCCACGGCCACGGCGAACGCCGTGCCCGCGGCCTTGATGGCTGGCGCGTACTTCGGGTGGTCGAGGCCGAAGGTCTGGCACGCGCTCCAGAACCCATGGCTCAGGTGAAGGCCGATGCAGCCCATCACGAGGCTGTAGAACACGGCCCACCGCCAGTCCCCGAGGTAGCCCATGACCAAGCCGTAGAGGTCCTCCGGGCTCGGCCGCGTCCCGTACTTGAAGGTGAGGACATGGACCGCGATGAAGACCAGGATGAGGACCGCGGTGTAGATCATGGTGGATGAGCCCCAGGTCCTGCCTCCCTTGCTGACCGAGACGGCGTAACCGACCGGCCTCGCCCCCAGGGCCGTGAACCAGAGGTAGACCGTCACTGCAGCGTGCAGGAGGATGATGGAAGCCAGGCCGAGCTCGACCGGCAGCAGGAGCGGGAAGGTCTCCAGGTGATGCGCGTACGCGTTGAAGGCTCCCGGGCCCACGAACAGGAGCAGGTTCCCGGCCAGGTGGCCGCCGAGGAATCCGCACAGGAGCAGGCCCAGGGCGGCGACCATCATTTTCCGGCCGATGGAGGAGGTGACGATGCGTGAAAGAGTTTCCATAACAGGCCGATTATACAACCTTTGCTGGAAAAGAAAATAGTGTGGCCATCAGGTCGGATTCTATACTAGAATCGGGACATATGGCGCCCTTGGGACTCGGCCCGGAGGCCGGACAGCGAACCCATATCATAGAGGAGAACTGAGAGCATGCGAAAGAAGATAGCCTTGATCGGCGGCGGACAGATCGGACAGACCCTGGCCATGCTGGCGGCCCAGAGGGAGCTCGGCGACGTCGTGATCTACGACATCCCCGAGATGGAGAGCTGCGTCAAGGGCAAGGCCCTGGACCTCATGGAGATGGCGCCCTGCGGCAACTACGACGCCAACGTCACCGGGACGAGCAATCTCAAGGACATCGCCGGAGCGGACGTGGTCATCGTGACCGCGGGAGTCCCGCGCAAGCCCGGCATGAGCCGCGAGGACCTCCTGGCCATCAACATCAAGACGATCTCGGAAGTGGCCAAGGGCGTCAAGCAGCACGCCCCCAATGCTTTCTGCGTCATCGTGACCAACCCCCTCGACGCCATGGTCTACGTCTTCCAGAAGGTCTCCGGCCTGCCGCCGAGCAAGGTCGTGGGCCAGGCAGGGGTGCTCGACACCGCGCGCTGGCGCGCCTTCATCGCCATGGAGCTCAACGTGTCCATCGAGGACGTGGCCGGCACGGTCCTCGGCGGCCACGGCCCGACCATGGTGCCCGTGCCCAGGCTGACCACGGTGGGCGGCGTGCCCCTCACCGACCTGCTCGACAAGGCGGCCATCGACCGCATCGTGGAGCGCACCAAGGAGGCCGGGACCGAGATCGTCAAGCTCCTCGGCAGGGGCTCCGCGTTCTTCAGCCCGGCCTGGGCCTCCATCGTCATGGCCGAGTCCTACCTTAAAGACAAGAAGCGGGTGCTCCCCTGCGCGGCGCACTGCTCCGGCCAGTACGGCGTCCAGGGCCTGTTCATCGGCGTGCCCGTGCGCATCGGCGCGGGCGGGGTGGAGAAGGTCTACGAGATCTCCCTCAACGACGCTGAGAAGGCCATGCTGGCTAAGACCGTGGAAGCGGTCAAGGCCACCGTGGCCGAGTGCAAGGTGGAAGCGACCGCCTAGCGGTCTTCTCCCGGGACGCTGCCCCCTGCCGGTGGTCCCGGCAGGGGGCGGTTCCTTTCCAACCCACCCCGCTCCACGAGGAGTATTTGACACCAGCCTTCATAAATTGAAGAATGGAATCAGGAAACCATCCATGAGCGAAACCCCCCAGGCGAAAGGCAAAGGCACCGTGTTCGTCCGCATCGAGGTATGCAAAGGCTGTTCCTATTGCATCGACTTCTGTCCGACCAAGTGTCTGGCTTTCTCCAAGGAGTTCAACGCCAAGGGCTACCATTACCCCGTGCTCACCAAGCCGGAGGCGTGCGTGGGCTGCGACATGTGCGGGCTCTACTGCCCGGACTTCGCCATCTTCGGCATCCGGCTCAAGGACCTCGAGAAGGCACAACAGAAATGAAAGCCGACCCCAAGGGCGTTCTGACGGGCATCCACTTCATCGACGGCGACCACGCGGCCTGCGAAGGCGCCCTGGCAGCCGGGTGCAGGTTCATCGCGGGCTACCCCATCACCCCTTCCACCGAGGTCGTGGAGCGCTTCGCCCAGCGCATCCCGCACATCGGCGGGATCTTCATCCAGATGGAGGACGAGATCGCCTCGTCCATCGCCATCCAGGGCGCGATGTGGGCCGGCAAGAAGGTCATGACCGTGACCTCGGGCCCGGGCCTCTCCCTCATGATGGAGCACATCGGCCTGGCGGCCTTCACCGAGGTCCCCTGCGTCTTCGTCGACGTGCAGCGCGGCGGCCCCTCCACGGGCCTGCCCACCCTGCCGGCCCAGGCGGACATGATGCAGGTGAAGTGGGGCTCCCACGGCGACTACGAGATCATCGCCCTTTCCCCGAACTCCCCGCAGGAGAGCTTCGACCTGATGATCAAGGCCTTCAACCTCTCCGAGACCTTCCGGGTCCCGGTCTTCTTCATGATGGACGAGGTCGTGGGCCACATGGTCGAGCGCGTGGCCATCCCGGAGGCCTCCAAGATCGAGATCACGGAACGGCGCTGGTCCAAGAAGAAGCCCGGCGAGTACAAGCCTTACGAGGCCGGCCCGGACATGGTCCCGGACCTGGTGAAGGCCGGGGACGGCCACCGCATCCACATCACGGGGCTCACCCATGACGAGCGGGGCTACCCGGCCCTCAACGCCGCGGCCCAGAAGAAGCTCGTGGAGCGCCTACTCAACAAGATCCGCCTGCGCAAGGACGAGCTGGTGGACGTCCGCCAGGACGGGGTGGAGGGCGCCGAGGTCGTGGTGGTCTCCTTCGGCATCACCTCGCGCGTGGCCCAGGCCGCGGTGGAGGAGGCTCGGCGCAAGGGCGTCAAGGTCGGGCACCTGCGCCTGGTCATCTGCTGGCCCTTCCCAGCGGCCCTCATCGCCGAGCTCTCCGAGCGCGTGAAGGCCTTCGTCGTGCCTGAGCTCAACATGGGCCAGATGGTCCTGGAAGTGGAGCGCGCCGTCCTGGGCCGCGCGGCTGTGGTGTCCATCCCGCATCCGGGCGGCACCGTGCACGAGCCCCAGGTCATCCTCGACAAGATCCTAGCCGCTTCAGGGAAGGGGGCGCCCGCGCCCCAGAGGGCAGTCCGATGACCGAGCCTAGCGAGGGAATGGTCGATTCTGACCGAGCCTTAGGCGAGGAAATGCCGCTTCCGAGCGCCGTTGGGAATGCGGCCAAGGTCGTGGGAGGGAGACCATGAACGAGACCATGAAGGCCGAGAATCCAGTCCTTCCTTATCTGCGGCAGGACCGCCTCCCGCACATCTGGTGCCCAGGGTGCGGCATCGGGTCCACGGTCAACTGCTTCGCCCGGGCCCTGACCGAGTCCAAGCTCGATCTCGACAAGGTCGCCATCGTCTCAGGCATCGGGTGCACGGGCCGCGTGGCCGGGTACATGAACCTGGACTCCTTCCACACCACGCACGGCCGGGCCATCCCGTTCGCCACGGGCCTGAAACTGGGCAACCCCAGCCTCAAGGTCGTGGTCTACTCCGGCGACGGCGACCTCTTCGCCATCGGCGGCAACCACTTCGTGCACGCGGCCCGGCGCAACATGGATCTGACCGTGATCTGCATCAACAACGGGACCTACGGCATGACGGGCGGCCAGGTGGCGCCCACCACGCCCCTGGGCGCGACCCAGACCACCATGCCCTACGGCAACTTCGAGCCGTCCTTCAACCTGCCGTTCCTCGCCGAGGCTTGCGGCGCGGTCTACGTGTCGCGCTGGACCGTGTTCCACGTGCGGCAGCTCATCCGCTCCATGAGGGAGGGGCTGGCCAAGCGGGGCTTCTCCTTCATCGAGATACTGGCCCCCTGCCCGACCCTATATTCCCGCAGGAACAAGCTCGGAGACGGGGTGGACCAGGTCAAGTACTACAAGGAGCGCAGCACGATCAAGGACGGGGCGGACACCCGGGAGGTGGGACTCACCTTTCAAGGCGACATCGTGGTGGGCAAGTTCGTGGACCGGGAGCGGCCGACTTGGCTCGACGCCATGACGCGCCACTACACCAGCGTCATCAACGACTATCAAGGAGTCGGCCATGCCGAAGACTGAGATCCGGGTCGGAGGGTTGGGCGGCCAGGGCGTCATCCTGTGCGGGAGCATCATCGGCAAGGCCGCGGCCATTTACGGGGGCAAGCACGCCACCATGATCCAGGCCTTCGGGCCCGAAGCCCGGGGCAGCGCGTGCAGCGCCCAAGTCATCGTCTCCGACGACACCATCGGCTATCCCTACGTCAAGAATCCCGACATCCTCGTGCTGATGTCCCCGGACGCCTACAAGCTCTTCGCCCCCAGCCTCAAGCCCGGCGGCCTGGTCCTCTACGAGAGCGAGCTCGTGCACCCGGACAAGAACCTCCCCGCGGGCGTCAAGGCGGTGGGCATCCCCGCCACGCGCTTCGCCGAGGAGCTGGGCCGGCGCCTGGTCCTGAACATCGTCATGGTGGGCTTCTTCGCGGGCACGACCGGCATTGTCTCCTACGAGGCGATGGAGAAGGCCGTGCTCGACTCCGTGCCCAAGGGCACCGAGGACCTCAATGCCAGGGCGTTGAAGAAGGGCTATGAGTTCGGCCGCTCCCAGGCAGCGGTCCGTTCCTGACCCCGGAAAGGGCTTGTTTTCCGCAACAAAGATATAGCATCCGTCCTCTACACTGGTGGGCGGTGTGAGATTCTTCTACTACGACGGCAAGGCCATCCAAGGACCTCTCGAGGTCTCTGACCTGCTCAAGCAACCGGGCTTTGCCACGGAAAGCGTGGTCTGCCCAGCCGGTTCCCAGAGGTCGGAAGACTGGAAGCCGGCGGTCAACTACGACGAGCTGAGGGAAGCCCTGCTCAAGCCCAAACCCGCTGCTCCGCCGGTGAAGTGCCCGGCCTGCGGCCGTTCCAATCCCGATGGCGCGGTCTTCTGCAACGGCTGCGGAGCCCGCCTGGATGGGAAGGCTCCCCCTCCGCCGCCGGCATGGAAGCCCATGCCCGGGCCTGCCCCGGGCGCCGGTCCCATGGCGGCCCAGCGGCCTGAGGGCCCGATGAGCGGCAGCCCGATTGGCGGAGGCCCGATTGGAGTGGGCCCGATGGGCGGCGTCCCGATTGGCGGGGGGCCTATGGGCGGCGGCCCGCTCTCCGGAGGCATGGGCAGGATCGCCCAGGCTACACCCTCTCCCGTCATCGCTGATCTTGTGACCAAGCCCGCGTTTCCGGCTCTACAGCCGGTCGAGCCCGCGGCCGGGTCCCCGGCACAACGCTCTTCCCGGCGTCGACTCCTGCTGTCCGCTGCAGCCGCGTGCGTCCTGATCGGAGGCTCCGCGTCAGGCTATCTGCTTTACAAAAAGCGGGCCCGCCATCCTGTCGTTCCAGTTGTTCCAGCGGATCCGGCACCCTCCGTGGATGTCCCGCTGCCTTCTACCCCGGTCCCATCTCCCGAGGCCGCGCCTCGAAAGCGCGGACGACGCAAAGCTCCTCCGACCGAGCGTTATAGCGAGGAAGTGCCGCCTCCGCACGCCGCTAGGGAGCGGCCCCTGGTTTCGGCTGAACCCACTGCCCCAGTCCCGGCCCCGGCTCCCCGCCACAAGCGGGTGCGGAGGGCTCCCGGCTTGATGGATGTCTCTCCGGAGGACGCTGGGAGCGCTCCGGTGGAGATGGCGCTTCCGGGCATGCCGAAGAAAGTGCGCGCCAAACATGCCCCAAAAGCGGCCCAGACCGACCCGGAGGAGGCCCAAGCGGCCCCTGAAGAGGCCCCGGCCGCTCATGAGGAGGGCATGGCTGCCCCGAAACCCAGCAGGCCTTCAGGAGCGCCTCCCACTTCCGAATCCCTCATGATCGAGAGCGCGCGGGAGCAGTTCTCCTTCTGCCACCAGCTCATGCGTCAGGGAGAGTTCGACGACGTCTTCGACTCGTGCCTGTGCCCGGCCACCAGGGAAGGACCTCCGTACAAGGGCCGCAAGGGCGTCTTCGTGGAACAGGCCGCGGAAGACCCGCAGACCGAAGCCGGATCCACCATGGAGATCATCGACTCCAAGTTCGTGGACGGGACCGTGCTCATCTCCGGCCGCTGGACGCTCGCCGAGGGTTCGGTGGTCGAGCGCACGGAGCGCTGGGCCATGGAAGAGAACCGCTGGTGCCTGGCCCCTTGACCGGCCGGCAGGGCAGGGCCGGCGCCCTCTCCGGCTATTTGGTCCCGCTGGACCCGGTATAGGCCAAGCGCATCAATCGGACCAGACCGAATGCCGCTCCATGGCCGGCAACTCCGGCCAGGATGCCGATCCCCGCGGTCGGACCAACCGCCTTGGCCAGGATGACCACGGCCACGACCGAGGCCAGAGTGATGAGAGGGTTGTAATGGCTCAAGACTCCCACCCAGACCCCGACGCCCCAGAGAAAAAAGACCGTCAGGCCTCCTGCTGCCGCGCCCGCGGCCGGAGAACGGAAGAGGAACTGGGTCACGAGGTGGAGCATGGCGAGGCAGACCGCTATGGAGAACAGGATGTGGACGAAGAAGCCGGTGCGGTAGGCGCTGAAGCCCTCCGTGGTGGGAGCGACGAAGTAGTTCTCCATCACGAGGCGGCCGAGATCCCTGGCCGCCTCTCCGAGGCCCTTGGACGGCAGGTCCGCCTTCACGCCCCGCGCCTTCATGGCCTTGAGGGTCGCGCGCGCCGCGTCGCGGACAGGCTTGTGGGAGTCGCTCAGCTGCCGCAGGAGGGGGGCCACGCAGTCCTGGTCTCCGGCCGAAGACAGCGCCGAGGCGCAGCCGGTCCTGATCCCGGGGTCCGGGCTTTCGAGCCCCTCGAGCACCGGCTTCCGGTCGTGCCTGCACAGGGAGGAGAGCGCGTTGACCACCGTGATGGCGTCTCCGGACTCGCGGGCCCTTCCAAGGGCGGCAACGAGAGGCTTGAGGGAAAGGGGAGCGTCGATCTCCGCGAGCGCGCCGGCCGCGGCATCCACGACATGGCTCCAATCCTCCATGTTCGCGGTCAGGGCCTCCACCAGGGCGGGGACCGCTGAAGGGTCTTTGAGCGCGCCCAGGGCGCCGGCTGCCTGGCACCGCACGTACCAGGAAGGGTCGGAGCGGAGGATCTCGCAGAGCGCTTCCACGCTGCCCGCGCACTGGAACTTGCCCAGGACCTGGGCCGCCCGCTCCCGTATCTCCTGGTTCGGGCTCTTGAGCGCCTTGATCAGGGGCGCGACCGCCCGCGGGTCCATGAGGTCCGCCAGGGCCCACACGGCCCAGGGGGAGATGGCTGTGTCTTCCTCGAGCGCAGCCACGAGCGCAGGCACGGCGATGGGGTCGCCCAGGAGGCCTAAGGCATGGGCGATCCACCAGCGCTTGGGAAAGGTCTTATCCTGGAAGAGTTCGATGAGCCCGGGCATGGCTTCGGCTCGGCGGCGCTTGAGCTCAGGGATGCCCCAGTCGTCGCCGCGCGCCAGGCTCTCCTGGATGAGCTCCTCGATGGGTCTGTTCGAGCGGTATTGATCAGGCATCAGCGTCTCTCACCCCCGATCCCAGCGCCTTCTCCGCGATCCATGCCTGGGTCCCGGTGGAGCAATAGTAGACCCCGAGCCGGAACTTCTTCTCCATGGCCCAGGCGAGCAGGCGCAGGCAGGACTCCCCGCTTGCCGCTTCGCCCGACCATGTCAGGCCCGGCCTGAGCCGGGGCGCGGCTCTCCGCAACAGGCCCGCCTTGTCCAGGCGGTCCGCGTTGTGCCCGGAGCGGAAAAGCTCGTGCAGGATGAGGTGGCGCGCCCCGAGTTCTTCCAGCCGCGTCATGAGGCGCCGGAGCCTCGGCTCATGGCCGGGGATGACCGGGATCTCGACGGCGAGGTCGGGGAAGAACAGGAGCGCCAGCCGTACCGGGCTTGTGTCATAGGCGTTGGCCGCGAGGTTGATCCTGAGGGAGCCCGTGCCCGCGGCCTTGAGCCGCTCGAGGAGGTCCCGCGTCAGAAGGCCGCCGTTGGTGTAGAGATCGATCCAGGCTTTGGGAAGACGCTCCCGGACCTTCCGGATGAGGGCGAGGGTGCGGTCCGGGAAGAGCAGGGGCTCGCCTCCGCTGATGCCCACGCTGGCCGGGGCCTGGGACGCGAGGATGCGGCCTGCCTCCTCGACCGACCCTGCGCCGCGGCCGTGTACGCTCAAGTCGTCCGCCCTGGGCTTCGGGTTGAAGCAGAAGAAGCAGTCCCTGTTGCACAGGGTCGTTAGGCTCACATTACTGCCCCGGCCTTTGAGGCAGGGCACGCAGCCCCTCGGGAGGGGCCCGGTATGCAGGGTCATCCTCTCCGGCCAACCCTTGATCCCCAGGGAGACGAGCCGGTCCAGGAGAGCGGAGACACGGGGCGAGGGGGGGGCGGCCGGCGCCTGGCGGTCCGTGAGCGACCGCGCCAGGCGCCTCCGGCGTCCCGGACCGGCCTGCGGCACCTGGCGATCGGAGAACGACCGCGCCAGGCCCAAGGCGTAGCGTTCGGACGTTTCGGAAAGTCTATTTCTCACATGAATCCTTTTATAGCGAAATGGTATCAAATCATCAGCGGGATTGAGCCTTGCCTGCGACCGGAAGCGGGTTGATGTTCTATAATGATGCGAAGATGACCAGGATATACCTCGACAACAACGCGACCACCATCGTAGACCCCCTCGTGCGGCAGGCCATGGAGCCGTTCTTCTGCGAGCAGTACGGCAACCCGAACTCCCTGCACCAGTTCGGGACCGAGGTCCACCCGGCATTGCGGACCTCGATGAACCGCCTCTACGCGGGCATCAATGCCTCCGACAAGGACGACGTCATCGTCAACGGGTGCGCCACGGAGGGCAACAACACGGTCCTCAAGGGCGTGTGGTTCGACCAGATCCGCGGCGGGACCAAGGACCACATCGTCACCACCTCGGTGGAGCACCCCTGCGTGGGCAACACGGCCCGCTTCCTTCAGACTCTGGGCGCCAAGGTGACGTTCCTTCCGGTCAACCACGACGGCCGGGTGGAGGCTGACGCGGTGCGCGACGCCATCACGCCCCGCACGGCCCTGGTCTCCGTGATGTGGGCCAACAACGAGACCGGCATCCTCTTCCCGGTGCGGGAGATCGCCGAGGTGTGCCGCGACGCGGGCGTGCTGTTCCACACCGACGCGGTGCAGGCCATCGGCAAGGTCAAGGTGGACGTGGCTGAGGTCCCGGTGGATTTCCTGACCTTCAGCGCCCACAAGTTCCACGGGCCCAAGGGCGCGGGCGGCCTTTTCGTGCGCCGGGGCCTGAGGCTGCCGCCCCTGCTCCACGGCGGGGAGCAGATGGGCAACAAGCGCGCCGGGACCGTGAACGTGGCTAATTTCGTGGGCATGGGCCTGGCCATGGAGCTCGCGGTCTCGAATCTTCCGTACGAGGATAAAGAGGTCCGGCGACTGCGCGACCGGCTCGAGGACGGACTGCTCTCCCTGAAGGACACCATGGTCGTGGGACGGAGGGAGCTCAGGGCGCCCAACACGGTCTTCCTCAGCGTGCGCGGGGTGGAGGGAGAGGCCCTGCTCTGGGACCTCAACAAGGCCGGCATCGCGGCTTCCACGGGCAGCGCCTGCGCCTCGGAATCCCTGGAGGCCAGCCCCATCATCTCCGCCATCGGGGCCGGGCCCGAGCTCTCCCACACGGGCATCCGGCTGAGCCTCTCGCGCTTCACGACCCAGGACGAGGTGGACGAGACCGTCCGGGTCTTCCGCAAGGCGGTCGAGCGCCTGCGGGCCATCTCTTCGGCGTACTAGGAGTCGAACATGGGCAAAGACGACCTCATCGGCGGAGCGCTCTGGGAGTTCTATTCGAAGAAGGTCTCGGAGCGCATGGACAATCCCCGCAACCGCGGGGAGATCACCGAGGCCCAAGCCGCGGGGCTGGGCGGCAAGCTCGTGGTGGCCGACCACGGGGCCGAGGCCTGCGGGGACGCGGTGCGGCTCTACTGGGTCGTGGACGCCGGCACCAACATCATCAAGGCCGCCAAGTTCAAGAGCTTCGGGTGCGGCACGGCCATCGCCTCATCCGACATGATGGCCGAGCTCTGCACGGGCCGGACCGTGGACGAGGCGTCCAAGATCACCAACCTCGAGGTCGAGAAGGCGCTCCGGGACACGCCGGACGCGCCCGCGGTCCCGCCCCAGAAGATGCACTGCAGCGTCATGGCCTACGACGTCATCAAGAAGGCGGTCGCGCTCTATAAGGGCGTGGACCTGGCCTCCCTGGAGACCGAGACCATCGTGTGCGAGTGCGGCCGGGTCTCCCTGGGCACGGTCAAGGAAACCATCCGATTGAACGACTTGAAGACCGTGGAGGACATCACGCACTACACCAAGGCCGGCGGCTTCTGCAAGTCCTGCGTGGCTCCGGGCGGGCACGAGAAGCGGCGGCACTACCTCGTGGACATCCTGCGCGAGACCCGGGCGGAGATGGCCAAGGAGAGGATGCGAGCCGGGGCCGGGTCCGACGACTTCGCCACCATGACCTCGGTCCGCAAGATGAAGGCGGTCGAGAAGGTCCTCGACGAGGCCGTGCGCGGCATGCTCGCTGCCGACGGCGGGGACGTGGAGCTCGTGGACTTGAAGGACACGCCCGAGGGCGTGGAGATCTACATCTCCTACCACGGGGCCTGCAGGGGCTGCCCGAGCGCCGGGGCCGGGACGCTGGCGGCCATCGAGGGCGTGCTCAAGCAGAAGCTCAGCCACCCCATCAAGGTCGTCCCTGTCTAAAGCGGTGCCTGACACCGTTACTGGGTCTCGTTGCGCACCGCGTTGACCGTGCGGCGCGAGACCTTGATGCCGTACTCCTCGCGCAGGCGCAGGCACAGGGCCGCGTCGGTCCTGTGCCCGGGCTCGGAGAGCCAGCGGGAGAGGATCTCGCGCAGGACCTTGCGCCGTCCCGGCACCAGGGTGATCAGCGGCGTTTCCCGGCCCCAGGGCAGGATCACGGAACGGCCCGAGAGGGCTCGGCTCACGGTGCTGGGCGCCAGGTCCAGCCGGTGAGCGAGTTGGCGCAGGCTGATGGGCCGCTTCTGATCCGCCTGCTGGGTGGTCAGATACTCGGACTGGAGCTTGGCGAGGCTCTCCACGATGCGGAACACGGTGTTCTGCCTCAGGTTGACCGTCTCGATGCGCTTGATGAGGCGGGGGAGCTTGCGGCGCTCGTCCGAGGAGAGCGTCCCTTCCCGCTTCCACTCCTCCACCAGGTCGTAGCGGATGTGGTAGCGGCCCCGGGCCCAGTGGGGGGAGAAGAACTCGAAGGAGGGCTCGCCGCCGTCCGTCCAGACCCGGGCGAGGCAGGTGTAGCGCTTCGAGGACGGGGATCCGGGCGGCGGGCCCTCGAACTCGGCCTGGGTGCCGATCTCCAGGAGCATGTCGTGGATGCGGCGGACATCCTCCACCGAGAGGGAGGTCCGCTTGGAGATCTCGGCCATGGAGAGCGGCTCGTCCGAATGCAGGAAATAGGTCTCGAAGGCCTCTCGGCCCATCTTGCGGATCCGGGATACGAGGCGGTTTTTGGAGTCGAGGATGCCCTCGACTTGGGCCCGCTCTCCGCCGGAGGCGACGCGAGAGCCGATCTCGTCGAAGCCCAGGGCCATCCGGGACCTGGGCCAGCGCTGGCGGCGGATGGCGCTCTGGCCCATGTCGGACCCGAAGAAGAGCTTCTGGAAGAGGGGGTCTTTCTCGATCTTGCGTACTTCGAGCGCGAATTCGCGCTCGGGCATCTCGATCCAATCGGCCATGCGCAGCCGTCCGATGAGGGCGGGCCTCAGTTGGGCCTTGAGCAGGGTTTTTAGGCTGGGGCTTTCCATGAGGATTTCCGGACGCTTTGCGGACTTACCTCGCTGTTTCATACAATATACCATATTGGCAGCTCCAACGACGTCATGTTCTACTGCGACCGCGAGGCCGACATCATCGAGGTCAACCCGGCTTTCCTCAAGCTCTACGGCTACCGGCGCGAGGAGGTCATCGGCCGGAACCCGAGGATCCTGCGCTCCGACCACACGCTTCCCGAGCTCTACAAGCGCATGTGGGAGGGCATCGCGGACCCCGTGCGGGGGTTCTGGCGCGGGCCTATCGTCAACAAGGCCAAGGACGGCCGGGAGATCCCGATGCTCCTCTCCATCACGGCCATACGCGATACCGAAGGCGCCGAAGGCATCATCGGCTTCATGGCCGTGGGCATGGACATGACGGAGCAGCTCTCCCTCAAGACCCGGGTCGCGCAGTCCGAGGCCCTGGCCAACATCGGCGAGATGGCGGCCGTGGTGGCGCACGAGATCCGCAATCCCTTGGGCTCCGTGGTCATCGCGGCCAACCAGCTGGCCACCGACTCTGTCGCCCCCGAAGACAAGGGCATGGTGATGAAGCTCTTGCGCAGCGAGAGCAAGCGCCTCACCGATGTGCTCGCGGGCTTCTTGGCCTACGCGCGTCCCCCGTCTTTGAGGCTCGCCCGCGCGGACTTGAACGCGCTGGTCACCGAGGTGCTCGGCATCGCCCAGTCCAACCGGGAGCTCATGCGCCATACCCGGGTGAGCGTTTCGCTCGACCCTTCCCTGAAGTCCTGCGCCATGGACTCGGACCAGGTCCGGCAGGTGGTCTGGAACATCATGGTCAACGCCCTGCAGGCCATGGACGGCTACGGCAAGCTCACCGTGACCACGGGGCGGGAGCCGGGCTGGGTGTTCTTCCGCGTCCGCGACACCGGGCCCGGCATCCCGGAGCCGGTCCTGCGCGAGATACTCAAGCCCTTCTTCACGACGAAGCAGCAGGGGACGGGCCTGGGCCTGGCCACCGCGGACCGCATCGTCAAGGCCCATGGCGGCGTGATCGGCGTCGAGAGCCGGCCCGGCGAAGGGGCCGTCTTCACCGTGCGCCTGCCCGAAACGGAGGCATGATGGACAGACCCAGGATCCTTCTGGCGGAAGACGACGCCTCGCTCGCCACGCTCATGGCCCTGGACCTCAAGCGGCGCGGCTACGAGGTGGTGTCCGCGAGGAACGGCCGGGAGGCGGCCCAGAAGGTCGCGGCCCAGCACTACGACGCGGTGGTCACGGACCTGCGCATCGGCTCCCCTGACGGGCTCGAGATACTGCGCATCGCCAAACAGTCCCAGCCCGAGACCCAGGTCATCCTCATCACGGGCCACGGCTCCATCGACACCGCGGTCACGGCCATGAAGAACGGCGCCTACGACTACATGACCAAGCCCATCGAGCCCGACGAGCTGGCCATCGTCATCGACAAGGCCATCGAGCACCGCCGGCTCCTCGGCGAGGTGCGGAGTCCGGCACGGGCAAGGAGCTCATCGCCCGGGCCATCCACGAGAAGTCCTCCCGCCGCAATGGGGCCTTCGTGGCCATCAACTGCGGAGCCCTGCCCGAGGGCCTGCTCGAGAGCGAGCTCTTCGGCCACGTGAAAGGCTCCTTCACCGGCGCGGAGCGCAACAAGCGCGGTCTCTTCGAGGAAGCCAGCGGGGGGACCCTCTTCCTCGATGAGATCAGCGAGACGACCCCGTCCCTCCAGGTCAAGCTCCTGCGCGCCCTGCAGGACGGGGAAGTCCGGCGGGTCGGCGACAACCACCCCATCAAGGTCTCGGGCAGGCTCGTGACCGCGACCAACAGGGACCTCTCCCGGCTCGTGGAGGAGGGCAGGTTCCGCGACGACCTCTACTACCGCCTCAAGGTCTTCCCCATCTTGATCCCCCCTCTGCGGGAGCGGCCGGAGGACATCCTGCCCCTGGCCGAGCACTTCCTCCGCAACGCCCGCAAGAAAAACGGCGGACGGGCCGTGCGCTTCTCCCTGAATGCCGCCGAGGCCATCAAAGCCTACCGCTGGCCCGGCAATGTGCGGGAACTCGAGCACGCCATGGAGCGGGCCCTCATCATGGCGACCGAAACGGCCATCACTTGCGAGGACCTGCCCCCGGAGATCCTCACCCAGGCGGTCCGCCCTGCCGCGGGCAAGGCCGGAGAGAAGCTCCAGGACCTCGAGAAGCGGCACATCGCGGATACGCTCAAGGCGTGCGGCTTCAACCCCGTTGAGGCGGCCAAGCAGCTGGGCGTGACCCGCTTTGCCCTGGCAAGCAAGATGAAGGCCTACCGCATCCCTGCCAAGCCCCATTGACTCCTTCTCGGACCGACCCCATCCGCGGCCTTCCTGATCCGACTCCGGCACGCCTCTTCCCTGCGGCCCTGGCCGCGGCCGCCGTCGCCTTCCTCGTCTATCTGCCCTCCCTGGCTAACGGCTTCGTCAACTGGGACGACCGCGCCATGCTCTTCGAGAACCCGGGCATCAGGGACCTCGGGTGGGGCTCCTTGAAGTGGATGCTCACCACGGATCACATGAGCGCCTACCAGCCCCTCGGCTGGCTGGGCTGCGCGGTCATCATCAAGGTCCAGGGACTGCGGCCGTTCGGGTTCCACCTCGCCGGCGCCCTCTTCCACGCGGCCAACACCGGGCTCTTCCTCCTCCTGGCCTGGAAACTGCTCGTCTTTCCCGTCCGAGCCCGCCCCCCCCAGCTTCCAGGCGCCTCCGAGGACGGGCGAGCGGAGAACGACCTCGCCCGACTCTGCGGCGCGGCGTTCGCCTCCCTGCTCTTCGGCCTCCACCCCCTCCAGGTCGAGACCGTGGCGTGGGCCACCGGTTTCTCCGACCTTCTGGGGACCCTGTTCTTCCTGCTGTCTTTGACGCTCTACCTCGAGTCCGTGGAGCGCGAAGGCCGCAGGCGGAACGTCCTGCTGGCGCTCTCCCTGGCCGCTTTCTCGGCTTCAGGGCTTTCTCGCTGGAAGGGAGTGTTCCTCCCCGTGGTCGTGGGGGCGGTCAACTTCTTCCCTCTGCGACGCTTCGAGCGTGAGCCCCGCCCCGCCAACGCCCTTACCGAAGGCGGGCGGGACGCTCGGCTTCCGGCCTGGACCGCGCCCCGGCGCGTGTGGGCCGAGCTGGCGGCCTTCTCCGTACTCGCCGCTGCCGTTGTGCTGGCCAATGCAGCGGCCAAGATCCATGGCGCGGGGTATGGACTGCACTTGCGGCCCGTGGAAGCCGGCAGCGCGGCCATGCTCTACGCCTGGAAAACGGTCTGGCCCGCGGACCTCATCCCTCTCTACGAGCTCGGCGCCAGAGGCGCCGAAGGCGGCATCGCGGCCCTGTTGCCCCTAGCCCTGGCTGCGGCCGTCACCGCAGGCGCCGTGGTCCTGCGCAGGTCCTTCCCAGCCGCGCCTGTCTTGTGGCTCTGTTTCTTGGCCGCTGTGGCGCCGCCCTTCGCGCTCAAGGGGCCTGGGCCCGTGTTCGCCCAGGACCTGCACGCGTACCTGGCCTGCGCGGTCTTCTATCTGGCGGCAGGAGGCTTGCTGGCCGCAGGATTGGCCCGATCCGG
This sequence comes from Elusimicrobiota bacterium, assembly GCA_016234805.1. Lineage (GTDB taxonomy): Bacteria > Elusimicrobiota > Elusimicrobia > UBA1565 > UBA9628 > JACQWX01. Next base: position 33,180 of record JACRNU010000070.1, read on the forward strand.
TCCGGTCCGCAAGGCCGCGCTCTTCTGCGTCTCGGGAGCTATCCTCCTGGCCCTGGGCACGACGACCCTGCGCCAAGCCAGGGTCTGGAAGGACTCGGTCTCCCTCTGGACCCATACCCTGGCCGTGGACAGCTCTTCCCATCCCGCCAGGGTGAACCTGGCAGCCGGCCTGCTGAAGCTGTCCCGGGACGACGACGCCATGATCCACCTCAGGGAGCAACTGGCCCGCCATCCTGATGACGGCGTGGCCCGGTTCAACCTCGACCAGGTCGTGAAGCGGCGCGGGTCCTCCGAGCCCGACATGGCCCATTTCCACAACAACCTGGGCGCGGACCTCTTCAACCTGGGGAGGCTCGAAGACGCCGCCTATCACCTGACCAAAGCGCTCTCGCTCGCCCCGGACGCGGCCGGCACCCACGCCAACCTCACAGCGGTCCTGCTCGGGCTCGGCCGCGTCGAGGAGGCTCGGCGCCACCACGACCGGTTACTGGGCTTGTCCCGCTCTCCGCGGGAGGCCCGGTCCCGGGGGGCAGTTCCGTAACTCCGCCGCGGCTCATGGTGGGTCGATGTGCTGAAAGCTGTCGTGCTGCATGCTCCAGCCAATTTGGCCGGCCGCATTCTTAAACTGGACCCACCATTTGAA
>JACRNU010000043.1 GCA_016234805.1 Elusimicrobiota bacterium
GCGGCCTATGTCCGGATGGAGGCGGGCGTGGCCGGGGCGGGCGGCAAGGTCACGGAGAGCCTCAGGGTCGCGGGATCCCTCAGGGAGACCCGGTCCCTGCTCATGCAGGTCTCCGGCACCAACCAGTGGGTCAATGCAGCGGGCAACTACATCACCTACGCGGCTGCCCTGGCCCTGGCCGCCCCGGTCATGAGCGGGGCCATGAGCGGAGTGTCCAAGCTCGCGGGCTGGCTCAACGCCCCGCTGGCCAAGAACGCCTATCTGGGCCTTCCTTTGAAGATGATCGAAGAGACGGCCCTGCACGCCTCCATCCGGCTCGATTCCCTGAACCCCGCGGCCCAGAACATCTCGAACGTCAGCCAAAACGCGCTCTTGAACGGCCTCTGGCGCTACGGGGCCTATTCCGGGGTCCGGTTCGTCAATGCCGCGGCCCGGCAGGCCGCGTTCACCGCGACAGCGGGGTCCATCAGCTCCCTCTTTACCGTGGGCGGCCATCTATGGGACGAATACGTGCCTGAATTCGACCTCTGGGTCATCTCCAACGACAAGGACCACTCTCCGTTCCGCAGAGGCTTGGGCGGGGCCATGGAGGCCGCCGGGATGGGCTTCAAGGGAGGAGTGGTCTGGGCCAACGAGTCCTGGCATCCCCTGCTGGGCTACATCGGGGTGCCGTCCTCGGCCTACGAGGGCACGGTCCTGGCCTGGCCTGCCGAGGTCATCGGGTCGCAGGGCGCGGTCGGCTCCTTGAGTACCTTCGTGCAGAAGCTCGGCGTGCCCGTGTCCGAGAAGCTGAGCCTCGCTACCCTGGCCGGGGCAGGCAGGGGCGGCTTCGTCGCCTCCTTCGCGCTCGGCATGGCGGACAACATCACCAAGTACATGCTCTTCAGCAACGCGGTCGGAAAGGTCGCGGAGATGAGGTCCTGGGCCAGCACCGAGGGCGAGATGGACATCGAGCGTCGCATCCGCAAGGCCCAGCACGTCAAGAACTGGTGGGTGGAATCGGCCATCTGGCTGGCCCTGCCCGTGTATCCTGCCAAGTATCAGGTCCTTGCGGCCGATGCCCAGCGCGCCAAGCAGGGGCAGGAGGAATACGACCGCGAGGGACGGCGGCACGAGTACGCCAACGCCTCCGAGGGCGCGGAGCTGCCCCTCTTGGGCAAGCCCAACGTCCCAGTGGCCCAGCAGATCTTCGACCTGCGCTGGCTCGGCGAATCCAAGGAGGGCGCCACCTGGAAGGTGACCAAGGAGGTCAAGCGGGCCGGCATGTCCGCCGAGCTCGTGGAGGCCCTGGGCGGCAAGGGCTCCAAGGTCGGGGACCTCAATCCCCTGGAGATCTTCAAGGTCACGAAGCTCGACGACGGCAAGACGGTCGGCAAGCTCTTCATGAACGACGAGGTGCGCCTGCTGGCAGGCGAGCGCTTCATCGAATCCCTCGCGGCCAGGAAGGGCCTGGTCGAGCAGATCCTCGCCATCAAGGCCGGCTCCGACCTGCCTGGGTTCGGGTCGGTGACGCCTGCGATCAAGAGGGAGGTGGCGCTCGCGGTCAAGCTCAAGCCCGTCAAGGGCATCTCGTTCTCCCCGGAGGCCACGGCCGCGGCCGAGGCCATCATGAAGCCCTACTTCGAGGCGGACCTCGTGCCCAAGCCCGCGGGCAAGGCCTTCATCGAGGCTGTGCGGGCGAACAAGACCATGCAATCCCCTGCCTTGGAGAAGGCGGTCGAGGACATGTGGCTGGCCACGGCCGAGTGGAAGGCCAACAACAGGAAGGAAGGCCACCCCATGTACAAGAAGGGGTACATGGACCTGGTCTCTGACCTCAAGAGCAAGGTCGAGACCGCCCCCAACCTCAGCGTGGCCGAGAAGCTCAGCATGACGCGGCTCTACGAGTACTTCGAGGCCATCGAGGGGCGGTTCAACGCCTTCAACAAGGTCGGCGTGGTCGACGGCCTGGCCAAGGAGAACCTGGCCGCGCTCCGGGAGCAGTTCAAGACCAACTCCAAGGTCACGGACCTCATCACCACCTTCGAGGCCAGCCTGGGCAAGTGGCGGTCCGGGGCCACGGATCCCAACGCGCCCGCCATCGCGGGCAAGGGCTCCTCCTACCGGAACACCATCGCGGATCTCATGACCGCCCTCCACGAGAAGAAGGCGGTGCTCACGCCCGCGGAGTTCGACGCGGTCAGGTCGGCCTTGAAGGAGATGGAAGCCGCGCCCTGGGCCGTGCGCGACTCCAAGGGCTCTCCCCTGTCGAGCTGGAGGCCCGAGCAGTTCGAGGCCATGATGACCTCCATGGGGCTCATCACCCTCATGGGCCGCGGCGGCACCCCGGTGCAGGAGTTCCTCCTGCTCAAGACCGGGGGCGGCAAGACCATGATGGTCTTCGAGGGCCTGCTCCCCATCGCGGAGGCGGACGCCGCCTTCCACAAGATGAGCGTGACCTTCCTCACGGTGCAGTCGAACCTTGAGGCCCAGGCTAGACTCGAGTTCAACGCCTATAAGAAGGTGGCCTCCAAGATCGAGTTCATGACCTACGAGGAGTTCAAGGCGAAGATCGCGGAGAAAAAGCTCGTGGGCAAGGACATCGTCAGGAAGCACTGGATCTTCGGCGACGAGGGAGACGGCGCGGCGCTGCAGCCCATGCTCACCATCGGCGAGACCACGGCCTCGATCGCCAAGTCCGCCTCCGCCTACAGGCTCATCGAGCAGATCCAGAAGTCCATGGAGGCCAAGGTCGGCAAGGGCTCGGTCGAGATCGCGGAAGGAGTCAAGGCCGACGTCAAGCGCGCCCAGGGCGCGGTGGACGCGGTGGACGGACGCACGCCCGAGGGCGCGGCCTTGCGCGACACCATGTCCAGGCTCCTCAAGGCCGCGGACCGCCTCGCCCTGGCCCGCTCGCCCGAGCAGTTCAGCGTGGCCAAGGCCGAGATCGAGGGGCTCCTCAAGGCACAGAACGCCGCGGTCGAGGCCTCAGGCCCGCTCAAGGGCGACGCCAAGGTCCTGGCCAAGCTGACCGCCAACACGGACCGGATGCTCAAGCTCGCGGACACCATGGAGAACGCGGGCAAGCCTTCGGTCGTGGCGCGCACGGCAGAGCAGCTCCAGACCCTCTTGAAGCAGCAGCAGTCGCTCATCGACGGGGCGGACCTCGGCGGGACCGTGCGCGGGACTTCCCTCAAGGCCGCGGCCGAGTCCCTGAGGGCCAGGCTCTTCAACGCGGTCCAGGCCGGCGAAGGGCCCATGACCGCGAGCAAGGCGGATTGGGCCAGAGCGGTCCGCGAGTCGAGCCAGTCCCAGCGCCAGGCCTTGAACGATTCTCCCGGTTCGGGACCGGAGCAGTCCACGGCCCTGCGCGAGCTCGGCACCCGGGTCAGGGAGCGGCTCAGCACCCGGCCCGAGATGGAAGTGAGGACCCGGATGGAGCTCCTCTCCGAGGTGCAGAAAGCCTTCCGCCAGCAGGAGAATCTCCTCGGCCTCGTGCGCCGCGACCCCACGAGCGCCCTCATGGACATGTGGGGCGCCGCGTCCAAGGAGAAGTCCGCGGCCCAGTCCCGCGTGGACCTCGTCACCAAGGAGCTCGCCAAGCTCGAGGCCGACCTGCAGGCCTTCGGGGGCCGCGCCAAGACCGCGGAGGCCCTCAGGGCCAAGGCCGAGTCGCTCCGCATCGAGAAGGCAGGGCTCGAGGCCCGCATCAAGCTCTACGAGGGGTTCGCCAACGGCTCGCCTGAGGGGGCCCGGTCCAAGCAGGGAGCCCTGGAACTCCGGCAATCGGCCTTGAAGCGGGAGGGCGTGCTCAACAACGAGCTGGCCAAGACCCAGCGGAAGATCGTCGAGGCCCGCACGCGCGGGGAGTCCACGGAGGTCCTGGAGGGAAGGATCAAGACCATCGAGGCCGAGATCTCGACCGCCAAGGCCGACCTCTCACGGGCCGGCCAGGGCGTGGCCCCGACGAGCGCGGATTTCACCCACGCGCGCAGGCTGCTCTCCCAGGACGGGGTCGAGATCGTCCGGCTCATCGAGGAGGGCAAGACGGGCTGGGAGTCTGCGGCCATGGAGCGCCTGGCCGTGCGCGAGAAGATGGTGCGGGGGTTCGCCCGCAGCGACAACCCGATCTACGAGATCTACCGCGGCATGCGGCGCGACATGTATTCTGTCGCGGCGGACGTCGAGCGCATGTCCCCGGACAACGCCATCGGCGACGCCGCGGTCAAGCGCATCAACCAGACCCTCGACGGCCGCAGCCTCACGGGTCTGGGAGCGACCTATCTCAAGAACCTCGTCACGGGCGGGTCCATGCAGGTCACGGACGTGGGCCTGACCCGCGTCAAGGGAGTCGAGCTCCTCAAGGCCGTGATGACCGACCCGGTCATGCCGCAGAGCCAGAAGATGGACCTCTTCTGGAACATCGTGCCCTCCATCCTCTGGCCGCGCGGCCCCACCGGCAAGGGCGGCTCCTGGGTGCGCAACGAGCTCGTCAACCTGGCCCGGGGCCATTTCGACAACCCCGCCACCATCCGGCTGGACAACAGGGCGGGCCGCATCAACGTGATCCACAACGGGCAGTGGTTCGACAGCATGGACACCCCGACCCGTCGGTTCTGGGAGATCGAGTACGGCACGGACCTGACCCTCCCCTACAAGCACAAGACCGTCTCGACCATCAAGGACATCATCGACAACAAGAAGGCCCGCTTCATCCTGATGTCGGGCACCGCGGGGCAGGAACTCCGCCGGATCATGGAGTCCCGCGGCACCCGGTTCGGAGGGTCGCCCTCCAAGGCTCCCGAGAACGTGGGCCTGGACATCATCGGCGAGCGTTCCCAGCGCTTCGAGAAGGTCAGGCAGGTCCCCAAGACCGGGGCGGAGATCTCCCAGGACCTCGTGGTGGTCAAGCCCCAGTCCAAGGCGCCCGAGGCCGTCAAGGCGTGGTTTGAGAAGGCCGGGGTGGGCAATGAGAACCAGGCCGTGGTGCGGATCTCGGAGGCGCCCACCGCGGACGGGGTGCGCTCCTACCTGCAGTCCTTGAGGAAGAACCAGCCGTCCTCGACGAGCCTCACCGTGCTGAGCCTCTCCGACACACGGGCCCTGCGCGAGGTCCGGAAATTCCTCATCAAGGAGGGCCTGGCCAAGCCCAGCGAGATCGCCCAGGTCTTCTCCGACACCGAGTGGCTCAGGGAGAACCGGCCCCAGGCCAACGTCCAGAAGCAGATGAACCTCGACGGCCTCAACACCGGGGAGGTCAAGTTCCTCCTGCTCGACACCCGGGTGGGCGGCCGGGGCCTGGACCTCAACTTCAAGGGCGACCGGGAGAACCCGGACCCCAAGGCCTTCAAGGGCTATACGAACTACGAGATGCTCGTCATCGACCCGGCCGACATGTCGGCCGTGCACCTCCTGCAGGCCCAGGGCCGCATCGACGTGGCCCGCATCCTGCCCAACGCGCCGAGGAACTTCACCCTCCTCATGGACGTCAAGAGCGTCCAGAATAATCCCACCTTCGCCGAGATGGCGCGGACGGACCCCGTGTTCGCCGAGCTGCGCGCCGACCCGGAGGTCCAGGCCTACGCCAAGAAGCTCGGCCGGGTCGTGGACTGGCCGGGCATCCACGAGTACCTCACCCAGCCGTCCGTGGCCCAGTCAAGGCCCGGGCTGGTGGGCCGCTACAACGACGCGGTCCGCAAGGCCCTCGACGCCAAGCAGCTCGACGTGGAGCTCGAGCAGCTGAACTCCTCGTCGGTCGGGGAGAAGTCCACCAAGTTCGACCCCAAGTATCGCGGCTTGGAATCCCGAGGCTCGGGCCCATGAGGCGCCTGAGTCTCGCCCTGGCCGCGGGCGTTGCTTTGGCGCTCCCGATCCTGCTTGCCGGCTGTTCCAGCCCCTTGATCCAGGCCTCCACGATGGGCGACACGCAGAAAGTCCTCGCATTGCTGGGAAGGGGCGCCCACATCGAGACGAAACAGATGACGGGATGCCGCATGTACGCGCGGCAGCCCGGCGCGTGGGCCGGGATGGAGACTCCCTTGATCTGCGCGGCGGTCAACGGGCGCTACGAGACGGTGAAGGCCCTGCTGGACCGGGGGGCCGACATCAACGCCCGGGACTTCACTCATTCCACCGCGCTGATGTATTCAGCCATGCTCGGATATATGGACGTCGTGGAGCTCCTGCTGGCCCGTGGGGCCGACGAGGACATGAAGAACAAGGAGGGGGTGACGGCCCTGCAGATAGCCCGGCAGAAGGGGTTCTACGCCCTCGCGGACCTTTTTCAGAAGGAGAAAGCCATGGGACGCGTGTCAGCGCGCCGCCAGGCTTTGGCCCAGGCCGCGGCTCCGGGGCCGGACAAGGAAGAGATGCAGCGCATGATGGAAGAGGCGGCGAAGAAGGCCGTGCAAGCCATCCAGCCGCCCAAGCCCGCGGCGGACGGGGCCCCCGGTTCCGAGGCGGCAGCTTCCGGCACGGGTGCTTCCGACGTGGACCGCCCCTCCTACCGTTTGGCCGAGAACGCGGAAAACTACGGCCTGGTCATCGGGGTGGAGAAGTACGAGACCCTTCCCAAGGCTGATTTCGCGGAAAAAGACGCCGCAGCGGTCAAGGATCACCTGCTCGCGCTCGGCTATCCACAGCGCAACGTCGTGTTCCTGGCCGGGCCGCAGGCGAGCTATACCAACATCAAGAAATACGTCGAGTCCTGGCTCCCTGCCCGGGTGAGGGAGGGGTCCACGGTGTTCGTCTACTTCTCAGGGCACGGGGCTCCGGACCCGGCGAGCGGCGAGGCGTACCTGGTCCCGTACTCCGGGGACCCCGAATTCCTCCAGGACACGGGATATCCCATGAAGCGGCTCCACGCCAAGCTCAACGCTCTCAAGGCCAAGCACGTCATCCTTGCCATGGACTCGTGCTTCTCCGGGGCAGGAGGGCGTTCCGTCCTGGCCAAGGGGATACGGCCTCTCGTGGCCAAGATCGAGGCATGGGCCGGCCAGGGCGGGAAGGTCGTCACCCTGGCCGCGTCCGCTTCCAACCAGATCTCCGGCACGGTGGAAGAGCAGGGACATGGGGCGTTCACCTACTTCCTCCTGAAGGGGTTGAACGGCGCCGCGGCGGATCCCTCGGGGGGGGTGACGGTGCGCTCCCTCTTCGACTACCTCGTCCCCAAGGTCTCGGATGCCGCTCGGCTGAGGAACCGCGACCAGACTCCTCAGCTCCTGCGGTCGGACCTCATGGATCCCGGACTCCGGATCCGCTAGTCTGAAGTTTCCTTTCGGCCCTCCCGAAGACTGATCCAGGTCAGACGCCAGTTCCCATGACCACGGCCCGCACCGTTCTGGCGAGGATCTTGGCGTCTTGCCACAGGCTCCAGCTGTCGATGTACTTCAAGTCGAGGTTCACCCACTCGTTGAAGTCTTTGATCGCGTTGCGGCCCGAGACCTGCCAAAGGCCAGTCATCCCGGGACGCATGGAGAGGCGTCTGCGCTGCCAGGCCTCGTAATGCCGCACTTCTGAGGGCAGGGGAGGGCGCGGCCCCACGAGGCTCATGTCTCCGGTCAGGACGTTCCAGAGTTGGGGCAGTTCGTCGATGGAATATCTCCGCAGGATCCTGCCCAGGCGCGTGATGCGGGGATCACCTGTCATCTTGAAGATCGGGCCGCTGAGTTCGTTATGCAGAGCTGGAGCGGCATTAGTCGCCGACACCTGGTCCCTCTCGACCATGGTGCGGAACTTGAGCATGGAGAACCTGCGGCCGTTGAGCCCGACCCGGGTCTGCTTGAACAGGGACGGGCCGCGGCTCTCCAGGCGGATGAGGAGGGCCACTGCGAGCATGGGGAGGGCGAGCAGGACCAGAAGGAGAAGGGAGAGGGCCAGGTCGATGGCCTGCTTGACCAGGATCCCAAGCCCCTGCCTGGGGCTCAGGGAGAAGATGAGCATGGGGATGTCCTGCAGATGGTCGAACCTGGAGAAGAGCACGTCCTCCTGGAGGAAATCGGGCTTGAGCCAGATCTCGATGCCGCGCTCCTGGCAGGCGGACATGGCGGCTTCAATCCAGTCGGGATTCTGCTTGTAGGCCCCGAAGAAGGCGTAGTCCACGACCATGGAATCCAGGGCCGCCCCGATGTCCGATAGGCCCTTGCCGTCTGACGCGGACAATCCTTCGCGACGGCCATCCTCCAGCAGGATTCCTTCCTGGAGCCGGTCCATGTTGATGACTCCGGCGATGGCCAGGCCCAGGGATTTGTGGCCCTGCAGGGTCTCGGTGATTCTGGGCAGGTTGGTGTCGCTGCCGACCAGGAGCACCCTGCGCGCGTTCCAGCCGAGCGCCATCAGGCGCCTGTAGAAGGCGTAGGTCCCCAGGTGCCACGCCGCGACACCGGCGTAGCTCCAGGCGATCCCGCCGAAGATGAAGGCGCGGCTCAGGTGGGGGAGCTTGAGCGCGTAGGCGGCGAAGACGTAGATCATCAGGCCCAAGGCGTAGCCCATGGCCAGCTCCCCGAGTACGGACGCGGGCGTCGCGAACGCGCCGAAGGCGCTGAACCCCCGGTGGGACAGGGTCAGCAGGACCGAGCAGGTCAGCAGTCCGATGGTCGGCATGTAGTCCCGCAGGGCCCTGAGCGGCTCGGCGCGGCCCTGCATGAACCAGTGGAGGACCGCGTAAGCGGCCACGATCAGGGCTCCTGTGACCACGAGGTGGAGGACGTCCAGCACCTTCTTGTATTCCCTCAGCATGGTCGCCTCCCACGGCGATGGACGGCCGCTTCCCAACGCCTCGTGGAGGCGGCATTTCCTCGTCCAAGGGCTCGCTTAGGCTCGGTCATGCCAGCAGTCCCTGGTATAATCCGGCGAACGACCGGGCCATCTTTTCCAGCGTGAAATGCTCCAGCATCCGGGCCTTGCCTGCTTTGCCCATGCGCCGGGCCATGGCCGGATCGGAAAGGATGGAGCTGATGGCCTTTCCGAGGGCGGCGCTGTTCCGGGGAGGCACCACAAGGCCCGTGATCCCGTTCTTGCACACGAAGCTCGTGCCGGTCCCCAGCTCAGTGGCCACCACGGGCTTAGCGCAGGCCATGGCTTCCAACAGGACCAGGCCGAAGGCCTCGGTCCGTTCGGAGGACGGCAGCGCCAGGACGTCGCAGGCGTGGAAATATCTGCCCAGCGGCTCCGAATGGTCCACCTTCCGGAACATGACCTTGCCCGCGAGCCGGGGGTCCGCGGCCTGGGCTTTGAGCTCTTCCTCCAGAGGCCCGTCCCCGATGACGAGGAGCCTGGCATCCAGGCCTTTCATGGCCTCGAGCAGCCAGGACAGGCCCTTGTAGTACACCAGCCTTCCGACGAAGAGCACCAGGGGGGGGCCGCCTTCCAGGCCGCACTCCTTCCTGATCCGTGCCGACGCCGAGATCTCGGCAGGGTCATTGAGCGGCGCCGGGTCCACGCCCAGGGGGATGACGACGGTCTTGTCCTTGAACGCTGCCAGAGCCGGCGACGAGGCAGCGTACGCCGCGCTCGTGGCCACGACGCGGTCCGCTTTTTCGAGGACGCGGGACAGGATCGGGGACAGGAGCCGGCCCAGCCGCTTCTGGCGGATGACGTCGTGGTGGTACCAGACCACGAGCTTGGCTCCCGGCCTGGCCAGGAGGTAGGCAGCGGCAGCCATGGGGTTCTGGAACGAGATCTGGATCACGTCGCACCGGGCCGCACGGAGGTGGGCAGCCAGGGACGGGGAGACCGGCGTGGAGAAGAGCCTAAACCAGGTCGGCAGGCAATGATGGGTCAGCCGGCCCGAGCTCTCGGTCTTGGGGGACCCGTTGAGGCTGCTCGTGACCACCTCCACGTCATGCTCCTTGGCCAGCTCCGAGCTGAGCGAGAACACGGCCCGCTCCACCCCGCCGCTGTACTCCTTGGGGAACTTGCCGACCTGGAGGATCCTCATCGTGAGGCTCCAGCCTTCTCGATCCTCGTCAGGAGAGCCAGGTAGTCCCGGCCCGCGTCCTCCCAGCGGAATCTCTCCGCCTGTTGGAGGCCTTCTGCCGCCATCCTCCCGCGCAGCTGAGGGTCGGAGAGGACCTCCGCGATCCGGCGCCTCATGTCGGAGACGTCCCGGGGGTCGAAATAGCGGGCCGCTGTCCCGCAGACCTCGGGGAGAGACGAGTTCCCGGAGGCCGCGACCGGACAGCCGCAGGCCATGGCCTCGAGGGCGGGCAGGCCGAAGCCCTCGTAGAGCGAGGGGAGGACGAAGAGGTCCGCCCGCGAGTAGAGCCCTGCCAGGGAGCCCTCATCCACATAGCCGGGAAAGCTGACGCGCGCCTCGAGGCCCGACTCCCTGACCAGACTTGCCAGCTCTTCGTGGCGGCGAGGGTCCTTCCTGCCCGCGATGACGAGGTGGTGCGGGAACCCGTCTTGAACCAGACCCGCGAACGCGGCGATGAGCCCTGGGAGGTTCTTGTGCGGGTGCTGGTCCCCGATGAAAAGGATGTAGGGGGGAGACGGAGCGCGGTCTCCGGAGGCCTCGCGGCGGAACACGCTCCGGTCCACCCCGGAGTAGATGACCGTGATCTTGGACGCGGGCAGTCCGTAGGCCTCGATGAGGTCCTTCTTGGTGTTCTCGGACACCGCCACGATGGCGTCGGCCCTCCTCAGGACCCAAGGGAAGACGCAGCGGAAGTAGAGCCTCTTGCGGCGGTTCTGGGGATGGAAGAGAGGCAGAAGGTCGTGGACCACGACCACCTGCGGGCACGGGGGGAAGAACACGGCCTCGTGGTTCGGGGAGAGCAGGACTCGCGCCCCGACGGCCTTGAGCTTGGACGGCAGGACCGCCTGGGTCCAGAGGAACCTCAAGAGCCCTCCCAGCAGGGTCCCAGGCCTGCCTCGGGCCCAGTCCGGCACGCGGTGGACGGCCGAAGACGCGGGCGCGGTCGTGGGCTCGATCCCGGCGGAGCAGAACACGGCCGCGTCCGTGCCCGCCTTCAAGACACGGGACGCGATCTCCCTGGCCACCACGCCGAGACCGGTCGGCTGCCTGTCCCAGATGGCCGCGTTGATCGCGATCATCTGGAGATCGCGGTCCGGTCGATGTCCAGGAGCCCTCGGATCCTCAGGAACACGGTGGGCTGGAGGATGAAGCACTCCGCGACATTGCAGCCCTCTCCGTAGACCATGGCCTCTTCCGGGTGGGCATCGGGGTAGTCCACGGCCCCCCTGAAGGCGCCGGAAAGGCAGGTGTCGTCGGAAATGGTCCAGCCCAGGAACTCCCCTCGGGCGGCGCGGAAGCCCTTGTTCACGGCATCCGCCTGGCCCTTGTCCTTTCGGCGATGAACCTCCCCTGGTTGAAGGAGGGGGTGACGATGGAGACGAGCGGCGGCTTAGGCATCATGCGGCGAGGTGGAAGACCGGATCCGTCGCGACGAGATTATATCAAATCGACGGACCCCTTGATTGTCGTTGCCCGGTGGGCTAGAGTATGGCATGGAAGCGCGGGAGGCCGCCAGGAACACGGTCTCCTCCCCGTCCGTGCTGCTGGCCTGCCTGCTCCTGGGACTGCTGCTCGGCGGCCTGCGGAACCCCCTTCTCTGGACGGCGTTCGGGGCTTTCATCTGGATCCTGGCGTTCGTCTCGACGGCGGGTGACGCGGGGTCCTCGACGGAGCGGCGCCTCAAGCCCTGGCTCCCTTGGCTGGCATGGGCAGGCCTATCCCTGCTGGCGAGCGAACAGCCCTGGAAAGGCATTTTTCCGTTCTCCCGCTGGCTGACCCTGCTCGTCTTCTTCAGCCTCGTCGCCAGCCGGTGGAGCTCGGCGGACTCCAGGCGCTGGCTCGCCGGGCTCGCCGTTGCCGCGGCAATGCTCGGCCTGGCGACCCTCGTGGTCCCAGGCACGGTCCATCCCAGGACAGGACTGATGCCGCCGTACTACAACTACACGGTCTTCGTGGAGGCGGCGTTCGCGGCCGCGGCCCTGGCCGCCATCGGCCACCCGGACGGTCCCCGCGGCTGGAAGGCATGGGGCCTGGCCGCGGCCGGGGTGTTCTGCCTCGCCATGATGGTTTTGGCGCGGTCGCGGGGAGGGATCGCGGCCCTGGCTGCCGCTGCCTCGCTCTGGGCGTGGAGGCGCGGTCTGCGAAGGCAGCTGGCGTGGGGAGCCCTGGTGCTGGCTCTGGCTGCGGCCCTGTCTCCCCCGAAGGTGTCGTCCTTTGTGCTTAAGCTGGACCTGTCCGCCTGGTTCACCAGGCCGGCCATTTGGAAGGCGGGTCTGCAGGCTGTCGCGGACCATCCCCTGGCCGGGGAGGGTCTCGGGAATTTCGAGAAAGGCTTCCTGCGCCACAACTTCCCGAAGCATTGGGCCACCAACTACGGGTTCAGCGCGGACCATGCGCACAGCGAGATCCTCGAGATCATGGCAGAGACCGGGCTGGTGGGGCTCGCGCTCTTCGCGTGGGCCTTCTGGGAGAGCTTTCGCCGCGTGGCGCGCCGGGGTTCCTCCCCGGCCCAAGAAGCAGGGCTCAACGCATTCGCGGCCATGTCCGTCCAGTGCGTGTACGACAACATGCTGCATATCCCCGCGTTGGCCATGCTCTTCTTTTCCTCCCTGGCGTGCTCCCAAGCCGATGACGACGCTTCCTGCTCGGGCTCCGCCGTCCGTCCCGGTTCGATGACCCTCTTGCGGGGCTTCTGCGCCGCAGGCCTCATCCTCTCCTTGACCGCGTGGCTTCCGCGCTGGCTGGTCGAGCGTCATGTTGCCGAGGCCAGGCAGGCCCTGGACCCGGCCCGCCGTTTGGAGGCTCTCGTTAGGGCCGTCCGGATATTCCCTGCTGACGCGTCAATCCGCGCGGACTTGGCGCGAGCCTGGATCGGGGCAAAGCCGTCCCAGCCCGGCCGAGCGCTCGCTGAGCTCTCGGCTGCCCAGCGCCTCAACCCGACCAACGCCGTCACCCTTCTCATGCGGGCCGAGGTCCTCCTGGCCCTCTCCGGGTCTCCCGGCCATCCCGATCGCCCCGCCTCCCCGGCTGCCGCCCTGTTGTTGAACCGGGCCATCGAGCTGGAGCCCAATTTCCTGGCCGCCAGGCTCTTGCGCGCGGAATTGCTGGCCTTGGCAGGCGAAGCCGCGTCTGCCGGGCGCGAGCTGGAGGAGGTCGTATCCAGGCAGGCCGACCTGAAAGACGAGCCCCGCTATACGGCCTATGACGACATGATCCTCTCATTGGATCCGCAGCGCTTCGAGGCGGTCAGGGGGCTGGCGGGAGGGACTCAGCGATGATGGAACGCGCGGTCGCGGGAACGAAGATCCGCATGATGAAGGGGGACATCACCAGGATCCCGGTGGATGTCATGGTCAATGCCGCCAACTCGGACCTCGTCGGCGGAGGCGGGGTGGACGGCGCCATCCACCGCGCCGGCGGGCCCGCCATCATGCTCGAGCTCAACAGGATCCGGCCCAAGAACGGCTGTCCCACGGGCGGTGCCGTGGTCACGACGGCCGGGGACCTCCCGGCCAAGTTCGTCGTACACGCCGTGGGACCGGTCTGGCGCGGAGGCCGGTTCCAGGAGGACCTGGACCTCGCCAGCGCGTACGCGACGAGCCTGGACCTGGCCTGCGCCAGGGGAGCCAGGACCGTGAGCTTTCCCTCGATCAGCACCGGCGCCTACGGGTATCCGGTCCACAAGGCCGCTGGAGTGGCGCTCTCGGCCGTGGCAGGCTTCCTTGAGTCGCGGCCCGGATGTCTGGCCGGGGTGTTCTTCGTTCTCTTCGATGAAGACACCCTGAAGGCCTACCAAAAAGCGCTGGCCGGGCTGGGATCGGGAGGCGGGTCTCCATGAGAGCATGCATCCTGGGAGCCGGGTTCCTCATGGCCTTGCTTGCCGGCCCGGCACCCGCCGCTTCATCAACCAAGGGCAAGCCCAAGGCAGACCCGGAGACGGTCAGGCTCGTGGAGCTCTTCCTCAAGACTCCTGTGCAGGACCTTCCGCCGGAGTCCGTGCCGTATTTTCTCGAGGTCGCTACCGCCGCCCTGCCGGGCAGGCTCCTGCACCTGTTCCTGGCCAAGAGGATCGAGCTCCTGGCGCTCAAGAGGCTCTCTGAGAGCAAGAACAAGGGTTCGCTCAAGAGGCCGACACAGGAACCCCAGACGACCTGCAGCGACCCTGATGTCCTGACTCCCCAGGCCTTCTCCTTTCTCAAGAAGATGGGGTTCAACGAATACAAGGACGTCGAGGTCGCGTTCCTCATGAAGGAGACCAACTGTACGATGTGCGAGCTGCGGAGCGAGTTCACGCTCACGGTCGTCCAGATCCCAGGCAAGGACAAGAAAAAGAAGGACCCGGTCCGGTTCCTTTTCAGGGACGATGACCCCATCATCGCCCTGCTCGCCCACTACTACAGCGGAACGACGAACCGCAACACCTCCTTCTTCGGCATCGGGGCCAGCCCCAAGTGCAGATACTGAATGCATACACTGGTGTCAGGCAGGATGGTGTGAAGGACGCTGACCTTCCGGCCTGACACCATGCCTAGGCACCGGTGTCTGACACTTGAATAATGCTATAATCGTTTTAATGGGCCGCCCGAAGAGGATACAGTTCCCTGGCGCGTGCTATTACATCGAGCTGCGCGGCAACAACAAGCAGGACATCTTCCTGTCGAACCAGGACCGCAGGCACTTCCTCAATCTCCTGCGCGCGTACCGGGAGCGCTATGACCTCAAGGTCTACGCGTACTGCCTCATGTCAGGCTATGTCCTGCTCCTGCTGGAGACCGTCAAGCCCAACCTCGCGCGCTTCATGCAGGGGTTCAATACGGTCTATACCAAGTATTTCAACACCCAGCACAACACCAGCGGACACGTGTTCCAAGGCCGCTACGCGGCTTACGTGGTGGACAAGGAGAATCGCCTGCCTGAGATGGCGACCCATGTCCACCTCGAGTGCCTGCGCGCGGGCCTGACCTCCAAGCCCTGGCGCTACCAGTGGTCGAGCTGCTCCGCCTATGTCGAGGGCGAGGCCGCGGAGCCCATGGTGGATTCAGGCCCGGTACTCAAGAGGTTCGGCAAGACCCGCTTCAAGCAGTCCGTGCGCTACATGCACATCATCAAGGAGCGCATGAAGGCCGGGGCTGAGTCCGCGATCCAGCCCACGCGCGGGATGTACATCGGCGACGACGCTTTTGCCGCCAAGCTCGACGCCCAGCCCGGCAGGCCCGAGCCCGCTCCGGCCCCGGCGGCCGCGGCTGATGTCATGAAGATCGTGGCGGATGTGGCCGCGAGCCACGGCATGGAAAAGGAGAAGGTCCTCGGCCGGGGGCAGTGGCGCGACGTGGCCAAAGCCCGCCGCGAGGCCATGCACCGCATCTGGAGGGACGCCCGCCTCGGCGTGACCGAGATCGCGCGCCTCTTCAACCGCACCCCCAGCGCGGTCAGCCAGGCCATCCGGATGCTCGAGCAGGGGACTTAGTCCGGCGCCAGCGCCGGACTAAGTCCCCTGCTCGAGGAAGCGCTCGTACGCGGCCTGGATCTCGAGCGTCTTGCGCAGGGCCGTCTCCTTGAGTTCAGGGCCGAGGTGCGCCACTTTGTCAGGGTGGTATTGGGCCATCATCTCGCGATAAGCCTTCCTGATCTCCTCCGGCCGGGCCCCTGGGCGCACGCCCAGCACTTCCGCCGGGTCCGGAGCGCCGCTCCCGCGGCCAGGGGCCGCGGCCGCCTTGGCCTTGGCGGGCCTGAGCCTGCGCCACACCATGGCGAGCGTCACGGCGGCCACAATGAGGTCGTCGACCCAGCCGAGGAAGGGGGTCAGGTCCGGGATGACGTCGATGGGCGAGAGGATGTAGAGCAGGCACGCGCAGGCGAGCAGGACCGCCCTGGCCTTGGGCGAGAGTGCTTGGAAGATCTTGTCGACCATCGAGAGATTATAGACCAGCCGCGCCTGGGATGCAACCTGCCTGCCTGTCCCCCTCTCAATAATGCTGTTTCTCACGCAAGATGAGCCTAAGCGGGCTCCCTGGGCGACTGGCGGGGCGTCCGACCTCCCGGACCCGGCATTATGCTAAGCTAGAAAAGGAGATGATCGGCTGGAAGCTCCCAGTACCTACTTTGTGGCACCGACTGTTCGGCAATAGGGACATCGCAGGTGTGCGTTATCGCTGCCTTTTGCCGCTGGCAGAACTCCGGAAGCGCGGATTCCCCGTCGAGCCGTACCGAGGCTCAAACCGAGGCCGATATAAGGCCGTGTTGTTTTCCAAGACCTACGGTCCCAAGGACCAGGAGTTGGCCCGCGATTTGCGCAGCCGCGGCCGCGGCGTCCTTCTGGATATCTGCGATAATCATTTTTACAACCCCGAAGCTCTGCCGGTTTACCGCAGGGCCCGACGCGAGCTTCTGGGCATGATCCAACTGACCGATCGGATCATCTGCTCCACCCCGGTATTGGCGCAGACCGTCGCCGCCGAGGCGGGGCTGGAGATGCCTCCCGCGGTCGTCGCCGATCCGGTGGACCCCTCTCTGCGGCGGGCGTCTTCAGCGCCGAGCTCCGCCGATGACGCGCCGCGGACCGGTCGGCCGCGGCTCTTGTGGTTCGGCATGCATGGAGCGGCGAACGCGCCCTGCGGCATGGAAGACCTGCTCCGCATCTCGGAATCCCTCGAGCGGTTAAGACGCCGCTGGGAGTTCGAGCTGGTCGTGGCCAGCAACGATTATTGGAAATTCCGCAGGCTCCTCTCGGGGCCCGGCTTTCCCGTTTCCTACGTCCCTTGGAGGATGAGGACGTTTCCGGACATCCTCGCCAGTGCCTGGGCGGTGCTCATCCCTATCACACCCAATCCGTTCACCTTATGCAAATCCAATAACCGGCTCGCCACGGCCCTATTCGCCTCGATCCCCGTCGTGGCCGACGGCATCCCCAGCTATCGGGAACTGGCGGATTTCTCATGCCTGGATGATTGGGAGGGCGGGCTTAATGCCGTTTTTCAGCAGCGCCCTCTGGTCTTGGCGAAGGCCGCGAAAGGTCGAGAATACTTGTTGGGGCGCTACCTGCCCTGCCATATCGCCGATGCCTGGGAAAAGGTCCTCGCCCCCTGGGTATGAACCTCCCCGATCTGCTTCGCCGCAAAGACCGCGCGGTGCTCCTTATTTCGGGAGAGGCCGAGCCGATGACGGTGCCGCGCTGGGAAGGCCATCGGCATGCCGTGAGGCTGGAGCCGGGTTCCCTGCTTCGTCTTCAACATGCCTTCCAATTCCGCTGCCTGGAGGGTTTTCCGGCAAGCATCCACTGGGATGTCAGCACGCATCCCGGGCTGTGGAGCGTCCCGGCGCTGAAAAGCTGCGCGAAGACCCTGCTGAAACTCCGCGGCAGGACATGGGCGAAGCGGCCTCTTTCCGAGTTCGCCCTGGATGTCCTGCAGGAGCAGCCCCCCAAGCGCAGGCATACGCTGTTTTGCGCGCGGATGCGGCCGCTGGCGCCGGATACGGAGGTCCGGCTCGACTGGCCCTCATGGATTCAAGAGGGCCAGGAGTATCATCTGGAACTCTCCGTCCGAGGAGAACTCGCCGCTTACGTCTTGGTCGCTCCGGTTTTCGACGCGCGCAGCCATATCATCCCTTTGCTGAGGGGCGACGGAGTCGAGGTGGGTCCGGGGCTAAATCCACGCGTGCTGCCCAGCCGGCGGGTGAGGGTTCGTTATGTGGAGTCGACGCCGGCCCGGGAGTGGGTCGGGCTCTACAAGAAACGGGACCAGCCGTCGCCGGCGGCCGTCCGCGACTTATGGGGACGCTATATCCCGGGGGATGGGGGAACGCTCGCGATGATCGAGGATGGCGCTTTGGACTTCATCTTCTCCAACCATGTCCTGGAGCACATGCTCAATCCCTTGGGAATCTTGGAGAACTGGGCGCGCAAGCTCAAGCCGGGGGGCATCCTAGCCGGGGTCGTGCCCGATCTGCGCTATACCTTTGACCTGCGCCAACCGCCCAGCCTGCCGCAAGAGTGGCTGCGGGAGAGGGCCGCCGCGGTCGCCGAGATCCCCATGGGCAAATATGAGAGATGGTGCCGTTATACCGCCCCTTATAACACTCCGGCGGACCTCATTGCGCGCGGCTACTCGATCCACATCCACTACTATACACCTGAGACCTTCGTCGCGATGACCCGGACTTTGGTGGAGGAGGGCGTCCTGGACGCGCCGTCCCTCCATCAATCTCCCAATAACAAGGATTTCGGCTTCGTGATGAGGAGGAGGCCGGAATGAATCCCGTGGATTATCTGCGCGGCCGGTTTGGGCGGCTTCTGTCAAGGATGCTCCCGCGCAACCGTGCGGTGGAGGCCGCGCCGGAAGAGCCGCCGGAGGCAGAACGCCCGTATCCGTTGAAGAGGCTTGCGATATCCGACCGCGACCTGGAGGAGATCAATGCTCTGCTGCCCTGGCATGCGGGCACCTTGCTCAGGGGGAGGCTTCTGGGCCGGTTGGGAGTCTTGAAGGGCAAACGGATGTTCCCTGATCCCGTTCCGGATAGGCGCATCCTTTGGCTCGACGAGCGCTTGGGCCTGAAGGAGAAATCGGTGCTCGAAGTCGGCTGTTTCGAGGGGATCCATACGGTGGGTCTGCGCCTATTCTCCCGGGACGTCACCGCTATCGACATCCGGCCCGTCAACGTGGTGAAGACCTTGGCCCGCCTGAGCTACCACGGCACCAGCGCCAGGGTCTTTCAGGCGGACGTCGAGAGTCTCGATTCCGGATTCGGCCGTTTCGATGTGATATTCCATTGCGGGGTCTTCTATCACCTGGCCCAGCCCGTCGAACACCTGTTCTCCCTGGCCGGGATGTGTTCCCATCTGTTCTTAGACACCCATGTGGCCGCGGAGGATAGAAGCCATGAGACGCTTGAATCGCGCGGCGTCCGTTACCGCGGGATGTCCCAAAAAGAAGGCGGATGGGCGGATCCGTTCTCTGGGAAGTCCGCACGCTCTTTTTGGCTGAGAGAGAGCGATCTCCTGGAGGCTCTCGGGCGAGCCGGGTTTGCGCGCGTCGAATTTCTCGAGAGACGGCGGGAGCGCCATGGGCCGCGTGTCGCGCTGCTGGCCTATCGCGGCGAGCCTAGAGGCGATGCCTGAGATCCTGGTCGTCATCTCCCATTATGACGCTCGTCCGGCGCGAGCCTTAGGTGAACTGCTGGCCAGCATGGAAGAGCATCCGGCCGGGGCCGATTTCTCGGTCCGCATCGTCGTCAACCAGGCGCGGGAGCGCAAGGGCCCGTTGCCCGCGACTCGCCTACCCGTTGAAATCCTCCACCGTCCCAACTCGGGGATGAACATCGGCGCCTGGGAGGCGGGCTGGCGCGCTCATCCTGATTTCGCGAATTATCTTTTCCTTCAGGATGAGTGCCGCATCGAACGTCCGGGGTGGGCGGCGGCGTTTAAGGCGGCCTCGCAGGCAAGCCGGGTCGGGATGGTGGGCGAGTCGCTCAATGTCGGCTGGGAGAAGCCGTGGAGTCGCCTGCGCCGGCTCCAGGAGGGAGTCGAACTGCCGGGCCACGAGCTCAACGGGCGCCGAGCCAACCGGGTGGACGTCTATTTGGATTATTTAAGGCGCTGCGGCATTGAGCCCGGAGCGACGGCGCGGCACTTGAGGGCGCTCGTATGGTTCATGCCTCGAAGCGTTCTTGAAGACATCGACGGCTTTCCAATCGCGACCAGCTACGGCGAGTGCATCGCCTGCGAGATCGGCGTCAGCCGCAAGGTCGAAAGCATGGGCTTGGCCGTCCGGCAGGTCCACGCCGAGTCTTTCCGATACATCAGCCACGGGGAATGGGTGCGGGATCCTTCCGGCGCGGTGCGCAAGAGGACGCCGGTCGAGCGCCGATGGGGATAGCGGCGCTCCTCATCCCCGTGGAAGGCGGGCCCTCCCAGGAGCTCGACAAGACGCTGCGCTCCTGGCTGAAGCCTCGCGGCCGCCGGGTGGAGGCCTGTCTGCTGCCCGCCGGTCCGTCCTCGGCGGCCCGGGAACTCCGGGACTGGGCCGGGGCTTGGGCCAGGGACTGCGGGGGCTCCCTGTCGGTCCATGAGGGTCCGGTTTCCCAGTGGGACGTTCTGAAGTCATCTCGATTCGCTCTTTTCGCTCTTCCCGGGGATATCCTGCCCGTTCCCCTTGCCGAGGTCTTGGCGCGCGCTCTTGAGGGGCGATCCGAGGATGTCCTGGTATTCAACGAGCGCCGCCTCGGCAAGTCCTGGCGTCTCATCCGGAGGCCGGCGCTCGAACGCTATACCCTCTGGCATGTCCCCTATATCGGGCGCGCCCTCGCGGTGCGCTCCGAGCTCTTGAGGCTCTATCCCGACGACGCGGCGGCGCAGTTGCGGAGCAACGACGCGCACCTGTTCCATCTCTGGCTTTCGGGAAAGTCCGAGCTGCGCTGGCGTACCCTTCCCGAGATACTGCTCGAGACGGTCTCTTCCGAAGAGGCCCCCGCCTTCAGGCCCAGGACGCAGGGATGGCGCCTTGCCTACCGGGAGGCGTTCTCCGCCCTCCAAGGGTCCTTCGAGCTCTTGGAGGATGCCCAAGGGCAGGCGCCCTACCGCGTCGAGCCCCGCCGAAAGGCCCGGGCGGTGAGCGTCATCGTGCCTTTTCGAGATAGGTCCGAGGAGACCAAACGCTGTCTGGACTCGGTGCTCAGACAGCGGTTGTCCGCCGAGCTTGAGCTCATACTGGTAGACAACCAGTCCGAGGCGGGGCACTCGGACGCAATCCGTGGATTCTTGCGGGAGAGAGGAGCCTCCTCCCGGACGCGGTGGCTGTGCCATGACGCGCCGTTCAATCACAGCCGCCAGTGCAATATGGGCATCGAAGCCGCGCGGGGAGAGGTGCTGCTCCTTCTCAATAACGACGCGGAGCTCTTGGACGAGAGCCTGATCTCGCAGATGGCCGCCTGGGCGCTGGTCGGCGACGTGGGCACGGTCGGTTGCCGCATGACGGACCATGCGGGGGGGCTGGTGAGCGCGGGGATCAGGGCAAGGACGGATCTTCAAGCCCGTGGTCCGGTTTCTCCGGTCGAGGAGGATCGCAGCCCGTTTTTTGCGGAACATGTGCGGCAGACATACGCCAATACCTTCGCCTGCGCGGCGATCTCCAAAGAGCGCCTGGACGGCGCCGGGACCCTCAACGAGACGGAGTTCCCGAACGGCTACAACGACGTGGAGTATTGCCTGCGGCTGCGCCGGGCGGGGTATCGGCACATGTATCTGGGGCACCTGAGGGCCCGCCACGTTCCGGGGGGCAGCCGGGGCCGTTGCGACGAGAGCAGGCAGAAGGCCCTATTGCGTTTGCGGTTTCCCAAGACCGCCGAGGAGGCCCGTCTGCAGTTGGAGTGCTTGGAAAGCGGCTCCTAGGGCTCCTGCCGCTGATAGGCGACGCACCTCTCGCAGACCGTGCCCGTGACGTCCTTGGCCAGATGCGCTTTCCGCAGCCGCTGGAACGAGCGGCTGTTCCAGCCTTCCATGAAGGAGACCTTGTTGAGGTCTGCCATGGTCCAGCGCTCATCGGCATCGAAACAGCAGGCCGAAAGCATCCCCGTCGAGGTGACATGGCCCTCGGTGAACGCGGACCAGCAGGGGAGCGGCTCGCGTAGGCGGGCCAGCCTGCCCTGGTTGCCCGCGATGGGACGATAGCCGAGTTCCTTCTCCCGCTGGGTGGCGAGGCTGCCCATCGAATAGAGCGGCAGCCAGTAGTGCTCGTCGACATGGACGGAGAGTTCCTTTACGAGGGATTCCATTCGGTTCTGCTGCTCCCCGTCGTAACGGATGCTGGATGCGTAGAGGCCGCAACGGTGGCCGGTTCTTTTTTCCACCTCGTCTCTCACCTTTCTGGCGGCCTTTAGATTGGCTATGGACTCGCGCCAAAGCCCGCTCTTGACGCCCGTGATGCGCTTGAACTGTTCCTCGTCGGAATTATTGAGGCTCCATTTGAGGGAATCCAAGCCCGCCTCCATGCACCTGCGCACGATGTCGGGGCCGGCCAGAGAGCCGTTCGTGGTCAGGAAGATGTACGGGAAACCCGCGTCTTTCTTGGCGTAGCGGATGGCTTCTGCCAGGAGTTCGCCGGCCATGAAGGATTCTCCCAGGAAGAACATGCCGAGCTCTTCGACCCCCGCCCCGCGCATCTCGCGCGTGATGCGCGTGAAGAAATCCCAACGGATGTCCTCGAGCGGCTGTCGGGGACGCATGCGCAGGGCGCAGAAGCCGCACTGGTAATTGCAGCGGCCGGTTAATTCGATCTTGACGCTCCTCGGCGCCGGAAGAACGGTCTTGCGCCAGTCCTTCGGGATCGCCGTTATGGCGTCGATCTTGTCCGTGATGCTGGCGTTTTTCTTGCCTTTTGTCTTCATAGGGGGGTCGGGCTTAGTTCTTGATATGGCCATATCGGTACATCTCGATCATCTCCGGCGGGATGCCCCAGTCGCGGGCGCCGACCTTGTCATGGAGCTTCTCGAGGTCGTCGCGATGCATCTGGATGATCTGGTCCGGCAGGCGATTGTGCGACGGGACGAAGCCATGCTGATAGGAGGCGCTGATGAAGTGCCGCACGGCTTTGTCGATGGCCGCCTCGCGGCTGAGGTGCCGGATCGGTGCGCGTTCCGGGCGGAACAACTCGTAGCTGGGGTCCACCTTCTCGTTGAGCAGCATCGACGCCAGCGCTTCTGAAAGGACGGGGGAGAGATGGAACCCGTCCCTCTTCGTGCCGGTCGCTATGACTAGGTTGGCAATCGAGGTCTTTCCCAGGAGCGGGTAGGTGTCCGTTGTCGTGGGGCGCCAGCCCACGTTGACCCGCGTCACGGAGGCGCGGTAGAAGTTGCTGTTGATCTGCTCCATGGCTCCAAGCAGGAGCGACTGGATGGAAACCAGCTGCCCGCCATCGCGGGGCCCCGGAGAAATCAGGTTGCTTGAGCCGATGAGGATGGAGTCGAGGGGGGCCTTCGGGCTGATGTAGAAAGGCACGGAATAGAGGCCGCAGGCTAGGCCGCGGTTGGGAGTGCGGATCACTTTCGTGTGCGGGAAGTCCGGGCTTTTGATTTCAATCGAGACTCCCACCCCGTAAAACACGCGCTGGACGTCGATATCCAGGGCGCTCGCGGCCAGGAGATCGGTGGCGGTCGCGCCCGGGGCCAATAGGAACTTGTCGGCCGCCATGCGCGTTCCGTCCTTGAGGACGACCGAATCGATCAGGGCGCCCTTCCTCACGAGACGGTCGACCTCGGCGTCGACGTATTGAACGCAGGAGAACGTCGAAAGGGCGGCCTCCAGGGCGTCGACCGTGAGCCGCGGGTTCAGCCATCCCTCATTCGGGATATAGATTGCCCGGGTGGCCCGATATCTCTCCTGGGGCCGGTAATTGGGGATGCTGCGAGGGGATATTTCCTCGAAGGGCTCGTCGCACTCCTTGAGGGCGGCCACGATGGCGTTGAAATTGACGTCATCGAGAGAATCGGCGGCCGTATTGTTGATGACGTAGGTCCCCAGTCCATAGCAGGCGCCGTGAGAGCCCTCGCACTTGGCGCATCCCTCGGGCAGGCGCCCCGCGCCGGCGTCCATGTACTCGAAGACGAATTTGGGCCACATGCGCGTGGCCAGATGGCTCAGTTCGAAGTGAAAGAAGTCGGCCTCGGTCTTGAGGGAGTCCTCGTCGATCTCGGCGAAGGAATTGAGCATCGCGGCCGCGGCCAGGGTCGCGGAGCCTGGCCGGGCCTTCTTTCCGATGATGACGATCTTATCCGATGGTTTGGATCTCTTCGCCAAACGGAAGGCCGTGGCCAGAGCGATGATCCCGTTTCCGACGATTACTGTATCCACGACGTCTCCGGGGGGGTCTCGGTCCTTCGGACCATGGCGACACTGTTTCGCGGGCGCTTGGCGTTGCCGCCGGAAGAGAAGAGGCCGTCCCAGGCCGCTCCCCAGCGCCCGTTGCCAGTATACATAAGCCGACGACCGGTAGTCCAGGGGATTGCCGGGCCCAAGTTTTGCTAAGCTCAAAAGGAGCATGAAGACGGTGTCGGTCGTCCAGCCGAGTTTTCTGCCCTGGAGGGGGTATTTCTCCCTCATCGCCGCCAGCGACGTCTTCGTCTTCTACGATGACGTGCAGTTCGATAAGAACGGCTGGCGCAACCGTAATAAGATAAAAACGCCGGCCGGTCCGCGCTGGATCACCGTCCCGGTCCTGACCAAAGGGCGTTCTCATCAGATGATCAAAGACACGCGCATCGCCGGCGGGCGCGACTGGGCCGATAAGATATTGAAGTCCCTGGAATTAAACTACAAGAAAGCTCCCTATTTCGGCAGTTACTTCCCCTGGCTGCGGGAGGTCCTGCGGCGGGAATGGGCCACGGTCTGCGAGTTGGATATCGCGTTGACGAAGGGGATCTGCGTATTCCTCGGCATTGAGACCGAACTCCTGCGCGCAAGCGACCTGGAAGTAGCCTCCGATATGGCCCCGGTGGCGCGGATCGTCGAGATATGCCGCCGCCTGGGCGCCACGAGATACTTGTCGGGGCCGACCGCGAGGGCTTATATCGACGATCCCGACGAGTTCTCCCGCGGGGGCATAGAGCTTCATTATTGCGATTACAGGGTGGATCGCTACCCCCAATTGTGCGGCGAATTCGTCGCTCAGGTCTCCGTGGTGGATCTCCTGTTCAACTGCGGGGAGCAGTCGCGGAATTATCTGTAGCGGCCCGTTTCGATGCCAGGACGTAGAATCCGCTCGCGATCTTATTGGCCCGGGGGTGGCGGATCAGGACAAGATCGATCCATTTAAGGGGGGAAGTGAGCGCCATGAAGACGGGGAGCAGCAGCTCGCTGGCGCGCTCGGAGCCGAACGAGAAAAATAGGGCAAGCCATTCCTGCACCACCCATAGCATGCCGCTCGTCGGACCGCCCCCGATCCAGATGTCGTCTATTTCAAACGGCGCCAGCAGGTTTTTCAATCCCGACTCGGTCCATCTTCCGTAGTCGTCGGGAGAGGCGTGATAGGGTTGCATGAAGGGGACGAAGACTAGCGCGCGGCCGCCCGCCTTGGCGATGCGATGCATCTCGGCCACCGTCCGCCGAGGCTCCGGGATATGCTCGAGGGCCGCGATGCAGAGTATGAGGTCGGCGCAGCCGCTCTTGAGCGGGAGGGTGTCGTCTGCGAGGATGTCCACTTCGGCGTAGGGGAAAATGTCGATGTTGATGATGTCCGGACGCCCGCTCCAGAGCGACGGCCCGCTGCCTATGTTGACGATGACCTCTTTTTCCCCATGCTGATTCAGGATGCGGTCGATGTTGGCGCGGTTCATGGGGTGCATGAACACGGGGCCCAATTTCTGGACGAGATAAGAGTAAAGCCGTCCGCGCGCCTTGAGGAACGATTTGAGCCGTTCCGCGGGCGACGAGGGAGCGGGCGGCGGCTTGAAGGCGCCGAGCGTCTTTCGTCCTGAATGGGGGTCCAGAATGCGCTTGATCTTCTCGAGTTTCCCGGAATCCGTCATTTCCATTCCACCTGAGCGACGATGAGGCCCGAAGCGTCCGATAGCGGCCGGAGGGACTTCAGGCGTTCCGCCAATCGGCTGGCGTCCCATTGCTTGAGCAGACCGCCCGGGGAGAAATCGACCGTTCCGCCCCTCGTCGCGTCGTCTGGATAGAACGCGTATTCAAGCTTGATGGCCTCTCCCCACGGCCACAGAGTGGAAGGTCCGGCAGGGCGGCCGGTGGATATCCCGCTGAGCCAAACCGACGATCGGGGATGGAACGTCACTTCGATGAGGCCGCGCCCGGCAGGGTCGATCCGGATGTTCGATGTCGAACGCGCGGGCACTCTGACCGCCCGCCGATCGCCGGATGCCGACACGTTGAGGATCGATTCGGCGCCCTTGTTCTTGATGAGCAGATAGACGGGCTGGCGGGAGCCCTCGCCGACTTCGATGATGGCGCGATGGACGACGGCTCCGGCCAGCCCTATCTCCCTGGGGATGAGACGGCCGTGCGGGGAGAGATTGGCGCTGTTGAGCGATTCCGGCACGGGCAGGATCATCACGTTCGGGCGCTTGCCGAAGATGTAGTCGGGGCCCGCATCCTGCGACGAAAGGAGGGGCCATTGATAGGACGTGAACCTCTCGTCTCCGTTGATGACCGACTGGCGGAAGGAATATTCCGTTTCCAGGAATAGAAGGCTGTGGATCCGGGGGTCCAGCGTCTCCAAAACCCTCCGGTATGGGGCATCGTGGATGACGAAGGGCCTGGTATTGGCGAAGACATAGCCGTTGAATTGATAGGCCGCGAGGATGACGAGCCCCGCTATCGCCGCCTTCATCAGGCGTCGGAGGGGTCGAGCCGCGGCCTGCTGCGCCGCGATGACGGCGCAGGAGAAGATGCCGGCCAGAGGCAGGTTGAAGGCCGTGAAGACGCGGAATGCGACTTCGGACGGGTAAAAGGGAATGTGAACGAAGAATGACGCGCCCAGCGCCGACAGGAACAGGCCGGCGAGGGCCTTTTGCCTGGAGTCAAGACGCCCTCGGAGAAATTGCCGGATCGCAAGACCGGCCGCCAGCGCCAGATAGAGCTTGAAGAACGGATCCCGCAGGGCCAGGTGATGCCAGAATGCCGACAGGTTGTCGCTCAGGACGGCGGTCATATGCGGCGAGGGGGGTGCCAAGGCTCGTTGGGGCGTGGAGAAAAATCCGATCCTGGAGACGAGCGCCATTTTAAGCAGCAGGGGGGAGAATAGGGCCGCGCCAAGCCGGCACAGGTCCTGCGGGCGGCCACGGCGCGCCCGGAGTTCGAGCGCTCCGAGTGCAAAAGCGATGCAGATCCAAACGTAGCCCATATTGTGGAGGAAGCAAAGCAGGAAGCTCGACAGCAGTAGGCGCGGGAGCGGCTTGGGGTCCGTCGCCGCGAAACTCATGAGCAGCAGGCCCAGGGAGAGCGCCAGGGTGCTCGGGATGAGATAGTGGATTCCCTGGGCGGGCAGGAGCAGGCAGCCGAGGACCAGCATCGAAAGCCCTGCGGCGCTCTCTCCGAAGAACGTTTTCATAAACAGCAGCAGGCACGCGGACATCGTCAGCGCTACGGCCGTTTCCGTGACCGCGAAGGTCCATTTAGCATTGCCCAGGAGCTTGTAGACCAGGCCGGTGAAAACATCGTGCGTGAAGGTCGCTCCGCCCAAGGCTTGGTTGGCGATCCGCCAATTGATCTTCCGCTGAGCCTCGCTGCGGTCGTTCTGCGAGCCCACCTGCTCATAAAAAGACTTGGCCAGCGGGGAATCGTGGTTGTAGCCCCTGTAGAAGCCGACGCCCTTGGAAACGTAGAGCATCGCGTCGTCGCCAAGCCGCGGGACGCCCATCAGCCAGGCGGAGATGAAAACCATGTAGAGCCGCGCTCCCAGGAAAAGGCCGGCTCCGCCCAGCATGAGCGTCCGCGAAGAGGGGTTAGTTTTCACTCGAGACGATGGATTTGACGATGTAGAGGGGCCTGGCCTTGACCTGATTGAATATCTTCGTCATGTAGATGCCGATCACTCCGACGGAAGAAAGGATCAGGCCTCCCGCGCACCAGATGGAGGCGATCACGGAGACCCAGCCGGATTGGAAATCGTAATGCAATAGCCTCGCGATGACGACGAATAGGATGATGGCGGATGAGACCGCCGTCAGCGCCAGGCCGAGCAGGCATATCAGGGCCAGGGGTCTCGATGAAAAGGCGATTATGGAATTGAACGCCAGGCCAAACCTTTTTATGAAGGGATATGAGGTCGTGCCCTTGTAGCTCTTGTCGATCAAAAGCGGCTTCTGCTTGAAGCCCGCCAGCGCCATCAGGCCGGCCGGCAGGGTCTCCACTTCGGTGTATTTCAGCAAGGCGTCGACGTATCGTCGGGTCATGATGCGCTGCCACGCCTGGTCGCGAGGGATCTTCACGTCGGCAAGCAGGTCGAATAGCGCGTAGAAGGCCGCGCCGAGGGAGTTCCGGAAGAATCCGCCCGTGCGCTTTTTGAGCACGCCGTAGGCGACGTCTAAGTCGGGGTCGCGGCGGACCATCTCGTAGAGTTCCACGATGTTCTCCGGCGCTTCCTCGAGGTCGCAATCAAGCGCGTAGATGTAATTGCCGCGGGCGTCGGCTAAGCCCGCGAACATCGCGGCGTGCTGTCCGAAGTTCCTGGAAAGCACTATCAGCCTGACGCGGGGGGAGCGGCTGATGATCTGCCTGACGATCCCCTCCGCATCGTCGGGCGAGGCGTCGCTGACGAAGACGAACTCGAAGTCCACTCCCATCCTTTCAAGACATGCTCGGTGGCGACGGTAGAATTCCTCGACGTAGGGGGCCGCCTTGTAGAGGGAGGTGACGACGGAAATCTTGTCCATCTACCGGGCCGCGGCGTGTCGCCGGGCGTTGTCCGTCCCGGCGTCGACTGCGGTTGTCATGGGCTTACTTCTTCGAGACGTAGCATAGTCCCGGATAGAACTGGGACCTGTGTATCGTGTGGCTGCGCTTGTTGAGGATCTCGCCGGCGTAGACCATTCCTTCCGCCGGGATGGAGTCGCGGGTCAGTTGCCAGAAGGCCGCGATTCCTCCCGGCACCAGCCTCTCGTAGACGCGGTCGAAGGACGCGAGCGTGGGCGTGAAGGAGTTGACGTCGAAGAAGGCGAGTGCTACCACCTCGTTGGCGTTCTCCTTGAAGAACTTGGGCAAGGTCGCCCGGCAGTCGCCCTTGAACACCTTGTGTTTGCCGTGATTGTGGCCCATGGCGTTGTTCTTCTCATGCAGTGCCAGCAGCCGCTCCAGAAAGAGCGCGTAGTCCTTTTCCACCTTATAGGTCCCGTCCTTATGGAGGTCCGAGGGCTTGTCCTTGCTGGAAAATCCCTGGTAGCCATTGAAGGTGTCCAGGCAGACGATCCGCCGGTTGAAGTGCAGCGGCTCGAAGATGGCCCTCAGGTTCTCGCAGACGACCGCCGTCTGGCCGCGCCATGTCCCCAGGTCGATGATGATGCCGGGAAGCATCAGAATCTTCTCGTAGAGCTCCCGGATGGCGAATATCCTGGCCAGCAAAGACGCGCGCAGGAACAAGCCCAAGGATCTCTCCGTTTCGGCGTCCGTGGCCGGGTAGCTCTTGAGAACCCGGAAAAGCTCGGCGCGCGCCGCAAGGTTCCGTTCATCGGCGTATGTGATAGCCGTCGATTCGTGTTCTTTTCGCATGTCATCTCCTCGGGTCGAAGTCGTTCATACTGTAACTGATTTCCATCGGCTCAATCAATTTCTCTTGATCTCCGACGGGTGTCAGCGGACGCTCTAAGTTGTATACTTGACGCCGTATCATGGATGCGCCAAGAATGGGCGAGACGGTCTATTCCTCCGAGAGCTATCTCGCCAGCCCCTCCGCGATGATCGCTCTGATGTGCCGGGACCTGCTCGGCTCGCGCGAACTGGCATGGCGGCTCATGGCCCGCGACTTGAGCGCCCGCTACCGGCAGTCGTTGCTGGGATTTATTTGGGCCTTTGCCACCCCTATTTTCATGGTCGCCGCGCTGACGCTCGCCGTGGACGCCAAACTGGTGAATGCGGGAAACACCAGCCTCCCCTATCCGGCTTTTGTCTTGTTGGGCATGGTGCTCTGGCAGACCTTCACGGACGCGCTCAACGCCCCCGCGCAAGCCATGATCGGGGCCAAGACTTTCCTGGCGCGCCTGAAATTCCCTCACGAGGCCCTGATCCTGGCCAAGCTCGGCGAGGCCGCGTTCGATTTTATGATAAAGCTGGCCCTTCTGGCCGGCGTGTTCCTCTGGTTCGGCGTTCCCGTCGCCTGGCCCGCCTTCGTGCTGGCGCCCCTGGCGCTTATGGCCCTCGTGCTGCTCGGCCTGTTCATCGGCCTTCTGCTTCTGCCGTTGGCCCTGCTCATCGAGGATGTCTCGCGCGGCCTCGGCCTTGCCACGGCGATCTGGTTTTGGTTTACGCCCGTGGCCTATGAAGCGCCTGGGGACGGGCTTTTCGCCCTGATTGTGCGGCTCAACCCGGTCACGCCGTTGTTGTCAACGGCGCGGGACCTTGTCGCCGGTCGCGCGGCGTCGTTCGTCTTGGAGTTCTGGATCGTGAGCGCGGTTGCGGCGCTTGGGACCTTGGTTGCGTGGGCCGGCTTCCGGCTGGCGATGCCGTTCGTCATTGAGAGGATCGGCCACTGATGCTCCCCTCGGATGACGTCGTCGTCTCGGCGCAAGGCCTCTCCAAACGCTTCTGCAGGGACCTGAAGACCTCTCTGATCTACGCGGTGCGCAATGTGGGCCGCGAGTTCGTCGGCGCGCCTAGCCGGCCGGGGCTCGGATCCGGCGAGTTCTACGCCCTAAACGACGTGAGCTTCACTCTCCGCCGCGGAGAGTCCCTCGGGCTGGTCGGCCCCAACGGGGCGGGCAAGACCACGCTGCTGCGCATACTGGGAGGCATCATCAAACCCGATGCCGGCCGCGTGCGCCTGCGCGGGCGGGTGGCGCCGCTTATCGCGCTCGGGGCGGGATTTAACCCGGTGCTCACGGGACGCGAGAACATCTGGGTGAACACGACGATGCTGGGCATCAGCGGGAGGCAGATAGACCGCAGATTCTCGGAGATCGTCGAATTCGCCGACATCGGAGACGCCCTGGACGCGCCCGTCCGAACCTATAGCTCCGGGACGGCCGCCCGGCTCGGTTTTGCCTGCGCCATCCACACCGATCCGGATATCCTGCTCATCGATGAGGTGCTTGCCGTCGGGG
Source organism: Elusimicrobiota bacterium (assembly GCA_016234805.1). GTDB lineage: Bacteria > Elusimicrobiota > Elusimicrobia > UBA1565 > UBA9628 > JACQWX01. Next base: position 30,713 of record JACRNU010000043.1, read on the forward strand.
ATCAGCAGTTCCGCGCCAAGTGCTATAGGCGGCTGGCTCAATTGCGTCGCGGGGGCACGGCCCTGATCCTGGTGAGCCATAATCCCATCGCCGTCCTATCGGCGTGTGACGCGGCTCTTTATTTGTCCGCGGGCCGCGCCGTCTTGAAGGGGAGCGCCGACGACGTGCTCCGCCGCTATGAAGAGGACGCCAATCCGGTCGACGAACCCCGGGCCGAAGCCGAGTTGCTGATCCCGAGGCGCGAGTCCATCGCGCCGGTGCGCATTCGTTCCATCGGCTTTAAAGATCCGGCCGGGCGAGCCCTGTCCTGCCTGACCAGCGGCGAGCCGGCCGAATTGTGGGTGGGCTGCGAGGCGGACGAGCCCGTCGGAGAGTTGTGCGCCAACCTATTCGTGCAGGACCTCTCCTTCAACGGAGGCCGCGCGCTCTATTTTAACTCCGTCCGCGACGGGCACGCCATAAGCGTCGGACGCGGCCCCTTCACCGTCAGGGTCCGATTTCCATACTGCGGCATGCGCTCCGGCCGCTACGCGCTGAAGTTCCAACTGACCGACGGCCGCTACTATCATATGTATGACGGGGTGGAATCCTTCCTGTTCGGAGTCAGGTCGCAGACCGATATGGCGCAGTGCCGGTTCTACCAGCCTCACAACTGGGAGATCTCTTAACGGCGCAGGACCGCGCGCGCCGCGGTGACGACGTCGTAGGCGTCCTGGTCGGAGAGCTTCGCCGATAGGGGGAGCGTGAACGTCCTCTCGGAGATGTACTCGGCGTTGGGGAAATCTCCCGGCTTGTGTCCGAGGACTTTCCGGTAATAGGGTTCAAGATGAAGAGCGCGGTAGTGGACGCCCGTGCCGATCTTGTGCTCGGAGAGCTTCCGGAGAACTTGATCGCGCGTCATGCCGAGCCGGTCCGTGTCGGCCAGGACCGTGTAGAGGTGATAGCCGTGGCGAGTCGCCTTCTCGGGCGGGGCGGGAAGCGTGCAGGGCAGGCCGCCGAGGGCTTCGTCATAGAAGCGCCATAGCCGCTGGCGGCGGAGCCAGTATCTGTCGATGCGTCGGATCTGGTGGATGCCCAGAGAGGCCTGGATGTCCGTCATGTTGTACTTGAACCCCGCGTAGATCACCGCGTAGTGTTTGTGGAACTTGTCCGAGAAGCGTCTCCAGGCGTCCTTGCTCATGCCGTGCAAGGCGAGCATCTTGATCTTGTCGGCATTGCCTCCGTCGTCGGTGATGATCATGCCGCCCTCGGCGGTGGTGATGTTCTTGGTCACGTAGAAGCTCAGGGCGCCGAAGTCTCCGAACGTGCCCGCCTTCCTGCCATGGTACTCCGTTTCTATGGCGTGAGCGCAATCTTCGACCACGGCGAGCTTGCGCCTGCGCGCAATCGACATGAGCTCGTCCATGTCGCAGGGGCGGCCCGCGAAGTGGACGGGAAGTATGGCGCGCGTCTTTCGGGTGATCTTGCGCTCGATGGCGGCCGGGTCGATGTTCAGCGTGGTCCTGTCGCAGTCTGCCAGCACGGGCTTGGCGCCGGCGTGGAGTATGGCGTTGAGCGTCGCGCAGAAGGTCATCGGGGTCGTGATGACCTCGTCGCCCGGCTTGAGTTCCAAGGCCATGAGAGCGAGATGGAGAGCCGCCGAGCCGGAGCTCACCGCCACGGCGTGTTTGGATCCCTTGTAGGCGAGGACCAAGTCCTCGAACCGCTTGACCTTGGGACCGGTGCCGATCCAGCCCGAGCGCAAGGTTTTGACGACCTCTTGGATCTCCGCCTCCGAGATCAGGGGGCTGCCGAAAACGAGGAAATCCTTGCGGGTCCCGGCTTTGCGGGCGGGGGCCTTCATGGGTTGAAGAATCCCTTGACGGCTCTCCAGCAGATCTTCAGGAGCCCGCGGACGCCGCTGCCGTGGAGTCCGGCCCACCGGGGCAGCCCCGCGGGCAGGCGGTTGGCGCGGATCTCCTCGTAGAGTTCCTCTCGGGTCAGGAAGCCTTCTTGGATCGCCTCCCGGATGTTGTCGTACCAGAGCCTGCTGCGGGCATGCTCATTGGACACCCAGGGCTGTGTCGGCTGGCCGCCAAAATCGATGATGCAGGCCCCGTCTTCCTTGCTGCGCTCGCCGGGGTCCCACTCGGCGGGCAGAGGCATCGTCTCCTCGACGCAGTCGGGGTTCCCGCCGTCTTGCCGCGAGAGGGCCTCGCAATCCATAAGCATCACGCGCCGGCGCGAGTTTTCGTGTCGCTCGCCGGGCCGCCGGCAGGATAGGATGGCGGCTTTCTCCATGGGGCAGAGCCAGAGCTTGGTCAGATCCGACAATACCTGCGTGTCGGCGTCGAGATATATCCCGCGCCCGCGGTAGCCGCAAAGCTCGGGGATCCTGACGGCCTCCGGCGAGCCTTCCAGCAATGGCTGCACCTTGACGGTGACGGGGGTGAACTTCTTGATGCTGTACTCGAGCATCTTCGCCCTCATCATCCGGGATGCGTCGGCGCCGATGAAAACGCGGATGGGCGCGTCCATGTGGAGGGGGGCGTAAAGGAGGTCGGAGGTATGCCGCAGCGTCGCGCAGATGCCTTGGAACTGCCGGTCGAAGCTGGGGTGGCCGTTGGCTAGGAGCGTCTTGTCTTTGAGGTCGGTGAAGCTCCGGCCATAGGAGGTCCCTCCGTCTACGCCCAAAGAGCGCACCGTTCTGACGCCGCAGGCCACGAGCAGGTTGAGCGCGGCCTCGACGCTGAAGAATCGGACCTTGATGGTGGGCGAACCCCCTATCGGCCTGGAAGAGGAGAGGTTGTACCACAGCAGGCGGTCTTCCTTCGCCAGCTTTTGCAGGGCCGGGATCTCGGCGACGAAGTCGTGGATGGTCTTTCGGCCGGGCTTGTGGTCGACGTGGGGTCTGTAAGGGAGGACCAGGAATCGCGCGTTTCGGTGGAGCGAGTCGGCGCAGCGCAGCACCCCGGAGATGTCGATGAAGTGAGCCAAGGTGACCGGCATCTCTCGCACCACGTAATTCAACGAGCAGGTGTGGTAGCCGGAGATGTCCGTTTCGCGGACTCTCTGGAACGTCGGGCCCATCCCCAGGATGAGCCAGGGTTTGGCGGCCGGCTTGAAATCATCGGCCCACCGGATGATGTCCTGCATTGATCAGGGCTTCCTCATGGGGTCGGTCGGCCTGTTGAATCCCCCGGCCATGGCGTTTAGAGCCCGGCGGCCCGAATCTCATGCAGGCGCAAAAGGCCCTCGAGCTTGAGCGTGCGCCGATGGACCACGGGAAGGACGTTGAAGGGCTTGTTCGGATTGCTCATCAGCTGGCCGGCGTCGGCGGCCAGAATGTCCGGGTGGGTGACGGTCGGCGTGCGGTTCATCACCTCGCGGGCCCGCGTCTTCATGGGTTGTTCGAGGGTCTCGAAGGCGGCGCGCAGGTCGTAGTCCGTCACGAGGCCGAGAAAGCGTCCTTGCGAGTCGGTGACGCTCACGCAGCCGCAATGCTTCGAGGTCATCTCTATGAGCACCTCGCGCAGCAGCGTGTTTCTGCCGACGACCGGGTTGTCCTCGCCGCTCTTCATCAGGTCTCGGACCAGGAGGGTCAGTCTCTTGCCGAGGTTTCCTCCCGGATGGCAGAGGGCGAAATGATGGGATTGGAACGAGCGGCGCTTCATGAGCGCAACCGCCAGTCCGTCGCCGACGGCCATCGCCGCGGTCGTGCTGGAGGTGGGCGCTAGGTTGAGCGGGCAGGCCTCTCGGTCGATGGGGACGAAGAGCGTCAGGTCCGCCGCGCGCGCCAGCGTGGACCGGGGGTTGGAGACGACGGCCAAGAGCCTGGCGCCGACGCGCTTGAGCGTCGGCAGCAGATCGTTGAGCTCGGCTGATTCGCCGGATTTGGCGAAGGCGATGACGATGTCCCGGCGCTGGATCGTGCCCAGGCTTCCGTGTCTGGCGTCCGCCGGATGAAGGAAGAACGCCGGCGTTCCCGTGGAGGTGAGGGTGGCCGCGACCTTCTGCGCGATCAGCCCCGATTTGCCGACGCCCGTCACGATGAGCTTGCCGCGGTAGCGGAGGATGAGCTCGACCGCCTGGGCGAACCGGCGGTCGATGCTGGAGGCGACCTTCAAGAGGGTGCGCGCCTCCGTCTCGATGACATCTCGGATGTTCCTGATGACGGAGCGGGAGGATCCCGGACGGGCCGACATGGGCCTGATGCTAGCAGTTTGCGGACCGCCCAGCAATCCGCTTCCGCTTCCGCTTCCGGCCGCTGGATTTTTGATACAATGACGCCGCTCCGGACCGGGCCCACGCCTGGGAACGGCCGATGGGAGCGTGCTTGGCTGGATTAGATAATAAGGGACCGCTGTACCGCTTGGCGAGGGCCGTTTACCGCCGCCTAGCGTTGCCGATAACCCTGGCTCTGCCGTTGCGCAGGATCGTGAAGAAAGCCTTGAGCCGGTCGGTCAAGGTGAGCTATCCCCGCTGGATAGCGTCCTTCGACACGCTCAGCGCGAGCGACCGCGCGGCGGTCCGGTCCCATATCGGCGCTTTCGCGGCACGGCCTGAGATAACGGTATTGATATCCTCCTCGGGCGGCGCGTCCGAGGCTCTCCTGAGCCGCTCCCTAAGGTCATTGCAGAGGCAGCTCTACCCGCACTGGACGTCATGCGTCGCGGATGGCTGGCGGGACCGCAATAAGGTCTTGGAGGTTTCCGGCTCGGCGTATACGGCTCTGCTTGAGGCCGGAGACGAGCTCAGCGAGCATGCGCTCTACTTCGCGGCGCTGGAGTTTCAGCGCCATCCGGGCGCCAGGCTGCTGTTCAGCGACGAGGACCGCATCGACGGAAGGGGCCGGCGCCATGACCCCTGCTTTAAGCCGGACTTCTCGCCGGACTTGTTCCTGTCCCAGGGCAGGGCCTTGCGCCTGGCGGTCTATGAGCCCCGCCTTCTCCGGGAGGTCGGCGGATTTCGTCCGGATTTCGGGGGCTCCCGGGACCTGGATCTGGCCTTGCGCTGCACCGAGCGTCTCTCGCCCGCGGAGATACGCCATATCCCCCGCGTCCTCTATCATGTCGGAGACGGCAAGCCGGCGGTCCTGGCTCCGGGTGACGCCGGAGGGGCGATCCAGGCGCATCTCGACCGCGTGAGTCCGGGGGCCCGCGTGGTGGCGGCTTCCCGCGCTCCGGGGTGTCACCGCGTGATTTATCCCGCGGCGGATACTCTGGTCTCCATCGTGATCCCTACGAGGGACCATCGCGTGCTGCTCTCTCGCTGCGTGGAGAGCATCCGCCGGCGCACGGACTATCCGCGCTACGAGATCTTGATAGTCGACAACGGCTCCTCCGATCCCGAGACCCTGGCCTACCTGGAGGCGCTCAGCCGGCATGGGGAGGCTCGTCTGTTGCGCGATGCCCGGCCTTTCAACTACTCGGCTCTCAATAATCGGGCGGCGCAAGAGGCGCGCGGCGAGATTCTGGTTCTGCTCAATGACGACACGGAAGTCATCGGCCGGGACTGGCTCCGGGAGATGGCCTCCCAGGCTTGGCGGCGGGAGGTCGGCCTGGTGGGGGCGAAATTGTACTATCCGGACGGCGCCATCCATCATGCGGGCATCGTCCTCGGCTTGGCGGAGGTGGCGGGCCATCATCACGACGGCTTTCCCCGGAACGCCGGCGGGTATTTCGGCAATCTTCTGCTGGCGGGCAACCCGTCGGCCGTCACGGCGGCGTGCTGCGCCGTCAGAAAGGAACTCTACCTCGCCGCGGGCGGCTTAGACGAGGATCTTCCGCGGGATTTTAATGACATCGATTTCTGCCTGCGCCTGAGAGAGCGCGGCTTGCGCGTCCTCTGGACCCCCTACGCGGAACTCATTCATCACGTCTCGGCGTCGCGCGGCAGCCTCAACGTCCCGGCAAACCTCGAGGCCTTCGGGGAAGCGGCTCGCTGGATGCGTCGCCGCTGGGGGGATGAGCGCATCACCAACGATTCCGCCTACAACCCGAACCTCTCGCTGGAGGAACCGGACTTCCGGCTGGCCTCGCGTCCCCGGCTGGATATGCGTCCCTATCTGCGTGAAAGCCGGACCCCCGCTTGATAACTTTCTTGCCCCGTCCTCAAGCCCAGCCGGAAGGGTCCATTCCAAGGCGCTGAGGGCCTGTCCGGGCGCGGCCTTGGGTCCTGCCGGGTGCCTTAAGTCCCTGTCGAAGTAGGCCCATTGGCCTGTTTTTTCTTCCCCCGCGGACCCATGCCGGTCCGAGACGCAAGATGGTACCGTATGCCCATGAAGCCGTTCGTTCCGGCGGCGGTTGCGTTCTTCGTCCTGGCCGGTCAAGGCGCGGCGGGCCAGGTCGTGACGCGGACCCAGGTCCCGGAAGTCCGGCTCAATGTGGGGCCCGTGGCGCCGACCGTGAATCCCGCGGCCGGTTCCGGCGCGCTCGGAACGATGAACTCCGGCATGAGCTTCAGCGGCTCCGTGCTTTACCTGCGAGGGGGACGGATCCAGGAGGCTCCGTCCGGCCTTCCGGCCTCCGTGGTCCCTTCGCTGCCCACGGGAGGCGCCCTGCCCACGCCCGACGTTTCTGGTTCGTATAGTCCCTTCCTTCCCGAACCGTCCTTGGGCGCAAGCCCAAGGGCTGGCGCGGTCTTCGGCGTGCCCGGACAGCCCGGTCAGCCCTTCCAACGCCAGGCCTTGGACCCGGAGAATCCCGCCATGGGGCAGGGGTCGCGGGGCAGGCTCGCGGGGGGCGTCTCGGAGGAATCTTCGAGCGCGGAATTCTCGGAGAAGGCGGTCGCCATCAGCCGGCATCTCAAGGAGGCCGGCAAGGTCTCGGAGCAGGGGTCGGAATTCGCCGAGGGCTTCGGCCGAAGGTTGGAGGACCTCATGGTCGGCTCGCGCGAACACCGCTCCGGCGGTCTCGAGGACGGCGGACTGCTCGGCCCCGGAGGGGTTTCGGCCCTGGCCGGGGGCGTGGGCTTGGCGGCGGCCAGGGGGACGCCGTCCCCGGAGGGCGGACGTTCTCCTCTCCCGGAGGGGGCCGCGGCTGGGAGGCCTGCCGGGTCCCGGCTTGACGCGGTCGTCAGGCCCTCCACCGTCCTCGACGATGGGTTTCCCGGGGTGGGCCGTGTCCTCATGGAGGTCTCGGCTCTGACCCTGGACCTTTCGCAGGTCTTCCCTGGAGGGATCAACCTTCTGGCCGCAAAAGCAGCGACCGGGGCCTCGCTGGCCCTCAGCGAAAAGGCCGAGGTCTCTGCCCCCCTGACATCCGGGATCGAGCCCGGCCGCGACAACAGGTCTTCCGCCTACGAAGCCGCGGACACGGAACTCGCTTATCCTGGCGGGTTCGGCTCCTTCATGGCCAGCGTGGGCGGCGCCATGTCGTCGGAGGGCCGCGGAGGGCTCGAAGCCGGGACCTTCATCCCCTTGGAGCTCAAGGCCGTCCCTGCCGGGGCCCTCCGGCCTCCGGCCGGCCGGCGTCCTTGGAGCTCCGCGGAAAGGGCTGCCGGGATGAATGCGTCTTCGGCGGATGAGTCCCCGTCCCCTCGCGGCTTCCGCGGTTCCCGGGGCTTCTCCACGGAATCCAGCCGCCTGCCTTCCGTGCCGATCGCCTTGTTGTCCTACGCTCTCCTGCCCCTGTTCCTTGCCGGGCTGGAGCTTCGCTCGCGCACCTAATGCGGCTCGAAGAACAAGCGATGCTTGTTCTTCGAGCCGCATTATCGTTAAATTGACTTGATGAGGGCTTTCAAGTCGGGTCTGTTCCGGAAGTTCTTCCTCGTCTTGGGCAGCCTCGCCCTGGTCCCTTCCCTCTATCTGGCCTACCGGCTCTCCGGGGTGAGCCAGCGGGGCATCCAGTCCGCGGTGCTGGAGCTCCAGACCAAGCTCGCAGAGAAGATGGGCGAGCGCGTGAACGCGTACTTCCGGTTCAACGAGGACAAGCTGACCTTCGCCTTCACGGCCCTCCAAAAGAACCTGGAATGGAAGGACAAGCAGGAGCTGCTCCGCGCCCTCATCGATACGCACGCGGACATCATCGAGATCTCCGTCTTGAACACCTCGGGCAAGGAGGTCATCAAGGTCTACAATCCCGACTTGACCTCGGACGAGGCCCTGCGCTCCAGGAAGGAGGAGCCCGGGTTCCAGCGGTTCATGGCGGAGCGGCGGCACACCCAGTCCCTTTCGGGCAGGGACCAGACGCTCGAGGCCTACTATCCCATGGGCGGCGGGGGGGACCCCGGGTCGTTCACGGTCATCGTGCGGGTGCTCGTCTCCCTGGCAGGGCTTGCGAACGCGGTCTCCTCCGAGCGGGTGGGCGGCACGGGCTTTGCCGTGCTCGTGGACGACAAGGGCGCGCCCCTCTTCTATCCCAAGGACAAGCTCGACCCCGCGGCCGCGGCCGGGGTGCCTGCCTGGCCCATCACGGGCGAGGCCTTGAAGGCCCACAGCGTGGGCTCGGCCGAGTTCTCCCACGGGGGGCGCGCGACCGTGGGCGCCTACGCCCCGGTGGCCAGCGTGGGCGGGGCGGTCCTCATCGTCCAGCCTTACGACGAGGCCTACTGGGCGGCCCTCCAGATGAAGCGCATGACCTGGATCGCGCTCGTGATCGTGGCCGCGGTCGCCATCGGGGCCGCCACCTTCCTGGCCAAGAACCTCACCGCCCCCCTGCTGTCCTTGAGCCGCGCGGCCGACCTCGTGGCGCACGGCGACTTCACGGGGCGGGTCGACATCAAGACGGGCGACGAGCTCCAGGACCTGGGGGACACCTTCAACCGCATGACGGACAAGCTGCGCCAGTACGCCGAGATGCAGGTGGACAAGATCGTGGGGGAGCAGCGCAAGACCGAGGCCATCCTGTTCTCCATCAACGACGGCATCCTCATGACCGATCCTGAGGGGAAGGTCCGGCTGGCCAACCGGAGGGCCCTCGAGTTCTTCGGGCTGGATTCCGCGACCTCCCTGGACGGCAAGGCCGTGGCGGAGGTCGTTTCCGTGAACAAGCTCCGGGATGCGGTGTCCGCCGTGCTCGCCGAGCCCAAGCCCGAGGTCGTCAAGGAGGTCAACCTCTCCACGGACAAGCACCACAAGTACCTCCGGGTGTCCGCCCGGCCGCTCGTCTCGCCGAGCACGGGCAAGACCCTCGGCGTGGTGGCGGCCCTGCAGGACGTGACCCTCGAGAAAGAGATCGAGAAGATGAAGGAGGAGTTCCTCCACTACATCACCCACGACCTCCGCAACCCCCTGGGCTCCGCCATGGGCTTCATCGAGGTCCTGCTCAAGGGCCTCGTCGGCGCGCTCAGCCCCGAGCAGCACAACATGATCTCGTCCATCCAACGCTCCATGAGCCGTCTCCTGGCCATGGTCAACAACATCCTCGACATCGCGAAGATGGAGTCCGGCCGGGTGAAGCTCTCGCTCTCGACCGTGGAGTTGAGGGCCGTGGCGGCCCGCTCCATGTCCATCCTGGAGTCCCTGGCCAAGCAGAAGAAGATCACCGTGGTCTACGAGGCCGCCGGGGACTACTCCCTGGAGGCGGATTCGGACATGGTCGAGCGCGTGTACACGAACCTGTTGGGCAACGCCATCAAGTTCGCCCCGGCCGAGGGCCGGATCACCCTCTCCGCGTCCGACGAGGGCGACCACTTCAAGTGCGGGGTCTCCGACACCGGTGACGGCGTGCCCGAGGCCTACCGGGACAAGATCTTCGAGAAATTCGAGCAGGTCGCGGGCCAGCGCCGGGGCGGCACGGGCCTGGGCCTGACGATCACCAAGTACTTCGTGGAGGCGCACAAGGGCCGGGTCTGGGTCGAGTCCGAGATCGGCAAGGGCTCGCGCTTCTACTTCACCCTGCCCAAGGGCCTGGCTATGGACGCGGCGGGCGCCGTCTCCGTCGGGGAGAAGGCTGCGTGAGGTCCCTGGCTCTCCTGCTGGCCCTGGCAGCGGCCGCTTTCGGTGCCGAGGGGAACGGCGGGCGGATCGTGTTCCAGGACATCGTGGTCCGGCCGGGCGACACGCTGGCCACCATCGCCCAGACCTATCTCAAGGACCCGACGCGCTGGGATGAGATCCTCAAGCACAACAAGATGCCCGCGCGCGACCCCTTCATGGCCCTGCCCGGCATGGTCATCAAGGTGCCGGTCAAGCTCATCAAGGAGAACCTCAGGGCCGGCAAGCTGGTGTTCAGGCTCAACGACGTGCTCTTCCGCAAGAGCGAGACCGCGGCGTGGAACGGCGCGAAGGCCGACATGGAGCTGTTCCGGGACGACTGGCTCCGGACCGGCAGGGAATCCAGGGCCAGGGTCCAGTTCCTCACCGACGACCTCATCGTCCTCGACGCCAACTCCATGGTGCGGATCAAGCCCTCGAACCAGGATTTCGACCTCGAACTCAAGGGAGGCGGCGCGTTCCAGGGAGGCAACGCCCGGATCGTCACGCCCTCGGCGAAGATCGTCCCGAAGACCAAGGACGCGAAGTACTCGGTCCAGGTCAACGACAGGATGGACACGCGCTTCAAGGTCTACGAGGGCCAGACCACGGTCGAGGCCGAGGGCAAGAAGGTCGACGTCTCGGCCGGACAGGGCGTGGAGATCAAGCTCGGCGAAGCGCCGAGCGCCCCAGTGCCCATGGCCAACCTCCCGGATTTCCCGGGCAGGTCCGCTGATTTCTCGGAGTCTCTGGCGGCCCTCATGAAGGCGAAGGTGAAGGTCGCCCTGCCCCCGGCCGGCGGAGTGCCCACGGTCAAAGGCGGGGCGGGCCTTGGCGCCTTGAAGAAGGAGCTCGAGACCATCGGGGTCGGCGAGGCGGTCTCCGGCTACCGCATCCAGGCCGCCTCGGACAGGGAATTCACCAGGATGGCGGTCAACCGCGTCTTCGAGACAGGCGCGAAGGTCGACTTCGGCTCTCAGCTCTCTCCGGGCCGCTACTGGGTGAGGTTCAAGCCCATCGACCTGCTCGGCGGGGAAGGCAAGCCCACCGTGCCGAAGCTCTTCGACTTCCACCCGCGCTCGGGCTTCACTCCCGCGGCCGGCGGGGCAGGGGGCGGGAGCAGCGGGGCGGGGGCAGGCGACCCGGAGAAGCTGCTGTCCCTGGCCGCGCCTTCTGCCGACGAGACGGTGGGGACCGCGTCCTATCGCGCTTCCGGCCGGGTCAAGGCGGAGAACCTGACCGTGACCATCAACGGGGTCGCGGCCAGGGTCGATGGGGCCGGGAACTTCTCCGGCAACGTCACCTTGCGGCCGGGTCCCAATCAGGTCAAGATCGTGGTCACGGACTCGACGGGCGCGTCCTCGACCATCATCCGCACCGTCACCTACAGTCCCTAGTGCTCCGACGCGTTTCTGGCCGTCCGCACGGCTTTCAGGTTGAGGCTGGGCTGAACCCTTCCCTGGGCCGCCTTGGCGTCCGGCCCGGTCCGGCCGGCGAGCCTGCGCTGGAGCATCCTGTCTCCCAGGATGCCCCGCAGCACTGTTCCGCCGGGCCCGGGCTCTCCCGCGGTCACGACCCAGCCCCAGCGTGCGGGGTTGCCGCGAAGCCTCACCCGGGGAAGTCGCACGATGATGTCTCCGGAAGCCGGGTCAGCCGCTGGGGCGCCACGGAACTCGAGGACCGGGTCGCCGCGCGGATTCGTCCGGTACAGGCCGAACCCCCATCCTGTGACGGTCACGGCCGCTTCCCAGGCGTCCTCCGGGTTGATGGAATCGGAAAAGGCCCCTTCGATGAGCTTCATGGAACCGGCTCGCGCGACCTGGTTGAAGTCGATGTAGGCGCCCAGCGAGAGGCCGTCGAACCCGTGGGGAGCGGAGGTGGAGGCGTTGACCCGGCCCATGCGGCAGGCCAGGGTCACGGCTTCGTCGTCCCATTGGACGCGGAAGCCCGCGATGCGGAAGCGCGGGTCCTCCCGGACCGGCGGGACCGGGGAAGGGTTGTCGCAGGAGAGCCAGTTGGGGCCCGACCTGCACGAAACCGCGCCGCCCGTGTCGAAGGCCCGGCCTGGGTTTTTGGCTGTGTCGAGCAGGGAGGCCAGGATGCTCTCAGGGGGGGGCTAGCCAGGGCCTTGTAGACCGAGATCAGGTGTTTGCGCAGCGCCCGGTCAGCCTCCTCCCTCCTCTCCCGGGATGGGGCGCCGAGGGCCCTGTAGATCCAGCCGGCTTGGGACGAGCGCAGAGCCGCGGTCGCGGCGGCCACGGACTTGGGATCGGAGCGGGAGTTGGCGCTCTCGGAGATCGCGCGGGCGGCGATCCCGTAGAGCTTCCACGCGACCTTCTGTTCCGGGGTCCGGGACCATGCGTCTTGGGAACCGGTCCAATCGGGCCACGGTCCGGATGAGGCCGCTCGGCCTCCAGCCTCGACCGCGCCGTCTCCCTGGCGCTCCATGGCGTCGCTCACGCGGTCGAACCTCTTGGCCACGGCCTTGACCCCGGAGGAGGTCGAGAGCAGGCGCGTCCAGGAGCCCTCGGATAGGACGCCTCCGGTCTCGTCGAGGACCAGGACCTCGGCGTCCGAAACGTCCTCCCGGAGGTCCGCGGCCGTCAAGCTCCGTCCTCCGACGACCGGCTTTACCGCTCGACAGCGCGCCAGGCGCATGCCCCGATGCGACGGCCGGGGGGAAGAGGGCAAAGCTCCGGCCGCGACCCAGGCAAGGTCCAGGCTGCGCAGGAGGGGGAAGAGCCCCTGGTGGACGAGGCCCCCGGCCGGGACGAATCCCAGGGGGACCTCTCCCCATGCCAGGCGATGGGCTGAGACGCCCGCGGTGAGGAGTTCGATGGAGTCCCGCGGCCGGGGAGCCGCCGGGTGGTCGTGGATGAGGGGGAGGATGGGGTCGCCATCCAGCCTGAAGGCGATCTCGAGGCGGCCTTCGGCCACGAAGGGTTGGAGCAGGGCGCGCGCCTCTGCCGAGGCCATGGAAGGCGTCAGGGCAGCGGTGAAGGAGAGCTTCTTGTTCCGGGCCAGGGCCGCGGCCAGGCCTTCCCAATCGGAGAACGACTCGGCAGGGACCCACAGCAGGCCGGTCTTCGACGTCTTGCCGAACCATAGGAAGGCGAAGCACGGCTCCGCTGCCGGCAGGAGAGAAAGGGACAGCCCCAGGAAGACGACGGCCCTCTTCACTTCACTTCCCGGACACAGGCCTGCTGGAGGCCCGTGGTTTCGATGACCGGGTTCTTGGGGTCGAGGACCGCCTTGCCGTCCACCATGAAGCGGTAGTGGTACATGCCGGGAGGCAGGGGGATGAGGACCTCCCAGCGTCCTCCAGGGCGAGGGTGCATGGGGACGGCGCCGCGCTCCCACTGGGTGAAATCACCGGCCAGCCGGACTTCCTTGGCCTTGGGCGCGGACAGCACGAACTCGACGAAGGACAGGGAGATGTCGTCAGAGGGGGCTTCGCGGTCTCCGGGGCTGTCCGGCAGGGAGGACATGGACAAGGGCCGCAGGACTCCGGGAGAAAAGCCCGTGAGGAACCGGTGATAGCCGCGCAGGGTGTCCAAAAGTTCGACCGAGGGAATCGCCATGATGACGACGCTGGCGAGGACCAGACCCCAGAAGATCCACTTGGCTCTGGCGATCATGGTTACATGCTAACATATCCCCCATGAAATCTGGATGGGCCGTCTTCTTCGTCGTTGGATTCGGCCTGGCCGTGCTCGTTCCAGAGACGCGGGCCGGAACAGCGGAGGGCCCTGCCGCGGCTCTGACCGGCATCGACAAGCTCTACCTCCACCGGAACGCGGCCGGCAATCTCGACGCGAGCGTCCGTGAGCTGGAGTCCCTCCTGGATGCCCGGCCCGAGGACCCCGCGGTCCTCTGGAGGCTCGGCCGTTCCCTCGTCCGCGTAGGGGAGCGGTTCGAGGACAAGAAGTCCCGGCTGGCTTGCTTGACGCGGGCGCAGGGGTTCCTTGAGAAGGCCGTCGCCCTCGACGGCTCCGACCCCGAGGCGCACTACTGGCTGGGCGTCTCGGTCGGGAGGCAGGGCGAGCTGAGGGGGATCTTCAAATCCCTCAAACTGGTGAAGGTCATGAAGAAGGAGATGGAGGCGGTCCTGGCCATCGATCCCAACCACGGCGGGGCCCATCACGTGCTGGGAGAGATGTACAAGCAGATGCCCGGGTTCGTGGGCGGGAGCAGGAAGAAATCCCTGCAGGAGCTCGAACTCGCCTTCGAACGGGCCCCGAACTACACGGCCTCCTACGCCATCCTCGCGGAGAGCTATCGCGACGCGGGGGCCAAGGACAAGGCCAAGGCGGTCCTCAACCGCCTCTTCGAGGTCAAGACCCCGGAGGACCCGGCGGAGTTCGAGGACAACCTCAAAGAGGCCCGGGAGCTGCTGAAACTGTTGGCGCGGTAGCGCCAGCAGTTATTGCGCCCGCTTCTCCGCGTAGGGCGGCGGCAGCGGCACGGACTCTCCCTCGGCCGAGGTCATGGTCACGCCCCGCTTGAGGATGATGGTTTCCGCCTTGGGCTTGGCGCTCTCGAGCTCGGCCAAACGCACCACGCCGAGCTTGAGCCCCGATTCCTGCTTGCCGTAGAGGGCGGACACCGCCCCGGCGAAGTCGAAGGTCGAGGCCTTGGCGCCGTCGATGCTCATGATGACGTCTCCGGGCTGGAGGCCTGCGGCCGCTGCGGATCGTCCCGGGATGATGTGCGAGATCTTGAACCCTGGCCCGTCCTCGCGCGTCTTGATCCAGAGCCCCACCCCGGTGGAGTAGAACGAGGGAGGCTCCACGAGCGTCACGGGCTGGAGGAGCTCGAGCTTGACCTTCAGGTCGGAGTCCAGGCCGGTGTCGTTGGGCGTGACGATGGTGCCGCCGGGCGTGACCTTGACGAGCCTTCCGTCTCCTCCTGAGATGTCTACGACGCGGCCGGCCAGGGGATAGAAGCTCCCGCCCGGGAGCCGCATCTTGAAGAAGAACAGGCGCAGGTTGTTCGTCTGGGCGGGGCCGTGGGAGTCGAGGACTTTCGCCCAGAACACGGTCTTCGGGGGCAGGCTCAGATAGTCGAGGGACTGGTCCGTGCAGACCGCGGTCGTGGCCTCGCCCTGCAGGACGTCGCCGGGGCCCGCGCTGGAGGGGATGCCTTTCGGGAAGTGGATCCAGAGCGACTGCCCGGCCGCGATCTTGAATTCCTGGGGCTCGGCGTTGCGGACCGCGGCGTCGGCGTCGGCCTGCGCCCTGGCCAGGCGCTTCTCCTTGAGCAGCATCTCGTGGGTGGAAAGCTCATCCGGGCCGCGCAGGACCGCTGGGACGAACGCCTGGGGCTTGCCGGAGAGGGGCTGGGTCCCGAGGCCGCGGACCACCACGGCGGAGAGCCTGCCTTCGGCCGGCAGGGTCTTCATGCGCTCCGCGGCGTGGGCCTGGGTGCGGCTGGGGGAGGCAAACAGGTAGGTGAGATGGTCGCCCGGCGTCATCCCCATGGACTCGGCTTCCGAGCCCGGGACCAAGGCCAGGACTTCGAGGCCCGAGGGTCTTTCGGCTGTCAGAGCCCCTAGCAAGGACAGCCCGGCCATGGGCTGATGGGAGGGCGTCGTTGCCCGGGCCTGAGCCGCGGTTTCGCGCCGCTCCTCGGGAGTCGGGACCTTGACGGTCGGACGCTTGGCAGGCTTGGGCTTCGGTTTGGCGGCCTTGGCCGCGGGCTTGGGCAGGTCCGCCGCCTTCTGATGGCGCTTGGCCGCTGCGGGCTTGTCCGCGGCAGGCTGGGCAGCGGCTGGTTGGGCCTGGGAATCCTTGCCGGAAGGAGCCGCAGCTTGCACGGAGGCGAGCGCGGCGAGGGTCAACAGGCCTGAGAGGAGGATCGGGCGCTGGGAGGTCATGGTTTCACCTCGGAGGCCTTTTCTGCGGAGGCCTTTTTCGGAGAGTCGGCTGGAGTCTTGGGCTTGGCTTGGCGCTTGACGGCGCGTCGCGCCGGTTTGGGAGTCTCGGGCTTGATCGTCTCGGCCTTGTTCGCGGCAGCCTTGGCCGGCTTGCCTGCCGCGGCCTTGTGCTTCTCGATCTGTTTGGGCTGGGCCTCGGGAGAGGGGGCCGACTCGGCGGCCGGGAGTTCCAGCTGCGCCTTGCGGTGCAGGGCCGCTTCCTTGGCCTCCTCGATCCTCCTGATCTCGTCCATCACGGACGCGGACACGGCCGCGAGCTTGTCGTCGTTGGGAAGGAGGCGGCCGGCGGCCCCGTCCTCGGGAGCGGCCAGGGAGAGTCCGGAGGAATCGGCGACGCGGAGGAGCGCTTCCTTCTGGTCGTTGTAGCAGCCGCTGTTCGGCAGGGTGGGGAGGCGCGCCAAGGCGGCATTGACGATCTTCAGGGACGCCGCGGTAGGGTCGTTGCCGGGCTGAGGCGGCGCCTCGCCCTCCTCGACGCTCTTGGAGAGGGTCTCGCCCCATAGGGCGGACAGGCGGGCGGCCGGCAGGTCGGCTTCGACCTTCTTGGCTGCCTCGTCGATGGAACCGCACCGGGTCGAGGGGTTCGCATCGAGGATCGCCAGGCCGTGCGCCAGGGAATCGGCCGAGGCGGTGAGTTGGCAGGACTTCTCGAGGTCGCGCGCCTTGGACACGGATTCTCGGAACGCGGCCTGGTCGCTCCTGCGCTTCCGGATCGTCCGGAGCTGGCCATGGAGATCGGCGAGGAAGCGGTCGCAGCCGGCCGGCATGGCGGCGATCATCTTGATGGCCGCCTCGGTCCTGGCGGTCCCGTACTCGCACTTCTCAGGGGAGAGGTCCGAACGGGAGGCGGAGATCGCCTCCTCGAGCTTGGCGAGGGCGGACGCGTTCTGCAGGGCTTCCTGCCGGCGCTTGCCGGCCGCGGCCAGGAGGTCGGCGTACTGCTTCTTGGCCTTGGCGGACTCGGCGAACACCCCGGCGAAGGCGGAGTAGGCCTCCTCTGCTTCCTTGAAGCGGCAGTCGAGGGCCAGGGCGTCCGCCGCGGTCAGGGCGTCGAGGGCGTGGTCGAACGCGTCCGAGACCGGGACGCCGACCTTCCCCGATATGGTGTTGGTCTCGGCTCCGCTGACGATGAATCGGAAGGCGAAGGGACGGGAGTGGAGGAGGGGGACCTCGCGCCGGATCTCGTAGAGGCCTCCGTTGCTCCGGCGCACGCGCCGGGTAGACTCCTCGGAGAACCCGTGCTTGCCGTAGTCGACGAAGGTGGTCTCCGAGATCTCCGCGTTCTCGCCTTCGGCGAGGCCGTCGACCCAGTAACCGGCCGTGAGGACGACCGTGTCGCCCGTCTCGTGCCGGTCGAGCCGGACGGGCTGGTGCAGGTGGAGTTCCGTGGCGGTCAGGCGCGTCTTCGGCGACTCGGCCGGGGAGACGGTCCTGGAGCGCTTCTTCTGGAGGATGTCCGTGAAATCGGGATGCGCGGCCAGGGCCGAGGCCGCGGCATCGAGCTCCGCGATCTGGGAGGCCAGGCCGAGCTTGGCGTCGAGCCTGGCGACGGCCGCGTGATAGCGCTTCAGGGACCTGAGCCGCCGCTGGTCCAGGAGGTACTTCTTGATCCAGCCGCGCAGGTCGCCGGAGAGGCTCGCGTTCCTCGTGTCGGTCTCGATGAGGGCGCCGGCATCCTTTCCGTAGACGGTCCGGAGGTGCTTCTTGAGGTGCTCGACCGCGGCCCCATCCGGCTGGACCGCGGCAAGATGATCCTCGAAGAAGGCGTCCGCCAGGTTCCCTGGGTCGGGGGAGAGGTCGGCTCTGGTGCGGGCCGCGAACGACGCGCCCCAGGGGGTTTCGAAGAGCGTGGTCCCCTCGTCGGAGGCCAGGGCCTTGGGGTCCAGGGCGCTGAACTCCGAGTGCCCTGCGATGATGAGCCGGGCCGCGGAGTGGAGGGCGGGGGTCATCAGTCCCGATTCAGGGAGCGTCAGGAGAGGGGTGAACTCAAGGGCCGCGCCCGCGGGCACGGCCGGGTTGCCTGAAAAGAACCGGGCATAGGCTTCCCCGAATTCCTTGGCGGCCATGCTCAGCCTGCCGAGCTCGGCCAGGGCCTCCCACTGGGCGTCTTGGAAACGCGGATTCTCCTTGGGGCTCTGGACCACGAGGTAGCGCTTGTCCACGAGGATCCCGTACACCTCGGCCCCGAGGGTCCGCGAGGCCCATTCCGCGGCCTCCCGCTCGGGGGTCAGGGCCTGCTGGGGCGCGGCTTCAGGGGCCTGCGTCTCTTCGCCGGCCTGTGGAGCGGCGGGCCGGGGCGCGGTCGAGGCCGTAGGCCGAGCGTCCCGGCCGCCCTCGGGAGGGGCGTTGGCGGGCCGGGGGCCCGCGTGGGCAGCGCTGGCCAGGAACGTCGTGGTCATGGTGAGAAGCCGGATTCGTTTCATCATAAGCGATACCCTGCGCAGATCTCCTTGATTTCCAGAGCGATGCTTTCCAACTCCCGCCGCGCGGGGTGGTCCTTCCCCAGCTTCTCAGCTACCTCGGCCACTTTGGAGGAGGTCGTTTGGGCACGGGCGCGGTCCGTCGCGATCCGGCCGCGCAGGATGCTCTGCATCATCGAGAACTCGTCCACGATCTCCCTGAGGGCGTCGTTGTCCCGGACTCGGACGCTGCCCAGGAAGTCGCCGGCCTTCAGGCGCTCGATGGACGCGGCCAGCACGCGCAAGGGGCCCGCGAACCGATGAGACCAGAGCAGGGCCACGAGCGCGCTGGCCAGGATGGAGACCGTCATGCTGAGCGCCATGGGCAGGCGCATCTTCATGGCGCACCAGCTCATGGGCTGGTACAGCTGTCCGGATTGGGCGAAAGCGTTCTCCAGGCCGCGGGCCATGCTGTAGGAAACGAGCAGGACGCTGGCCGTGACCAGGACCATCACGGTCAGGAGCATGTGCGCCTGCACGGGAGGGTCGATCCAGAATTGGCGTCGCTTCTTGCTCGTCATCCCGCAAGATTATCAAGAAGTAATAACATTGTCAATCAATCGGGCCCGGCCGAGCCGGACCGCGGTCAGCAAGCGCAGGCCCGGCCTGAGCGCGTCGGCCGGCTGGAGCGTTTCCGGATCGACCAGGGCGACATAGTCCACCGAGGCCCCGGGGATCGCTCGGAGGCGCTCGCGTATCCGGCCCAGGAGGGTCCGCGGGGTCAGGGGCTGGCGGCTCAGGGCCGCTCCCCACGCCAGGGCCGCGTGGATGGCCGGGGCCATGGCGCGCTCGGCCGGGGGCAGGTATGCGTTGCGGCTCGACATTGCGAGCCCGTCGGGCTCGCGCAGGGTGGGGCAGCCCGTGATCCTGACCGGCAGGTCGAGGTCCCGGGCCATCCGCTTGATGACCACGAGCTGCTGGAAATCCTTCTCTCCGAAGTAGGCCCGGTGGGGCCCGACGATGTTGAGGAGCTTGAGGACCACGGTGGCCACGCCGCGGAAGTGTCCCGGTCGGACCGCTCCGCAGAGCGTCTCCGAGAGTCCCGTCACCTCCACGAAGGAGGCGGACCCGGCCGGGTACATCGCCTCGGGGGACGGATGGAAGAGGGCGTCCGCTCCCTCCCTCCGGCAGCACAGCGTGTCCGCGGAGAACGGCCGCGGGTAGGCGGAGAAGTCCTCCTTGGGGCCGAACTGGGTCGGGTTGACGAAGACCGACACCACGGTCCGGTCGTTCTCCGCGCGGGAGCGGCGGATGAGGGAGGCGTGGCCGGCGTGCAGCGCGCCCATGGTGGGCACCAAGCCGATCCGCTCGCCCTGCTTGCGCCAGCGAGCGGAGAGCCCTGACATGCTCCCCGGGTCTTCGACGATCCTCATGGTCATGGTCGCCTCCCACGGCGATGGACGCGACCATTTCCTCGCTTAGGCTCGGTCATAGGTGGGTCCGGAAGAAGGTCGCCACCCTCTCCTCGTATTCCAGCTGGGCCTTGGCGCGGCATTCGCCGTGCCCGGCCCCCGGCACGATCCAGAGGCTCTTGGGCTGGCCCGCGGCCTCGAAGAGGGGCACGACGTCCTCCTGCGGCATGAGCTCGTCGAGCGCGCCGCCGATGATGAAGACCGGCCTCGGCGCGATCCGCGGTATGAAGGCGATCGGGCTGTATCCGTCGACCTCCGGGATCCCGACCCGCCACCTCAGCATGAGGAGGGTGATCAGGACCATGGGGAAATAGGGCATCCTGAGGTTGTTCCAGGCCCAGCGCCGCACCACGTTCCGGTAGTCGGGGAATGGGCTTTCCAACACCGCGGCCTTGATCTCGGGGTGCTTGGGCATGGAGAGGATGGCGACCGCCGCTCCCATGGACATGCCGAAGACGCCCAGGCGTTTGAGCGCGGAGGGGCGGTTCTGCTTAAGGAAGCCGATGGCGGCCTCGAAGTCGATGGTCTCGAGACAGCCGATGGTCGTGACGCGGCCCTCGCTCTCGCCGTGGGAGCGGTTGTCGAGGTAGAGCAGGTTGAACCCCGCCGTCTTGTTGAGGAAGTAGGAACGCTCGAGGAGATAGCCCTTGTTGTCGCCCCAGCCGTGGCACATGATGAGCGTGCGGTCCGAGCCCGTCTGGGAGGGGATGAACCAGCCCTTGAGGGCCACTCCGTCCGAGGTGGAGAAGGAGACCTTCTCGTAGGGCAGGCCGTAGGCCTCCGGGAAGATCAGCAGGGGCGATTTGTCGGGCGGGTGCATGATGATGCCCGCGCCCCAGTAAGCGGCCCCGAGCATGAGGCTCGCGCTGAGGATGACCGCGGCCGCGACCCAGAAGATCGTCATGGCTCGAGCGGAGCGCTCTCAGCCCCGGACACCGTCTTTGCTGTCCTTGCTCGGGGTGCCTTTGTGGTGCTCAGGGCCGGGGAAGACCCCTTCGCGCACCTCCCGGCAGTACTGGGCCGCGGCCGCGGCCGCGATCGGCCGCAGGTCGCAGTAGCGCTTGACGAAGGAGAAGGGGGCTCCGCCGGTCAGCCCCAGCATGTCGTCCGTCACGAGGATCTGGCCGTCGCAGTGCGGGCCCGCGCCGATGCCGATGACGGGGATGGAGAGCTTGCGCGTGATGACGCGCGCCAGGTCCGCGGGCACGCATTCGAGCACCAGGGCGAAGACGCCGGCCGCCTCCAGCACCTTGGCGTCCGTGACCATCTTCTCCGCGTCGTCCGCCTTGCGGCCCTGGATCTTGTAGCCGCCCAGGCGGTGGATCGCCTGCGGGGTCAGGCCCAGGTGCCCCATGACCGGGACGTGGACGCGGTCGAGCTCCTTGACCGTGGGGGCGATCTCCATGCCGCCTTCGAGCTTGACGGCCTCGGCGCCGCCTTCCTTGATGAGCCGGCCCGCGTTGCGGGCCGCCTCCGTGGGGTCGAGCTCGTAGGTGAGGTAGGGCATATCGGCCACGAGGAGCGGCCGCCGCTGGGCCCGGCCAAGGCCGCGGCCGACCGCCTTGACATGGTGGAGGATGTCATCGAGCGTGACCGGGATGGTGTTCTCGTAGCCGAGCTTGACCATGCCCACGGAATCGCCCACGAGCACGATGTCGACGCCCGCCTCCTCCAGCAGGCCCGCGGTCTGGCAGTCGTAAGCCGTCAGGGCCGCGATCTTGACGCCCCGGCGCTTGAGCTCGGAGAGCCCCGTGGTGGTGACTTTATCCTTCACGACTGCATCCTAACAGATTTCAATGCCGTCCTTCACCATCGGATCCGGCTGACCCTGGCAAAAGCCTCGGCGAGCCGGTCCTCGTTCACCGTGAGGGCGAACCTGATCCAGCCTTCTCCGCCCCTGCCGAAGCCGCTGCCCGGCGTGGCGAGCACGCCCGCCTCGTCGAGGAGCCTCTCGGCGCAGGCCGCGCTCGCCATGCCGCCCGGGGTCCGGCACCAGAGATAGAAGGTGGCGGCGCTCGGGAACACGTTCCAGCCCGAGGCCTCGAGCAGGGGCACGGCCAGCTTTTTCCGGCGGGTGACGCGATCCCTCATGGCGTCGGCCGCGGAGTCGCCCCTGGTCAGCGCGGCGATGGCGGCCCGCTGGACCGCGGAGAAGACCCCGGAATCAAGGTTGCTCTTGACCGCTGCCAGGGCGTCCACGGCCCTGGGGCTGCCGCAG
Source organism: Elusimicrobiota bacterium (assembly GCA_016234805.1). GTDB lineage: Bacteria > Elusimicrobiota > Elusimicrobia > UBA1565 > UBA9628 > JACQWX01. The sequence continues at coordinate 52,632 of JACRNU010000043.1, forward strand.
GCCCAGCCCACGCGCCAACCGGTCATGTTGAAGGTCTTGGACAGGGAATGGAACTCGATGGCGCAGTCCATGGCTCCGGGCCTGGACAGCAGGCTCGGAGGCCTTTTCCCGTCGAGGAAAGCCTCGGCGTAAGCCGCGTCGTGGGCGAGCCAGGCTCCGCCGCGGCCGGCCCAGCTTATCGCTTCGTCGAACATCGCCGGGGACGTGGTCGCGCCCGTGGGGTTGTTCGGATAGTTCATGAACAGCACGCTGTTCCTGGGACGGCGGCCCCTGGCCAGCTCCTTGCATCCGAAGTCCGGGAGGAACCCCTGTCTTTCCCTGAGCGGGTAGGAGACGGTCCTGCTGCCTGCCAGGACCGCTGCCGCGGAATAGACCGGGTAGCCGATGTCCGGGGCGTACACGGTCCCGCCCGGGCCGGCCAGGGCCACGGGCAGGTGTCCGATGCCTTCCTTCGAGCCGATGAGGGCGATGATCTCCGTGGCCGGGTCGAGCCGGACCCCGTACTTCCGCGCCATGAAGCCCGCGACCGCCTGCCGGAACCCGGGCGAGCCCCGGCCCTCGGGATAGCGGTGGAGGGATGCGTCGCGCAACGCCCGGGCCATCTCGGAGACGATGAAGCCCGGGGTCGGCAGGTCCGGGTCGCCGATCCCGAGGCTGATGATGTCCTTGCCGCGGGCCGCGGCCGCGGCCTTCTTGCGGTCGAGCGCGACGAAGAGGTACGGAGGCAGGAGGGAGAGGGCCGGATTGACCGGGTGAAGCCGGCGCGGCCGGCGGCGCTTCATGTGCCGCGGCCGGCGGTCTTGCGGTAGGCGCTCAGCAGGATGAAGAGCACCATCACCAGCATCAGGAGCGCGGAGAGATTGCCCCGCCATCCCTCGAAGGCGCCCATGGCGGCCGGCCCGCAGCAGCCGTAATCGGCGAGCGTCTTGTCCGTCAGGAGCACCGAGAGGGCCGGTCCGACCTTGGCCGGCAGGCCTCCCTCGAAGACGAGCAGGGTCCAGAGGAGCCAATAGAGGGCTCCGGCCGCGGCCATGCATCCCACGAGGACCCCGGCCAGGTGGACCGGGTCGTAGCGCGGCTCGGCCGGGTCGTCGTCCTCGCGGAGGATGTCCCCCGCGCTCTTGAGCAAGCCGCGCCAGCCTTGGGTCATAGGCCCAGCATGTCCCGCATGCCGTAGAGGCCGGGCTTGCGGCCCTTGATCCACAGGGCCGCTTCCAGCGCGCCGTGGGCGAAGAGGTCGCGGGAGTGGGCGCGATGCGTCAGCTCGAGGCGCTCGTGCGGCCCCGCCAGGGTGAGGGTGTGCTCGCCGATGATGTCTCCCATCCTCTGGCTGACGGTCGGGACCTCCTGGCCGGATCCCCGCGCCTCCTGGATCCTCTTGGCCAGGGCCAGGGCCGTGCCCGAGGGCGCGTCCTTCTTCATGCTGTGGTGGGACTCGCTGATGGAGGCCTCGTAGCCCGGAAGGACCGAAGCCGCGATGGCGGCCAGGTGGAACATGAGGTTGACGCCAGGGCTCATGTTGGGTGAGAGCAGGAGGGGGATGGCGCGGCTCGAGGTCCGCATCTGGGCCGACTGCACCGTGTTGAAGCCCGTGGACCCGACCACGGCTGCGACCTTGGCCTTGGCCGCCGCGGCCGCGACGCGCACCGAGGCCTCGGCGGAGGTGAAGTCGATCACGACGTCGGCCTTGGCCAGGGCCCCGGGGAGCGCCGATGCGCCGAACACGCCTTCAGGGAGGGGGGAACCCGGCTGAGGGTCCTGGTCCACCCGGGCGACGACCCGGAAGCGCTTGTCAGCGCCGGCAAGGGACACGACCTTCATCCCCATCTTTCCGAGAGCTCCGCACACGACGATGTTCAACGGTTTAGCCATTGGGTGCCTATGCTGGTGTCAGACGTTAAGAAACGAAGGCTTCACCCCTTAACGTCTGACCCCAGTGTACAAAATCTCGCGCCGTGCTAGAATATGGGACCCCAACGAGGAGGAGCCCATGAACTGCCCGAAATGTCCGAGCCGCAGCCTGGAGCGAGTCAGCGTCGCGTTCAAGGACCGCAGCGTGCCCGGGCCTGACGGGACCATGAAGAAGCTCGACGTTGAGCGGTGCCCCTCCTGCGGAGGAGTATGGTTCGACCTCGACGAGCTCGCCGTCTACCTTGACTCGGGAGCCACGGTGCCGGCGTCCGCGACCGCGGTCCCGGACCCGGCGCACGACGCCAAGTCCGGGTCCTGCCCCCCCAATGCGGGGTGTCGCTCAAGCGCGCGCCTGCCCCGAGCAATCCCCGGATCATCGTGGACCGGTGCGCCCAGTGCGCCGGGACCTGGGTGGACGGCGCGGAGCTTGAGAAAGCCTCGGGCAAGGACCTTCCTCTTAACGAGAGGCTCAAGGCCATGTTCGGGGACCTCGGCAAAGGGTAAATGCTACAATGCTCGATGGGTTTTGACCGTTTTCAGCTCCACCCCGACATCGCCTCTGGCCTCAAGGCCATGGGCTATCAGACTCCCACCCCGATCCAGCGCGACGCCATCCCGCATCTGCTCAATCGCCGCGACCTCTTGGGCCTGGCACAGACAGGGACCGGCAAGACCGCGGCCTTTGCCCTGCCCATCCTTCAGCGCCTGACGACCGGGCCGCGCGGCAAGGCGCGCGCCCTGGTGCTCGCGCCCACGCGCGAGCTGGCGGAGCAGATCCGCGGCGCGTTCCAGGACCTCGGGGGGCGCACGCCCATCCGCGCTGCGAGCGTTTATGGAGGCGTCGGGATGGGCCCTCAGATCAAGGCTCTCGCCGGCCGCGCCGAGATCATCGTGGCCTGCCCGGGCCGCCTCCTCGACCTCATGGGCCAGGGCTGCGCCGACCTCTCGGGAGTCGAGCTCCTCGTGATCGACGAGGCGGACCAGATGTTCGACATGGGCTTTCTCCCGTCGATCAGGAAGATCCTCGCCCGGCTGCCCAAGACGCGCCAGACCATGCTGTTCTCCGCGACCATGCCCGACGAGATCCGGGGCCTGGCCCACGAGTGCCTCCGCGACCCCGTCACCGTGCAGATCGACCACACCGTGCCCCTGACGACCGTCTCGCACGCGCTCTATCCCGTGCGCGAGCACCTGAAGACCGAGCTCCTGGTCGAGCTCATCCGCCGCGCCGGGTCCGGCTCGGTGCTCGTGTTCACGCGCACGAAGCACCGCGCCAAGAAGCTCGGCAAGAAGGTCCTTGACGCTGGCTTCGCCGCCTCCTCGCTCCAAGGCAACCTCTCCCAGAACCAGCGCCGCCACGCCATGGACGGCTTCCGGGACGGCACCTTCCAGGTGCTCGTCGCCACCGACATCGCGGCTCGCGGCATCGACATCTCCGAGATCACCCACGTCATCAACTACGACGTGCCCGTGACCCCCGAGCTCTACACCCACCGCATCGGCCGCACCGGCCGCGCGGCCAAGACCGGCGACGCCTACACCCTGGTGACCGAGGCCGACGCAGACATCATCCGCGCGGTCGAGCGCCGCCTCGGCCGGCCCATCGAGCGCCGCCGCGTGGAAGGCTTCGACTATCACAAGGCCGCGGAGCCGGGGGGCGGCTTGTCGTCGAGGACTCCCCGTCACGGGCTGGTGCCTGCCCACGGACGTTCTCACGCGCCGGCCCATCGGTCGACCCATGTGCCGGGGCACGGGCATGCTCCCGCGCCGACGCACGGCCCCGGACCGAGGCCGGCATCCACTCCGGGCCACAAGCCAGCGGGCACGCACTCCTCTGCCGGGGGATCTCCTCACAAGTTCCCTGCCCGTCCGTTCTGGCGCCGCCGCCGCAGGCCACGCTGATCCCCTCTCAGCGCGCTGCTGGCCGAGGGTTATCCACTCTGGAGGGATGGTGCCCCCTACGGGAATCGAACCCGTGTTTTCACCTTGAAAGGGTGGTGTCCTAACCGTTAGACGAAGGGGGCGGTTTTGAGCCCGGTGGGATTCGAACCCACGACCCCACGCTTAAAAGGCGTGTGCTCTACCAACTGAGCTACGAGCTCCGGAACATCCTATTCTATCAAACAATCAATCGCGGCGGACGATTCCCGGCGGAGACTCTTGCGCGGCCGCGGTCAGTAGACGGCTTCCCACTCGCGGGTGGTGATGTTGAACTCGACCCTGCGGTTGAGCGCCCTTCCTTTATCCGAGGTGTCCTTGGTCATGGGGCGGCGCTTGCCGTAGCCGATGACCTTGATGTAGTCGGGGAAGACGCCGCGGGAGGAGAGGTAGGTCTTGACCGCGCGTCCGCGCTCAGCCGAGAGCCAGTCGTTGTACTCGTCGGAGCCGACGTCGTCCGTGTGTCCTTCGATGACGACCTTGAGGTCCTCGTAGCGGTTGATGATCTCCGCGATCTTGTCGAGGACCTGGTAGGAGCTCGGCAGGAGCACGGCCTTGTCGAACTCGAACTCCACCGGAGGGATCCTGTGGGTCCGGGCCATTTCCAGGACGGATTGGAGCTCGAGCCGGGCGCGGCGCTCGCTCTCCGCGGTCAGGGGGTCTCCGCGGCGCGGCGCGGCGCAACCGGACAGGGAGACAGCGCAGAGGGACAGGGAGGCGGCGAGGAAAGCCGCGGCAGCGAGCGCCGGGGCGCGGTCAAGGCCGGAGGCCGGGGCGCGGCGCGGGGGCAACGGCATGGAGTCCTGGCCTACCATCCGGTGAAGGGCCTTGCGAAGTCGAAGCGCCTGACGCGCGCCGGGGCCCCGGGGAGTTCCGGCGCCGTGGGGCCCGGCGGAGGCACGGGCTCGGCCGCCGCCTTGCGGAGGTCGGGCAGGCGGGAGTAGATGTTGTCGCCTGGGCAGTCGGTCTTGCCGAGGTCGCGGTGCCCGACGAGGGTCTCCGGCGCGATGCCGTAGGCCTCGTCGAGCCAGCGGATGAGCTCGACCGCGGCCTTGAGCTGCGCGGGCGAGGGCTGGTCGTTGATGGGCGGGTGGTAGTTGCCCATGAAGGAGATGCCGATGTTGCCCGTGTTGTGGCTGAGGACGTGCGCGCCGACGACATTCTCGGGCCTGCCCTGGAAGAGCCGGCCCGCGCCGTCGATGAGGAAGTGGTAGCCGATGTCGTTCCATCCGCGGCCGGCCTGGTGGTAGCGCTGGATGAGACGCATCTCGGAACGCGCGTCCTCGAGGGTCTCGGGCTGGGCGCCCGCGGTGTTGTGGATGGTGATGCGCGAGGGGGTCGTCAGGGTGTAATCGTACTTGGGCGGCGCGGCGTTCCACTCCTGCCGCGTCTCCACGTCCGGCTTGCCCGGCCTGGTGGAGAGGTCGACCCGCGAGGGGGTGACCACCACGGGTTCGCGGGCTCTGAGGAACGCTTCGATCTCGAAGATGTCGATGACGCGCGAGGGGGGGACGCCTCGGTTGACGAGGCGCAGGTGGACCGAAGTCCCGGCGGTCCCGGCCAGGCGGAACTTGCCCCAGAAGCGTCCGTTGGAGAAGGTCTCGATCTCCGGGCCGACCCAGGGGCCCCAAGCGGCGCCGAGGCCTGCGCGCGCCTCGAACCCGACACCGGCTTGAGTGCGGCCGTGGAAGAGGATGGAGTCGAACGCCGCGGGAAGCGGCATGCTCGGGCCCGTGTCGTGGATGACGTCGCCGGGCCGCGAGAGAGCGGGGACGACGATCCTGCGCGCCGTCGTCGTTCCTTTGAAGTAGACCTGCATCCCCTGGTCCGCGGCGAAGGCCGAGGAGGCTGCGAGGAGGATGGGCAGGAGCGACGCCATGGTTGAATTATATCACGAAGGAGGCGGCTTTGAGCCTTCCGAAAATCCTACAATGGGGAAGGGCGCCGGGCCTTCGGGGGACGGCGCCGCGCGCCATGAGGTCCCGCTCCGATTGGAAAGAAGAAGCCGCGGCCGCGTTCCCGGCCGCGCGGTTCAACGAGCCCATGCGGCTCCACACCACGTTCAAGATCGGCGGCCCGGCCGACTGCTACCTGGAGGCTTCGAGCGAAGCGGGGCTCAAGGCCGTCCTGCGCTTCGGCGTCCGCCGCCGCGTGCCGGTGTTCCTGCTGGGAGGGGGCTCTAAGCTCCTGGTCGCGGACGCGGGCATCCGGGGCTTCGTGGTCCGTCTGACCGGGGACTTCGAAGGCGTGTCTTTCCCGGCCGGGGGCCGCGCCGCTCCCGGCGGTGCGGCCGCCCGCGTGGCCGTCGGAGCCGGCGTCCGCGTGCCGAAGCTCCTGAGCTTCGCGGCCGCCAAAGGGCTCGCGGGCCTCGAGCCCCTGGCCGGCATCCCGGGCACCGTGGGAGGCGCGCTCGTGATGAACGCAGGCACCCGCGAGGGCTCGATCGGAGACCTGGTCTTCAGCGTGCGGACCCTCGACCCGCGGACCGGCCGGACCGCGGTCTTCCCCCGCGGACGCCTCCGGTTCGGCTATAGGAAAAGCAGCCTGGGCCGGAGCGTCGTCGTGGGATGCGAACTCCGATTGAAGGCAGCGTCCAAAGTTGATATAATCACACGCATCCGGGAGTACCAGCGGAGAAGGTCTCTGACTCAACCGATTTACAGCAATAACATAGGCTCGATTTTCAAGAACCCGCCGGGTCTCCCCGCCGCCAAGCTCATTGAGAACTGCGGCCTCAAGGGCGCGGTCTGCGGCGGGGCGCGCGTCTCGACGAAACATTCGAATTTCATAGAGAATTTCAGCCGTGCTTCCTCCGCCGACGTCCTTGAGCTGGTCTCCCGCATCCGCTCCGTTGTCCGGGCCGCCCATGGGGTGGACCTCGAGCTGGAGATGAGGGTGGTCGGGGATGCATAGGTACAAGGCCCGGATCAGGCGCTTCCGCGTCCAGACGCGTCCCAAGGTGCGCTCCCGCAAGAGGATGGAGTTCACCGCGGTGCTCGCGCTCGTGGTGCTCGCGGCCGCCGCGGTCCTGACCGCTCCGCGCCTGCTCTCCCACCTGCCCGATCTTTCGGACCTCGCCGCGCGCGCGTACCCGTCCGCTTTCGTGATGGAGGGCGTGCCGGAGGCCCTCGAGGGGGCCTTCTCCGCGGTGCTCGGCGCCGCCCAGGGCAGCCCTGCCTCGCGCGCGGCCGAGCTCAGGAGCCGCCACAAGGTCGTGCGCTCCGTCCGCGTCAGCCGCGACTGGCTGGCGCGCAGGATCAGGTTCAAGGTGGAGCTGCGCCGGCCTCTGGCCAGGGTCGTCCAGGGAGGCCGGGGGCGCGGCTACCTCGCGATCGACGGCGAGGTCTTCACCGCTCCCGAGGGGCTGTTCTCCGCGCCCCTGCCCGAGGTGGACTTGGGCGGCGCGGACCGCGGGGAACGGCGCAGGCTCGCGCAGTGCGTGGCGGACCTGGCCGCGGGCCTGCCGTCGGCCCTGGCGAGGATGTCGTGGGCTCCCCGGCTCGAGGGCTGGGAGGCCAGGCTTTCGGACGGGACCACGGTGCTGTGGGGGGATTTGCGCTGGACCGGGCAGAAGGCTGCCAGGCTCCGGCAGGTCCTGGAGGACGCCGGGACGGCGGCGATCCCGATGACCGCGGACCTGAGATATTTCGAGGACGGGAAGATCTTCGTGAGGCCTTCCCTCCAAGCCAGTCTATGACCGAGTTGATGGCTGCGGGACTGAAACAATGATGAGAAAGGACGTCGTCGCCGGACTGGACCTGGGATCGGGCAGGATCACCTGCCTCATCGGGTCCCCTGACTCCGAGACCGGGCGCATGCGCGTGCTGGGCGGGGCGAGCGCGGTCTGCCGCGGCATCAACGGGGGCGTGGTCGTCAATATCCCCGAGACCGCCCGCGCCGTCACCCGGGTCGTCGAGGAAGCGGAGGCCAGCGCGGGCAAGCCGCTCGTGACCGGGCTCTACCTCGGGATGCGGGGCGCGCACCTGCAGTCCTTCAACAACAAGGGCGCCTTCAACATCGCGCGGACCGACAAGGAGATCACGGCCGAGGACGTCAACAGCGTGGTGGCCAACGCCAAGGCCATCCCGATCTCGCCGGACCGCGAGATCGTGCACGTCGTCCCGCAGGGGTTCTCGCTCGACCGCCAGCCGGGGGTGCACGACCCCGTGGGCATGGAGGCCAGCCTCGTCGAGGTCGAGGTCCACATGGTCACGGCCTCGACCCTGGCCCTCAACAACCTCAGCAAGGCCGTCTCCCTGGCCGGCTTCGAGGTCATCGACCCGGTCTATGGCATGCTCGCCGCCTCCGAGCTCCTCGTCTCCCCGGAAGAGAAGGACCTCGGATGCATGCTCATCGATCTGGGCGGGCAGTCCGTGTCCATCGGGATCTTCTGCGACGGCAGCATCCGGTACTCCCGGGAGCTCGCCTTCGGCGCGGACCTCATCACCCGCGACCTCGCGGTCGGGCTTCGGACCTCCTACCCGACGGCGGAGAAGATCAAGATCGGCCACGGCGTGGCGCACCCCTCGCTGCTCAACGGCGACGACGAGATCGACTACGTCGGCATCGACGGCCGCTCGAGCGCCTCCATCCGCAAGCGCGCCATGATGGACTTCATCCTCCCCCGGGTCGAGGAGATCTTCACCCTGGTCGCGGAGGACCTCAAGAAATCCTCCTACGCGGACATGGTGGTCTCGGGCGGGGCCATCCTCACGGGGGGAGGCTCGCTGCTGAGGGGCTCCATCGAGGCGGCGCGCCAGATCCTCGAGATCCCGGTGCGGGCCGGGACGGCCCACCCCGACCAGATCGAGTGCGACGAGAGATGGCTCGACCCGGCGTTCGCGACTTCGCTCGGCCTCCTGCACTACTCCACCGCGCATCACTGGGGCGAAGGCGGCCACCGCGTCCTGGGCCGCAAGAAGCCCGTGTGGCTCCGGCGGCTGAGCTCGATGTTCAAGGAGCTCTTCTGATGCTCATCCGGCCGAGCAAGGATTTCCAGGAGAAGCGCGCCGTCATCAAGGTCATCGGCGTGGGCGGCGCCGGCGGCAACGCCGTCAACCGGATGATCCAGGCGGGCCTGCACGGGGTGGAGTTCATCGCGGCCAACACCGACGCCCAGGCCCTCAAGGGCTCGCTCGCCGAGGTCCGCATCCAGCTCGGAGAGACGCTCACCAAGGGCCTCGGGGTCGGGGGCGACCCGTCCAAGGGCCGGGACTCGACCCTCGAGTCCGAGGAGGTCATCCGCGAGCACCTCGCGGGCGCCGACATGGTCTTCATCACCGCGGGCATGGGCGGCGGCACGGGCACGGGAGGCGCCCCGGTCGTGGCCCGCGTGGCCAAGGCGCTCGGAGCGCTGACGATCGGCGTCGTGACCAAGCCCTTCGAGTTCGAGGGGGCCAACCGCGCCTCCATCGCGGAGACCGGCACGGCTGAGATGCGCCAGAACGTCGACACACTGCTCCAGATCCCCAACCAGCGGCTCTTCGAGATCATCGACAACCGCACCCCGTGCGACGAGGCCTTCCGCCGGGCCGACGACGTCCTGCGCAAGGCGATCCAGTCCATCTCGGACGTGATCACCGTGCCCGGGATAATCAACATGGACTTGAACGACATCAAGGCGGTCATGAAGGACGCGGGCGAGGCCTTGATCGGCATGGCCGAGGAGTCAGGGCCGGGCCGGGCCCTCAAGGCGGCCAAGGCCGCGGTGGAGTCCCCGCTCCTCGAGAACGTGGTCATCGACGGGGCCAAGGGCATCGTCGTGAACGTGACCGGCCGCAAGGATGGCCTCATGCTCATCGAGATCCAGGAGGCCATGGATCACATCAAGACCTCGGCCTCCACGGACGCCAAGATCAAGCTCGGCACGGCGTACGACGAGACGGTGGGCGACAGGCTCCGCATCACGGTGATCGCGACCGGGTTCCCTCTCCGGCGCCGGAAGAGCCTGAGCACCCACCGCACCGTGGACCTGTCGCACTCCAACATCCCTCCGGACGCGCGGTCCCTGGCCTTGGCCGCGACGACGGAGGAGCTCAACCGGCCGGCCTTCATGCGGCTGAAAGTCAGGAAACTCAGATGACCGAGCCTAAGCGCAATGCCGTTCACTTAAGCCGGGTGCCCGTCGTTGCGCAGATAGCCGCTCATCTTGATTTTGACATGACGAGGGTAGCGTCGGTCGGTTCGTCGCTCGGGAAGAAGGAGCTTCCCGACGTCGAGGCGCATCCTC
>JACRNU010000035.1 GCA_016234805.1 Elusimicrobiota bacterium
CGGGGCCGGCAAGATGACCGCGCGCGTGACCAAGGGCGTGTTCCGCTTCGTGACCGGCAAGATCGCGCGCGAGACCCCCTCCAACATGAGGGTCAAGCTCCCGGTGGGCGTCATCGGCATCCGCGGCACCATCGTGATGGGCAAGATCTATTCCCCCACCAGCGCCACGGCCGTGCTCATGGGCCCGGGCGCCAGGAACAACGCCAACGAGCGTCCCGGCCAGATGGTCGTGTCCGCCGGGGGCAAGGACTCCTTGGCCAGCAAGCCCGGGTCCGGCATCGATGTGACCCCGGCCGGCCCTTCCGCTCCCTACACCGTGCCCCAGGCCAAGGTCGAAGAGATGTCGGGCGACCTCACGCCCAAGACCAGCGACGCTCCGGCCAAGGGAGCGTCCGGCACCGGCGGGACGACCGCCTCCTCCGAAGGCTCGGCCACCGAGGAATCCGGCCAGAACACCGCGGGCGCTCTGAACGACCTCTCCACCTCCCAGTCGGTCGCTGAGGCCACCACGGACAACTCCAACATCACGGAGAACGCCTCTCAAGCCTCCGGCAGCAGCAGCAGCCTCGCGGACGGCACCTCCAAGTGGGACGACATCCGGACATTCGGCTCCGGCGTCGGGCACTTCAACCAGACCAGCGGCCCCTTCGGCAGCTGCTCAGGCGGCAGCTGCAGCGGTCCCCTCATCGGCGTGGTCTGCCTCTACATCGACTTCGCGAACAAGTACATCACGAACGGCTCGTATGTCTGGATCTACGACCAGGGCTCCGGCGGCTCGTTCCTCAGCGACTCCCTGGACTTCTCCGGCAACCACAGCTTCGCCTCGCTCTCGGGGAACGCCGTCCTCACTTTCGGGCCCGGGGGTCCCAACTATTCCTGCGCCGGCGCCGGCAATGGAGGCTGCAGCTTCACCGGCACGTCCCTCACCTTCGCGAACTCCGGAGGAGTGCCGGCCAATCAGTTGAAGGTGGACATCAACTACAGCGACAGCAACACCGGGCCGATGTCGGCGAGCGGGTCGACCACCTTCACGCGCTGAAGGGTCAACGCGTTCCTGGAGGAAAGCTCGCCTCGCTGGAAGGCGAGCCAAAGCCGGTCCGCGGGGTTTCGATGCCTTCCGCGGTCGCTGTCCCGGTTGAAAAAGCCAGCTCTCCAGGAAGCACAGGCTCTCCCTGCTCCTCGGGCAGGTAGCCCGAGGCGCGCATGCGCAGCATGATCCGGCGCATGTTGCGCTCCACGTAGCGGCCTTTCTTGGCAGGGTTCTCCTGCGCTTGCCCAGGACCTTCTCGAGGCGATAGGCGATGAGGACCTCCTTGACCTTGCGCAAGGGGTTCTTGGACGGAGAGAGGTAGAGGTTCCTGGCGACCTGCTGGGTGATGGTGCTGCCGCCGAAGGCGAGGCGCTTCTCGTCCAAGTCCCGGGCCAGGGCGGACTTGGTCGCCTCCCAGTCCACCCCCTTATGGCGGTAGAACATGTCGTCCTCGGCGATGAAGACCGCGTGCTTGAGGTGCTCGGAGATGAGTCCCCAAGGCAGCCAGGCCATGCGGAGCTGGAACTTCTTGCCGGCTTTCTCTGCCTGGGCTCTCCTCAGCTCGATGTAGCAGGTGGTCTTGGGATTGCTCTTCTTGAGCGGGGCCACGTCCGGAAGCCACAGGAGGTAGACCGCGGATGCGGCGCAAACCGCGAAGCCTGACAAGAACAGGAGCCTCAGGACCCTCGAAAATCCTTTCCTTCGCCTTGCCGCCATGATTCAGCCGCTAAACCAGCTGCCCGAGCAGTTTGAACGCGGGACAGACGCGGATGCCTTCGGAAGTGACGAAGTCCTTGGCGCCCTTGGCCGTGATCTGCCAGAAATCGGCCTTGGGAAAGCGTGCCCGGGCGTAGCGCAGGGCGGGATGGACATCGGAATCCTCCCATTTGCACTCGATGAAGCGGCCAGGCTCTCCCTTCTCGACGATGACGAAATCCACCTCTTTGCCCGTGATGTCGCGGAAATAGCGCAGCTCCAGGTCTCTCCCATGAGCATCGACCTCGAATTCGACCCATTTCTTGAGATGGACAGCCACGAGGTTCTCGAATCGCTGAGCGTCCCGCGGGGGCAGGGTCCAGTCAAGATGGTAGTGCTTCTGCTCCTTTTTGACCGCCCGGATGCGGGGGCCGCCCAAAGGAGGGAGGCGGAAGATGGCGTAGATCCTCTCCAGGATCGCCGCCCAACGAGCGACCGTGCGGTGATTGAGCTGGAGGTCCTCGCGAAGGGCGTTGAGCGAGAGCGGGCTTGCGACCAAGTCGGGCAAGCGGATCATCATCTGCTCGAGACTGCCGATGTCGTGCACCAGTTCGAGGCCGGACAGATTCTCCTCAAGGAGCCTGCTGCGGTACTCCCGGGACCAGCGCCGAGCTTCGGCCTGCGACCCGCCGAAGAACGGCTCGGGGAATCCCCCCAGGGTCAGGAGGGTCTCGAAGTCCCGCTGTGTCTGGATCCCCAACTCCTTGACGGAAAGGGGGTAGAGATGCAGGAGATGGTACCTGCCCTGGAGGGAATCTCCACCGAACCGGTAGTAATCAAGCCGGGCGCTGCCTGTGACCAAGATCCGCATCTTGCCGCGATGTTGATCGAAAAGGCCTTTGAGCAGGTTGCGCCATCTCCGGAACTTGTGGATCTCGTCAAGGACGAGCAGATCGGCCGAGGGCCATTCCTCGCGCAGTATCCTGTCCCGATCCGACCGGATGTCCCAGTTCAGGCAGCAAGCGGCGGCCCCGGGCAGGGCCTTGGCCATCGTGGTCTTGCCCACTTGGCGGGGGCCGGCCACGAAGACCATCTTGCGCTTGAGATCAGCCTGGACCTGGTCCGCCAGATATCGATGCCTCTCTTTCGTCATGGGAGTATTTTACACCATCACACAAATCACAGGCAAGTGTTTTGTGTATACAAGCAAAACACTCCAGCATTCAATCCTGGGCTCCTTTATTGTAGAATCATGCGATGGCAAGGATCGCGGTGGGCTTATCCGTGCCCAGGGTGGACGCGGATGCCAAGCTCCGCGGGACGGCCAAGTACATCGACGACCTCCGCCTGTCGGGCTGTCTCTACGGGGTCACGGTCCGCTCCACCATCGCATATGGAGCCATCAAGAAGATCCAATTCGACCCCTGCTGTCCGTGGAAGGACGCGGTGGTCGCGGACACCAAGGACATCCCGGGCGAGAACTGCGTGGCCGCCATCGAGGCGGACCAGCCGCTCCTGGCTCCGGGCAGGGTCATGCACCCCATGGAGCCGGTCATCCTCGTGGCCCACCCGGACAGGAATAAGGTGTGGCAGGCCGCCCGCCATGTCCATATCTCCTACGAAGAGCGGGACCCGGTCCTCACCATCGGGGACGCGCTGGCGCGCAAGCAGCTCCTGCGCGGCACGGACAACGTCTTCAAGGAGTACCTAATCGAGAAGGGCGACATCACCAAGGGCTTTGCTGCCGCGGACCACATCGTGCAGGGCGAATACCGCACCCCGGCCCAGGAGCATGCCTACATCGAGCCCAACGCCATGGCGGCCTGGGTCGAGGAGAACGGCGCCATCGTGGTGGCCGGCTCCATGCAGTGCCCCTACTACGTGCAGAAGGCCTTGAAGCGGATCTTCCCGGGCAGGAACATCAGGGTCATCCAGGCCGTGACCGGCGGCGCGTTCGGGGGCAAGGAGGACTATCCCTCCATGCTGGCCGGCCATGCGGCGCTCCTGGCCTTGAAGAGCCGCAAGCCCGTGAAGATGCTCTACGACCGCTCCGAGGACATGGCTGCCACGACCAAGCGCCACCCCTCGATCGTGCGCCATCGCACCGGACTGACGAAGGACGGCAGGCTCACGGCCC
>JACRNU010000071.1 GCA_016234805.1 Elusimicrobiota bacterium
GCCCGCCTTGACCGTCCCGACCTCCACGAAGGCCGGCAGGGACACCTGGGACTTCGACTGCAGGACAGGGGCCACCCGGACCGCATAGGCCGGCCCGGGGCCGGCGTTGAACACCGCCACGGAAAGGGTCCCCCTCTCCCCGCCGTCGAGCATCCCGTTGGCCGAGGGCTCGCGGAAGGACACCTGCAGGGAGAGCTTGGCCGGCTTCTGGGGCTTGGGCACCGCCGCGATTTCGGGAGCCTTCGCGGGAGAGGCGGCCTTCCGGGCTTGCGGCTGAGCAGCGGCTGCGCCTGCGGAAGCGGCAGCCGCCAACGCGGCGGACTCAGGGGTCATGGGCTGATAATTGGGCCCGTAGACGAAACGCTCCTTGCCGTCGATCTTGTGCAGGTAGACCTTGGAGACGGTCCACTCCCCGATCCCCGTCTTCTTGACGTAGATGTCGAGGTCGAGCTTCTCCCCCGCCGCCCCCTGGAAAGGGACGCAGGCAAAGGCTTGGTCGGGGGAGAGATAGACGATCTTGTCCTTGGGGATGTCCAAGAGGGTGAGCCGGAACACATGCCCCGTCACCTCGTCCTTGACCAGGAAGTCCCCGTCGTTCTGGGCCGCGGCCTCATGCAGGTAGGCCTTCACCACGGCCGCGTAGGTGTCAGGGAACGAGACCATGACCGGCGGCATCTCCGGACCATCGCCCTTGGGCGGCGGCTTCCACTCCTCGTGCCTCGACTGCCGCGGCTCCGGGCTTTCGACCGGAGCAGGCGTGGCCATGCCCGGCGGGTACACGTTCACCGGCATCACGGGGGTCGTCCAGGACGGGGACTGTGAAGACTGATTGAAAGGATTGACGAACGGCGTCCCCGGGGAGGGCATGATCATCGGCGGCAACTGCCAGGGTTGGTCGACCGGCTTGGACCGGGGATGGCGTTTGTGTTCCCGGGCCGAGGAGGAAGAGGAGGAGAGGAGCAGGACGGCTAGGAAAAGCGCGTTCTTCATCACGGAACAGAGTATATCTCTGTGGCGAGCACCGGGCAAGACCCGACCTGCTGGTGTCAGACATTGCGTAACTTGCATTACTTTGAGAGTAATGCAAGTTACGCAATGTCTGACACCAGTGTATATTATTCTATAATGGCTCCATGGCCACTGAAACCAAAGTATCCCTGACGAAACTCGATCTTGACAAGACCCTCGAGCCCGACGCCTATAAGGAAAAAATGGGCTCGCTGATGCTCGAACTCCAGCGCCTGCACCGCCAGGTCTACGAGGCCCGCATCCCGGTCCTCCTGGTCTTCGAAGGCTGGGAAGGCGCGGGCAAGGGCGACTGCGTCAACCGCCTGCTCGAGCGCATGGACCCGCGCGGCACCAGGGTCTACTCCTTCATGGAGCCCACGGACCTGGAGAAATACCGGCCCTTCTTCTGGCGCTACTGGCTCGACATCCCCTCCCGCGGCCAGGTCGCGGTCTTCCAGCACTCCTACTACCACTGGCTCCTCAAGGACCGGTTCGACTCCTGCCTCAAGACCAAGAGATGGGAGGCGGGCATTGAGTCCTTCCGCCAGTTCGAGCGCGTGCTCGCCGACGACGGGGTCCTCATCCTCAAGTTCTGGATGCACATCGACCGCAAGGAGCAGAAAAAGCGCTTCAAGAAGTGGGAGAAGGACCCCGCCTTCGCCTTCCGCGTGAACAAAGACGCCTGGAAGGAGAACGACCGCTACAACGAACGCCTCTCCTGCGCCGAAGAGCTCCTGGCCGAGACGCACGAGAAGCACGCCCCGTGGATCACCATCGAGTCCAACGACCGCCGGCACCGCCGCCTGCGCGTGGCCGAGGAGGTCGTGTCCGCGTTCCGCAAGGCCCTGCAGCGCAAGGCCGCCACGGCCGATGAGCCCAAGCCCGCCCCGGCCGACGCGACCCGCGTCACCAAGGGGCCCGACCCCCTGGCGGCCCTCGACCTCTCGCGCAGGATGGACCGCGGCCTCTACGACGAGTCCCTCGACAACCTCACGGATGAGATCCGCGTGCTCCAGCACCTCTGCTACAGCAAGAGGCTCCCGGTCGTAGTCGTGTTCGAGGGCTCGGACGCCTCGGGCAAGGGGGGCACGATCCGGCGCCTGACCTCGGCCCTCGACCCGCGCGGCTACAACGTGATCCCCATCGCCGCCCCGGAAGGCGAGGAGAAGCACAAGCACTACCTCTGGCGCTTCTGGAAGCACCTCCCCAAGGCCGGCCACTGGGCGCTCTTCGACCGCTCCTGGTACGGCCGCGTCCTCGTCGAGCGCGTGGAGGGCTTCTGCAGGCCCCAGGACTGGAAGCGCGCTTACGGCGAGATCCGCGAGTTCGAGCGGCAGATGGTCCGCGCGGGCGCGGTGGTGGTCAAGTTCTGGCTCCAGGTGAGCCCCGACGAACAGCTCCGCCGCTTCAAGGAGCGCGAAGAGGTCCCCTACAAGCGCTTCAAGATCACGCCCGAGGACTGGCGCAACCGCGAGAAGAAGGCCCAGTACGACGCCGCGGTGACGGACATGATCCTCGAGACCTCGGTGGACGGAGCGGCGTGGACCCCCGTCGAGGCCGACGACAAGCTCTGCGCCAGGATCAAGGTGCTCCAGACCGTGGCCAAGGCCGTGCGCAACAAGGTGCGCAAGTCGGACGGCTGGAAAGAGGGACTGCACCTCCCTTGAGCCCCGACGATCTCGATTGGAAGCCTCTCGTGTCGTTCCTTGAGGCCAAGCCCGGCACATCCGCCGCGGCCGAGACGCCTACGGTCCAGCGCCTCTACAATCGGGACCTGAGCTGGCTCAACTTCAACGACCGGGTCTTGAACGAGGCCGCGGACCCCGCGGTCCCGGCCCTCGAGCGCCTGCGTTTCGCCTCCATCGTCAGCTCCAACCTCGACGAGTTCTTCATGGTCCGGGTGGCGGAGATCGCCAAGATCGCCAGCCGCACGCCCAGCTACCGCTACCCCGACGGCCTCACGGCGCGCCAGCTCCTGGCGCTCGTGCGCGAGCACGCCCTGCGGCAGAAGGCCCTGCAGGCCAGGCACTTCCGGGACATCCTCGAGAGCCTGGTCAAGCAGGGGGTGCGGCTCGTCACCGATTTCGAGGCGGCCGGCCCCTACGACTACGACATCCAGGCCCGTCTCTCCGGGGCCCTGGCCTCGCTCCGGCGCCTGGGCGAGTCGCCGCCGCAGCTGCTGAGCCAGAAGATCTACGTGTTCGTGCGCTTCGCGCGCCGCTTCGCGGTGGTGGACCTCGGCGAGCGCGAGAACCGGCTGGTCGAGCTCCCGCCCGACGGCAAGACCGTGGTCTGGGGCCTGGCGGACCGTTGGGTGGCCGCCAGGGTGCAGAGCATCTTCCCCAACCGTGAGGTCATCGAGGCCTTCCCCTTCAAGATCATCCGCGACGCCGACCTGGGCTACCGCCCCGACGAAGAGGGGAACCTCGAGGAGCAGATCCTCCAAGGCATCAGCCGCCGCCGCGGAGAGTCCCGGGTCATCCGGCTGGAGGTGGACGCGCCCTCCTACTCCGAGGGCGCCCTCTTCCTGGCCACCCAGCTCGGCCTGGACTCGGCCGCGCTCTACCGCTTCGACCTGCCCATCGACCTCCCGGCCCTGCGCCGCATCTTCGACGCCCCGGCCTCCACGCGCCTGCGCTACCCGCCGGTAAAGCCGCAGGTCCCTAGATTCCTGCGCTCCCAGAGCCTCTTCGACATCCTCAAGACCCGCGACATCCTCCTCCACCATCCCTACGACTCCTTCGACATCGTGGTCAACTTCCTCCTCCAGGCCGCCCGCGACCCGGCGGTCAAGGAGATCTGCCACACCCTCTACCGCACCAGCCGCGAATCGCCCATCATCGAGGCCTTGAAGGAAGCCGCGCGCGCGGGAAAGAAAGTATCGGTCTACGTGGAGATCAAGGCCCGGTTCGACGAGGCCGCCAACGTGCAATGGGCCGCCGAGCTCCGGGCCGCGGGCGTCAAGGTCGTGGCGCCCATGGGAGGCTTCAAGGTCCACAGCAAGGTCACCCGCATCGTGCGCGACGAAGGCGCAGCCGAGGTCGTCTACACCCATCTGGGCACCGGCAACTACCACCCGGGCACGGCCCGGCCGTACACCGACCTCGGCCTGCTGACCGCGGACCCACGCCTGGGCGTGGAGACGGGGGTCTATTTCCAGACCATCGGAGAGCGCCAGGAGCCCTCCGGGTTCAAGGACCTCCTCGTCGCGCCCGGCAACCTCCACCCGCAGTTCATGCGCCTCATCCGGGAGGAGATCAAGGCCCAGAAGACCGAGGGCAACGGCCGCGTCGTGGCCAAGATGAACTCCCTCGTGGATTCCGACATCATCGAAGCCCTCTACGATGCGTCCCGCGCCGGGGTCAAGGTCGACCTCCTGGTGCGCGGGATCTGCTGCCTGCGGCCCGGCATCGGCGGCATGAGCGAGAACATCAGGGTCATCAGCGTGGTGGACCGCTTCCTCGAGCACAGCAGGATCTACTCCTTCGGCCTAGGCGGGCGCCAGAGGCTCTACCTGTCGAGCGCGGACTGGATGCCGCGCAACTTCTTCACGCGCTACGAGATCGCCTTCCCGGTCAAGGATCCCAGCATCCGGAGCTTCATCACCGAGATCATCCTCGACAAGAGCCTCATGGACAACGTCAAGGCCTGGGAGCTCAAGCCCGACGGCACCTACGACCGGGTCGCGCGGCCCGAGGGGACCGAGGCCGTCCGTTCGCAGGCCCTCTTCGAGCAGCTCGCCGAGGCCCAGTACAAGGGCACGGTCCTCGAGAGCAGGATGTCGGCCGCGAAGGCCGAGCCCGCCGAGTCCCCGGCGGTCCCCTCCCCGCCCAACACCGTGGGCGGGACAGGACCCTCGAACGGCGGAGACCCTGCCGAAGGCCCCGAGGACGCGGCCAAGCCGGGACACCCGGCCAAGACATCCGGCACCTAAGGAGCCAGCCATGCAAGCCCTCATCATCCGGCACGCGCCCGCCGGCGACCGCGCGGAGTGGTCCAAGACGGGCAAGCCCGACGAGATCCGGCCCCTCACCCAGAAAGGCCGCGACAGGATGCGCGATATCTCCAAGGGTCTCTCCACCCTGGTGGACCGCATCGACCTGATCGCCTCGAGCCCCCTGGCCCGCTCCATCGAGACCGCGGACATCCTCCACAAGCGCTTCCGCTCATCCAAGCTCGAGAAGCTGGAGGCCCTGCGGCCGGGCGGAGAAGCCGCCCCGGTCTTCGCCCGCCTGGCCGAGCTCGAAGGCCATGCCGTGGCCGCCTTCGTGGGCCACGAGCCGGACCTGAGCGCGCTCCTGGCCCGGATGCTCACGGGCGAGCCCGACTCCTTCGCGGACCTGCGCAAGGGCTCGGTCGCGCTCGTCGAGTTCGAAGCCGCTCCCAAACCCGGCCGGGGCGTACTCCGGTGGCTGCTCCAGCCCGCCCAGCTCCGGGACCTGGCCTGAGCGAGGCCGGATCCCCATGCGCTTTCCGCGCGGCCTTCCCGAGAGACCCGCGGTCCAGGGCGCGGCCCTACTGGCGCTCCACCGGCTCGACGCGGCAGCGGCAGCGGCCAAACGCCTCCCTGTCCCGGACGACGCCGAGGCCCTGCACGACTTCCGCGTGGGCCTGCGCCGCCTTCGGACCCTGCTGAGGTCCTA
Organism: Elusimicrobiota bacterium; assembly: GCA_016234805.1. Taxonomy (GTDB): domain Bacteria; phylum Elusimicrobiota; class Elusimicrobia; order UBA1565; family UBA9628; genus JACQWX01. The sequence continues at coordinate 5,652 of JACRNU010000071.1, forward strand.
TGGGGAGGCGCTCGAAGGACGCGTCCGGCGCAAGACCGTCAAGGCCGTGCGCAGGCTCGGCCGCGACACCAATTCGGCCCGCGACACCGAGGTCCTCGAGTCCCTGCTGAAAGGGTGGGAGGGCGCCCTCCAGCCCAGCCACAGGCCGGGGTGGAACGCCCTGCTCGCCAGGCTGGTCAAGACGAAACCCGCGGACCTCCGCGGCTTCATCACCCGCGCGATCCGCAGCTTCCGAGGCGTGGAGGCCGACCTCCGCGCCGGCCTCGCCGCGAACACAGGCCCGACCGCCGCGGAATCCAGCGAACCAGAAAAACCCGCCCGTTCCCCGGGCCGCACCTTCGGCGCCCTCTCAGCCGACCTTCTCCGCAAAGCCGGCCGCGTGCTCGCAACGGACCTCGCAGCCATCAAGTCCCCCTCGGACGATGAGCCCGTGCACGAGGCCCGGATCGCGGGCAAGCGCCTGCGCTACCTGCTCGAGCCGTTCCAGTCGCGCTCCTTCCCCTGCAGGAAGGCCGTCGGAAAGCTCAAGAAGCTCCAAGACGACCTCGGCGAGATCCACGACCTCAACCTGGCCATCCGGGCGGCGCGGCGCTGCGCCAAGAAGGAAGCAGGCGCATGGTCCCTGGCACTCGTGGACACCGCCTCGGACCGGAGCGGCAAGCCTGGCCGGCCCGCGGCCACCTCCGAGAGCAACCCCATCCCCGGCCTCGTGCAGATCTCCTCCCTCGCGGGAAGGGACCGGGCCTCGGCTTTCTCGCGTTTTTCCTCGCGCTGGGACCAGACCAGGGCGGAGTCCTTCTTCAGGGAGATCGAAACCGTGGCCAAGGGCTTGTCCGCCAAGCAACGAGCCCGGCCGGCGCCCGCAGCCTCCAGCCCGCCGGGCGGCCCGAGCCCTGCGCCGCCCGCTACTCCTGCTGAACTATCTCTATGAAATACCCTGTCATTCTCGAGCCCTCCAAAGACGGCGGCTACGCGGTCCACGTTCCGACTCTGCCGGGCTACCACACGCAAGGGGACACGGTCGCTGACGCGTTGGCCAATGCCAAGGACGCCATCTACACCTATCTCTGCACCATGCGTCAGATGGCCAAGGACCGCAAGAAAGGACGTTCGAAAGTCTATCAGGTCGAGGTCACGGCCTGAGCCAGGTCCCCACGGACCTCTCACATGACCGGGTCGTGCGTGCGCTCGAGATAACCTCGGGCGATACGCTGGTCATCATTCCCCGGCTTTCACGCGTCAAATGTGTTCAGGGCGCCGCGCCGGCGTTCGAGCCCCCTTGCGGGGACCTACCAGCCGGCGCGGTGAGTGGAGACGCGGGCTTTGCCGCGTCACGCGCGCCTAAATCGAGCCCAGCCAACACGGCGAGAATCTCTTCGCCCCACCGGCCGGACTTGGCCTCGCCGATGCCCTCGATCTCGCGGAGCCGCGCGGTGTTCGACGATCGTTTCATCGCAAGGCCGGCCAACTCGCGGTTATTGAGGATAAGATACGGCGGCATGCCCTCGCGTCCGCGTTAAGAGGCGAAGCTCGGCGCGCCAGTCTTTGCGGCCGGCATCGGTCGACGACCGCGCCCCAACGGGCAGATCGCGGTAGTGCACGACCAGGGCGAGCGCCGGGGTTTGCTCGTGGACGAGAAAATGTTCCGCCACTTCGATGACGTCCTTGTCCGTTTGGAACCCGGCAAGTTCGCTGTCGTCGAATTTTCCAGTCACCGGGTCCATGCGCAAAGTGTTAAAGGGCAAAGCGTAATGACCTCAGCGGGCGACGCGAACGCCGAGGAGGCCGCCCCGGTTGCCCGGGTCGTCGACGCGGCGGTTCGCGGTCCGGAGGTCCCCGGCGCCGCCGTCCCAGGACCCACCGCGATTGACCCGGTTGGAGCCCGTAGGACTTTCCCACGCGCTTCCATCCGTCGGCGCTCCGTTGTACGAATCATGATACCAATCCTGGGTCCACTCCCAGACATTGCCTGCCATGTCGCAGAGTCCCTGCTCAGTGTTCCCCGCCGTCTTCGAGCACACGGGCCAAGTCGAGTTCCTGCCGCATCCCAACCCGCCCTGATCCATCACGGCCCGCTCGCATGAAGGCTCCTCGTCACCCCAGGGGTACCTACGCTCCTTGCCGGTGCTCCTGGCCGCGTACTCCCACTCGACCTCAGAGGGCAGGCGGCCGCCGACCCAAGCCGCGAACGCCTTGGCTTGGTTCCAGTCCACGCACAAGACGGGCTGGTCGTCGCCTTGAAATGATGAAGGCAGGCTGCCTTGCTCCCACTTTGAGCCGGTCCAAACATAGCAACTTCCATCCGAAACATGCGCGGGAGCGCAGGCACCGGCATCCACGCAGGCCCGGTACTGCTTGTTGGTCACTTCGGTCTTGGCCAGCTGGAAGGACTTGACCGTCACGGAATGCCTGGGCTTCGTATCCGACCAATCATCCGCGCCCATGGTGAACGTGCCGCCTGGAATGCGCTCCCACTGGATACCGGCCCCGGCCGCCGACGCCTTCCCTGAAGGCGGCCGGGACGGCTCGCTGCCGCTCGCCGCCTTGCCGGTCGAGGCCAGAGGCGCAGGTGCTGTCTTAGCTAGCTTCGCAAGCGTCTCTTTCGTCGACCCGGGCGCGACATGGGGCGCCAAATCCCGGGCCATCTCGGGATCAAGTCCCGGAGATTGCAGGAAGGCCGCGACGAACTGGCCCGACCAGCGGGCTTTGTCAGCCGCAGGCATCACCCCGGCTTCCATGGCCAGAAGCCTGGAGAGCTTCGCCCAATCAGAGTCCCGCGCCCCGATTCTCTCCTGCTTGGCCTGCTCCGCGGCTTTCTGAGCCGCGGCGTAGCGGTCCCAATCAGCGGCTCTCTTCGCGGCGATGGCCGCGTATTTGGGCGCGTCCTTGGCAAGAGACCGCCAGGTCTCGGCTTTGTCCTCGGGCGAGGCGCCTCCCTTGTCGAACTTGAAAGCGTCGTTGTATTTCTCCAAAGCGTCCACGTCGATATTGCGCAAGTCAAGCCCCGACGACCCGAGGTCGAAAACCTTGGGCGCCTGGGCCTTGGGCACGGCAGGCAGGTTCGAGACCCGGAACATCTCATCCTGGGCTCCGGCGCCGGCCGTGGCCTTGGCCAAGCCGGCGAGGTTCGGGCCCTTCTCCCCGGCGGTCGGGCCCACCACCGCGTCTTCCCTGCCCATCAAGTCAGGGGTCTGGTCTCTTCCGCGCAGGGTGGCTTCAAGGGCGTTGGTGGCGTAGCGCCACAAGTCCCCGGCCGTGACCGTGGCCTTGCCGGCCCAGCCCCTGAGGCCCCCCAGGACCAGGTAGCTGAACGCCGGCCTCTTTGCTCCAGGCAGGGCGCCAGCGAACTGATTGCCCTTGGCGGCTGTCAGGACCACCATCCTGGGGTCAGCCGGGCCGGCCAGGGACACGGTCACCAGGGGCTGCAAGCCCGGCGCGACAGCGCCCCCGTCTTCCAACCGTCCGGAGAAGCAGGCGTCGAGCACGACGCGGATGGAACCTGCGCGGCTCGTTGCCAGGGCCCCGAGAAGCTCGGAGCGCTTGAGGCTCCGCTCCTGGAGGGTCGCGGCCTTCTGTTGGGCGTCCACGGCCACCAGGAGCCCGTCTTTGCCGTCCTTGGAAGGCGCCCCGTGGCCGATGAAGACGAACCACAGGGTCCCTTCCGTACCTGCCTTGCCGGCAGCGCTGCGCACCGCGGTGAGCATCTCCTCGCGCGTGGCGTCCACGCCGGTCAGGAACTTCACGTTCTGAGCCGGCAGGCCCCGGGTCTCGGTGAGATAGTCGTACCACGCCTTGGCATTGGATTCGGCTCCCGGCACGTCGGCCACGAAGGCGTAATCTTCCACGCCCACCACCACGGCCGCGTCATGCTCGCCGCCCCCAACGGCCTTGGCCGGCTGGGTCATGTCGGGCCATGAGGCCTCCTGGCCCAGGGCCGCGGCCAAAGCCCCTGCCAGAGCCAGCAACAGAGTCGAAATACTCATGATGGAAAGTATAATCCTCGCATCAAGTCGCGTCAATGCATGGGTCGCCCGGTCCAAAAAGCAAGCGGGCCTTCTGGGCCCCGCGCCGGTCTGAGAGACCCTCCTCGGGGAGGGCCGCTTTCCGACCTGTCTATAGGCCCTCCCGCTCATCCCAGCGCCCAGCGCCCGGTGATACAATACCTGCCTTGGAGGTATCACTCATGAAATCCCTGCGTCCCGTCATCGCCTCGCTCCTCGCTTTGTGCATCGCGCAATCCTCGGCCGCTCCCGCGGCCGCGTTCGTCGGAAACGCTCTCCAGCCGACCCTGAAGCAGTCCGTGGTCGGCCTGGACTCCGTTCCGCAGAACCAGGCCCGGACCGCCGGCGCGCTCCCGGGGCAAGCCGCTGTCCTGCCCGCGACCGCGCTTCCCGCGGACACCGCGGGGCTCCCTGTCATCCCTGCCGCGAAAACCGATGCCGCGGACGAGGCGGCCTCCGGCCAGGATGAGACGGTCACGACCTCCCAGACCCTCGACCTCATGGGCTCGGACCTCAAGGACGCCCCTTCCGCGGACCTCTCCGGCTACTACACCGGCGAAAAGAAGCTCGCGGCCTCCGCCGGGCTTGTGGACGCCTCGGACATCGCCGCTGCTGACAGCGCCGTTGCCCCGGTCAAGCTCTCAGCTGGCCGCGCCGAGTCCCCCGCATCCTCCAAGGCCTCCCAGATCCCGGCCCCGAAGAAAGACGCCCCTGTCCAGGACCCCAACCAAGCCAACATCGGCATCATCGTCGCCGTCGTGGCCGCGGTCGTCGCTGCCGGGACCGGCATCTACCTCTGGCTTCGCGGCAAGAGCAAGAACGACAAGTGGGAGAATTCCAAGAGCAACCAGGACATCATCGCAGTGGAGAAGGCCCGCCGCGACAACGACCCCGCCCCCCTCGGTACGATCAAGACCGAGGCCCGCGGCAGGCAGAAGCGCATGGAAGAGCGCGTGGCCAACGCCCAGAGCGCGGGCAAGAAGGAGATCGAGCTCTCGGACGGCAAGTCCATCTCGGTCAAGGAAGGCAAGACCTTCGCGGCCTTCGACGGCCTCGTGGCCAGCCGCGCGGAGATGAACGAGAACGCGGTCTCCAAGGACGCGTCCAAGCGCGTCGGCGGAGAGCTCCCCTCGACCTGGCAGCAGAACCTCTCCGGCCTCGAGGCCCTGTCCAAATCCTCCGAGTTCGAGGGTTCCCTCGCCTTGAGCCTCCAGTCCATGCGCGCCGAGCTTGGGCGGCAGGACGCGGCTCTCGCCCAGTATGAGAAGGACGTGGCCAGGTTCGACGACACCGTGCCCGGCCTCTTCGGCGGAAGGCTCAAGGACATGACCAAGCGCGGCCAGGCCGACATCGCGGAGTTCAAGTCATCCGAGATCGCGCCCGAGAAGGCCTCTTTCGAGAAGTTCAACGGCGCCATGCGCACACGCGTCTCCGACCGCCTTGCCAACCGCGACGTCGAGTACCAAGAGCACCTCGCGCACCTGCAGAACCTGACCGGCGCGGCCGAAGGGACGCTCAAGTCAGCGGTGGAGATGGCCCAGGAAGCCGACAAGGCCATGGCCGAGATGGCCTCCCACGAGAAGAGCCGCGCCATGTACCTCCTGCTGGCCTCCCAGAACGAGAACGTGGAGGTCGTGGACTACGACTCCCAGGGCCGCCGCACCGGCAGCCACTACGAGGACCACAGCGCGACCTACAAGGCCCTGGCAGCCTCGGAGGGCGCGGCTGCCCGCGCTTCGGGGGCGACCGCCCAGGCGCAGATCAAGGCCCTGAGCACCATCATCCCGCTCCTGCACAAAGACCCCGTGCTCAAGGCCGAGAACCTGACCTTCGCTCTCCCCACCCAGTCCAACACCCGGGTCGGAGGCCAGGGCGGCAGCGTGTTCTTCGACTTCTGGATGCCGGCCTCGTGGAACTTCTTCATGACCATGTTCTCCGAGTCGCAGGCCCTTCAGGCCCGGGCGGCGTTCGCGCCCGTCAAAGGCCAGCTCGAGAGCGTCCTGGCCGAGGTCAACTCCCGCCGCAAGGGCGAGGTCGCCTGGACCGACAAGCAGATCGACAAGGTCCTCAGGGACCAGATGGCCAAGGCGCCGGTAGGGAAGAAATAGCCCGAAGGGGGCCGCCATGTCCGACCGGCTTAATTCACTCGTCAGAATCCCTTGCAGGGCGGCGCTTGCGGCGCTTTTCCTGGCGGGAGCCTGCTCGCAGCCCAAGACCTCCCCAAGCCCTTCGTCCGGGTCGGACAAGGCCTCCATCGTGAGGAACTTCAACCAAGTCTACTACGAGTCCATGGTTTGGGCCGACACCCATTGGCTTGGCGTGCCGTCTCAGCAGAACCCCTGCGACAACTGGATGATGCAGCAGATTATCGCGGAGGTCAAGCCGGACTATATCATCGAGACCGGGACAGCCAGCGGGGGAACGACCTTATTCTACGCGGTGGTCCTGGGACTGGTCAACGAAACAGGACGGATCATCACCGTGGACATCGAGCCGCGGGTGGCCGAAGCCTCCAAGTTCCCGCTCTTCAGGAAGAAGGTAGAAGTGATCACGAGCGACTCCACCGCGCCGGAGCTCCTGAAGAAGCTGTCTGATCGGGTCAGGGGGCGCAAGGTCTTGGTGACGCTGGATTCGTGGCACAAGAAGGAGCACGTGCTCAAGGAGCTCCGGCTCTACTCCAAGCTCGTGTCCAAGGGCAGCTACCTGGTCGTCCAGGACACCAACGTCAACGGCAACCCCGTGCGTCCGAACCACGGGGAAGGGCCCAACGAGGCTTTGCAAGAGTTCCTGAAGGAGACCGACGCTTTTGTCATTGACAAGAGCAGGGAGAAGTTCCTGCTGACCTTCTACCCTTCAGGCTATCTCAAGAAAGTCCGCTAGCCGCGGCTTTCTCAAGCCGGCCGATCAATTCTTCGGCCCTGCCCGCGTCCTCGGAGCCCAGCGGCCGGCCGCTGTACCTCTCCCAATAGTGCAGGTCCACCAGGTCCACGGCAGGGCCGAGGCCGGGGTGGGCCGAACGCGCCTTGAGCGCGTGCTCCAAGGGCGTCATGTGCGGCTCACGCGGGATGCCGGCTTTCTCCAGCAGGACCGCGGCGCGGCCGTAAAGGGTCGTGGGCCGGCTCCGGAGGCCTTTCTTGAGACGCGCGACGAGCAGGACCAGGCCCGTGGCCAGCAGGACTCCTCCCATGGGCCGGGCCGCGGCACCCGCCCAGGCCCGGACGCGCTCGCGGGTGACGGCCTGGCTCAGCTGAAAGAAGGTGTTGCGCTGGGAATACGAGTCGTAGCCGATGACATACCGGTACCACTTCAGCTCAACGGCGTTCATCATGCGCTCGAGCCGGCTGAAGAAGGCGTCGCGCGCGGCGGAGAACCCCGAGGCCGGGGTGGGCTCGAGCGTGATCCACCGGCCTCCGGCATAGGCCTCGGCCCATGCATGGGCCTGCCCCTGCCGGACGTCGTAGAACCTGCCGTACTCGTTCCACTCCGAGGCCAAAAATCCCGTCACGAGCCTCGCGGGCACTCCCGCGTGGCGCAGGAGCACCGCGGCCGCGGTCGCGAAGAACTCGCAGTTGCCCTTGCGGTCCTTGAAGAGGAAGTCCTCCAGGGTCTTGTGCTTCGAGCTCGAGAACGTCGAGTAGTCATAGGAGCGCAGCAGGTAGGACTCCACGGCGGCTGCCTTCTCCTCAGCCGTCTTCGCCCCGGCCGTGACCTTGGCCGCCAAAGCCGCGGTCCTGCCGTCCGAGGACGGGACCTTGAGGAAGCGGTCCTTGAGGATCCTCTCGTAGCCGAGGATGCCCTCCTGGAATCCGGGTTCTCCCTGCCTCGGGACCAGGGAGTAGCGCAGGCCCCGGGTGTAAGGCGAGGCGAGGTATGCGGAGTCGGTATGGTCGAAGGACACCGCTCCCGCGGGCAGGACGACCGAGTCCACGGCCCCGACCGTGAAGAGCACGGTCAGGTTCACCGGATAGTAGATGAACTCGAGCGTGGGCGGTGCAGCGAGATCGGACGCGGCGGGCCCTGGGAACTTCAGCGCCTCCCCATGCCTCGGGGTCCAGGCGCGGCCCGAGGCCGTCGCGTACCGGCTTTCCCCGTAGCGATAGGTGAAATCGACCTTCCCCTTGCTCCACCTGCGGCCGTCGAACTCATCGAAAGCCGCGCCGCGCACATAGAGAGGCGGCGGCGTGCCGGGCCCGGTCGGGAGCAGCGGCCGCACGCGCATCATGCGGCTGCTCGAACGCTTGAGCTCGCCGTACCAGCCCAAGGTCACCCCATCGCCCAACCCGGCCACGGTCTCGGCTTTGGGCTGGAGCTTGTCGATGCCCATGGCCGTGAACGGGTTGATGTGCCGGAAGCTGTCCCTGCGCGGGCTCAGGATGAAGAGCGCCGCGGCCAGGGCCAGCACCGCGGCCGCGCCGGCCCCGAGCCCGGGCAGCCACTCGCGCCTTGCCCGGAACTCGAGCCCCGCGGCCAAAGACAGCCACACCCCGGCGAACGCGGCATATAATAGAAACGCCAGGAAATACCAGGGCGTGAGAGTCAGGCCTGATGACAGGAAGAACCCCAGGAACAGGATGAGGAACCACTGAGGCAGGTCCTCGGCCTTCACGTCGTTCAAGGCGCGGTTGACGAGCAGGTAGAGCACGAGATGGACATTGGCGACCGCGACCCCGGAGAACCGCCAATCCAGGGCAAGGATATATAGGAGCACGGCCGCGGACACCAGTTCCCACACGAGCCTGGGGAGTCTCCATGACCCTCTCTCGTAGAGCACCCAGCCCAGGGGCAGGGCCGGGGCCAGAGCCAGGAGAGGCTTGAACCCTATCTCATCGATCAGGAAGAGCGCGGCGTACACGACGGCGGCACCGGCGAACATCACGCGCCGCAGAGCCGGGGAATCCGGGGCCGGGGGGCGGGGGAGAGGGGGGGCCTCGGAAGGCCTGGCGGTCCTGCCCTCCCCCATCAAGGCCAGGAAGCGCAGAGCCTTGTCGAGATGGAGCAGGCCCTTGCCGTAATCCACCCCGCCCTCCGGGGTCACCAAGCGCGCCTCGGCCCCGGTATCGATGTACCAACGGAAGGCCGAAGCCGCCTCCGTGACGCGGGCCTCGGCGGCCTCTCCTGAGCCCAGGTTGTCCACGCGGATGGTGACGCGCGAGTCGCCGGCCCGGCGGCCTCTCCTGAGCCCAGGTTGTCCACGCGGATGGTGACGCGCGAGTCGCCGGCCACGCAGTACTCGTTGACCAGGGCCTTGTCCTGCTTGGCGCTGAGCTTCCAGTTGATGAGCCGCGAGTCATCGCCCTGGTCGTAGACGCGGATGCCGAAGAGCTCATCCCCGCGCCCCTTTTTGGGCCTGGGCCGTCCCGTGAGGCTGGCGTCAGCCGTGATCTCGGCCGCGGCATGGACCTCGCGCATCCTCGGCAGGGCCGTGCCCGAAAGCTCCGGCAGGGAAGCCGAGTGCCGGAAGAAACCGAAGGGCCAGAGGCTTTCGACCTCGAGCCCCTCGACCCGGTTGAGTCCCCTGTGCTCGAAGATGAAGGGAAACCGGACCTCGGCCTCCTGGCCGGGGCCGAGACGGCCCACTACCGCTTCGCGGACCCTCAGGCCGAAAGCCGGGAACCGTCCGGCATTGGCCAGGGTCAGGCAAAGCCGGAAAAGATCCCCGCGGAACACCTGGTCCGGCATCCGGCCGCAAGCCGTCACCCTGGCCAGATTGACCCTGCCTCCCAGCCAGGATACCGCCAAGCCGGCCACCACCATGCCGTAGAGGACATAGAGGAGGTTGTTTCCCGTGCTGAACGACGCCATCATGGACAGCACTGCCATGCCGACCGCTCCCCAGCCGAGCCTCGTGAGCCTGGCGCGGCAGGAAGTCACGAAGGGGATGGCACGGCGCGCAAGAGGGAGGCCACGGCCTCCTCCACCTCGTCGATCTTGGCCACCCCGTAAAGGCTGGTGTCGAGGATGAGCCGGTGGGCGATGACCGGGACCGCCACGGTCTTGATGTCGTCCGGAACGCAGTAATCCCGGCCTGCCATGAGGGCCATGGACCGGGCCGCTCGCACCACGGCCAGGGCGCCCCTGGGGCTCAAGCCAAGCTTCACGGCCCGGGCCGAGCGCGTGGCTTCGGCGATCTTCACCACGTAGTCGAGGAGCTGCTCGTCCACCCGGACCTCCTCCGCCTGCTTCTGGAGGCCGAGAACCTCATCGACCGTCAGCACGGGCTTGAGCGCCGCGACGCGCTCGGAAAGGTCCTTCTCCCTCAGGATGCGCTTCTCGTCGCCCGGGGCGGGGTAGCCGATTCGCGCGCGGGTCAGGAACCGGTCGAGCTGGGCCTCGGGTAGAGGGTAGGTGCCGTGATACTCCACCGGGTTCTGCGTGGCGATGACCATGAAGAGCGGCGGGAGCGGATGCGTCAGACCGTCGATGGAGACCTGCAGGTCGTTCATGGCCTCGAGCAAAGCCGACTGCGTCTTGGGCGTGGACCGGTTGATCTCGTCGGCCAGCACCACGTTGCTGAAGATGGGGCCCGGCTTGAAGTCGAAGGAGTGGTTCTTCTGGTCGAAGATCGACAGCCCCAGGATGTCCGAGGGCAGCAGGTCGTTCGTGAACTGGATGCGGTGGAAGGAAGCCTCGACCGAGCGCGCCAGCACCACGCCCAGCAGGGTCTTGCCGATGCCCGGGACGTCTTCGATGAGCAGGTGCCCGCGGCTGAGCAGGGTCGCGACCGTCAGCCGCACCACCTCCGGAGGCCCCACGAAGATACTGTTGATGTTCTCCGCCAGCCGGGAGATCCTGCCGCCCACTTCGGAATTCACTGACACATCAACCTCAGTTGACTGTAAAATGAAGGATAGGCGTTGACCACGCACCTGCCGTCCGTCAGGTTCATCTCGCCTTCGGCCACGAGCCCGGCTATGAGCGCGGCCATGGCGATCCGCGGGTCTCTGCCCGCTTCCATGCGCGCCCCCTTGAGCGGGGTCGGCCCGGTCACGGTCAGGACCCCTGAGCGGACGAGAGCCTTGCCGCCCACGGCCTTGACCAGCTTAGTCGTGGCCTTGGCCATAGTCTCCGCCTCCTTGCCCAGGACCTTCAAGCCCTTGAACCGGGTGCGGCCCTTGGCCTGGGTGGCTGCCACGGCAAGGACCGGCAGCTCATTGACCGCGCGGCTGGTCTCTTCCGGAGACACATCCACGGCCTTTAAACCCGCGGACCGCACCACCAGGTCGCCGACAGGCTCAGGCGCGCCGATGATGTTGTCCCCCCAAGGCTTGCGCTCGATGGACGCGCCCATGCGGTCCAGGATGTCGAGGAACGCCGTGCGGCACGGGTTGGCCCCGATCTCGGTCATGGTCAGGTCGCTCCCGGCAACGATGCTCGCGGCCACGACCCAGTAGGAGGCCAGGTGCATGTCACCGGGCAGGCGGACCGCCGCGTTCCTCAAGGCCGAGCCTCCGGTCACGCGGGACATCGAACCGGCGCGGTCCAGGGAGACCCCAAAGTGCCGGAGCATCCTCTCCGCGTGGTCCCAGCCCGAGGCCCGCATGCGGCGCAGGGCATCAGCGATGGGATCGAGCCGCACGCGCCGCAGGTCCGCCCCGCCCGTGAGCTTGGAGGTCATGTCCCGGCCCGCCAGCACGCCCATCAGGAGCCCGATCGTGGCCTCGGAATCCTCGCAATCGAGCCAGTCGTCCGTCTCCGAGAGGCTGGCCGGGCCCCGGCCCTGCACCACGAGGATCTCATGCTCGCGCACCTTGTGCCGCACCAAGCGCACGCCCAGCCGGATGAGGCAGTTCTTCGTGGCCTCGATATCCAGGCCCTCGCCGATGCCCGTGATGCCCGAGTTCCCCTCGCAGAGAGAGCCCAGCACCAGGGCCAGGTGCGAGAGCGCCTTGTCCCCGGGCAGGCCCAACTCGCCGATGATGGGCCGGGCACGCTTGGTCGAGAGCTCCATGACCCAATTCTATATCTTATAGGCGACGGGCAAGCACATGCGGTATACTTTGCGCATGACGGATATCGGCTTTGGCGCGGCCTTCCTGGCGGGACTGGCCTCCTTCCTCTCGCCCTGCGTGCTGCCGCTCGTGCCAGGCTACCTCTCCATGATCTCAGGGATGTCCCTGGCCGAACTCTCCGGTCTCGGACAGGATGGCAGCCAGCCCTCCGCGGCCAAGGGAGCCGCGTCCAGGCGCGGAGCCCTGGCCTCGGTCTTCTTCGTGTTGGGCTTCTCAGCCGTGTTCACGGCCATGGGCGCTGCTGCCACGGCCATAGGAAGCGCTCTCACCAGCCACCTGGGGATCCTCACCAAGGTCGGCGGCGCGATGGTCATCGTGTTCGGCCTGCACCTGACCGGAGCAGTCACCATCCCGCTCCTCTACCGCGACCAGCGCTTCTCCATCGCCAAGGTCAAGCCAGGGTTCGGCGGGGCCTTTCTCATGGGCATGGCCTTCGCCTTCGGCTGGAGCCCCTGCATCGGCCCCATCCTGGCCTCCATCCTGGCCGTGGCCGCGACCCAGGAGACCGTGGGCCGCGGAGTCGCGCTCCTGTCGGTCTATTCCCTGGGCCTGGGATTGCCGTTCATCGCTGCAGGCCTGGCCGTGGACTCCTTCATGCGCTGGCTGGCCAAGTACCGGCCCTTCATCCGCTGGGGCGAGATCGCGGCCGGAGTCCTCCTGATCGCCATCGGGGTCCTCATCTTCCTCAACAAGACGGTCCTGCTCTCGCGCCTCCTGCCTGCCGGTCTCTGGAAGTTCGCCCGCTAGCTTCCAGCCTGATTTGCCGAGGGGAAAGTGCTAGAATCAGGATCATGCAGGATACCTCGGCCGTGCTCCCCGACACCCCCCTGATGCGGCAGTACCGGGAACTGAAATCCAAGCACCAGGACACCATCCTTTTCTTCCGCTTGGGCGACTTCTACGAGATGTTCGCGGACGACGCCAGGACCGCCGCGCCCGTGTGCGGCCTCTTTCTGACCTCGCGCCAGGGCATCCCCATGTGCGGCATCCCGCACCACAACCACGGGCAGTACGTGGCCAAGCTCATCCGCGCCGGGTACAAGGTGGCCATCGCGGACCAGATGGAGGAGCCCTCCAAGGCTAAGAAGCTCGTGGCGCGAGAGGTCGTCCGCACGGTCACTCCGGGCACGGTCATCGAAGACGAGCTGCTCGAGCCCACGCTGACGAACTACCTCGCGGCCTTCGAAGTCGACCTCGTAGGCTGGGGCGCGGCCGTCATCGAGGTATCGACCGGCGAGTTCTGGGCCACCCAGAGCCTGAACGACCAGGGCTCCCGCAGGCTCAAGGCCCTGCTCTCGCGCGTGCACCCGGCCGAGATCCTGTGCTCGGCCAAGGCGGCCGAGACCCTCAAACTCCCGGCGGAGTTTCCGTCCGCGTGCCTGACCATCCGGGAGGCCCAGCCGGTCTGGCGGCCGGACCTGCCCGCGGCCCAACCCCTTCCCGAGCAGGAGGACCTCGGTTTCGACAAGCCCGCCATGGCCGGCCGGAAAGCCAAGTCCCAGGACTCAGCTCGGGGGCGCGAGACGCCTCCTTCCTGGACCACGCAGCCCATCTGGGTCAACCACCACCTGGCCGCGTCCGCGGCGCGGCGCTGCCTGCGCTACCTCGACGAGACGCGCTTCCATCTCCAGGACGTGCTCGAGCCGCAGTACCGCGAGAGCGCCTCGGAGATGGCGCTCGACGAGACCGCGATCCGCACCCTCGAGCTCGTGGAATCCGCGGACGGCAACCGCCGCCACACCCTCTGGGGCACGCTCGACTGCTGCTCCACGCCCATGGGCAGCCGGACCTTGAAGGCTTGGATCCTGCACCCCTCGACCGACACCCAGGAGATAGGCCGCAGGCAGAACTGCGTCTCCGAGCTCTTCGACAAGCCCGACGTCCGCGGCACACTGGCCCAGAACCTGCGCGAGATCGCGGACCTCTCCCGGGTCATCAACCGGCTAGCCACGCGGCAGGCCTCGCCCCGCGATCTCGGGGCCCTGCGCGACTCGCTCGCCCGGCGCGCCGACGTGGTGAAGCTCCTCTCAGAGAACGAATTCTGTCAGGAGCTTGCCGACACCGCGGTCCAGATCCAGGCCGTGTCCACCAAGCTCGAGCCCTGCTACGAACTCCTGGCGAGGGCTCTCTCGGAGAAAGTCCCGGTCAAGATCTCCGACGGCACGCTCATCCGGCCGGGCTACCACGAGGAACTCGACGAGCTCAAGGCCCTCAAGTCCGACAGCCACACCTTCCTCGCCAAGCTAGAGGCTTCGGAGCGCCGGGCCACCGGCATCCCGTCGCTCAAGGCCGGCTACAATTCCGTGTTCGGCTTCTACCTCGAGGTCACCCGGACGCACCAGAGCAAGGTGCCGGCCCGCTACGTGCGCAAGCAGACCCTGACCATGGCCGAGCGCTACATCACGCCCGAGCTCAAGGAGCTCGAGAGCAAGATCCTCAACGCGGAGGACAAGATCCTGCGCCTCGAAGCCCGGCTCTTCGAGGAGCTCCGGGCCGAGACCGTGAAGTACCACGCCCTCGTGATGGGCCTGGCGCACCTCCTGGCCGAGATCGACGTGTTCAACGCCCTGGCCGAGACCGCTTCCCGGCGCGACTACGTCCGGCCGACCGTGGACCTCGGCTACGACCTCAGGATCGTCGACGGACGGCATCCCGTGCTGGAGTCGCTGCTCAGCGCGGGCGCCTTCGTGCCCAACAACATCGCCATCAACGCCGGCTCGCCTAGGATCGTCATCCTCACCGGCCCCAACATGAGCGGCAAGTCCACCTACCTGCGCCAGAACGCCCTCATCGCGCTCATGGCCCAGATCGGCTCGTTCGTGCCGGCCAAGGAAGCGTCCGTGGGCGTGGTGGACCGCATCCTCACCCGCATCGGCGCCCAGGACGCGCTCTCCCAAGGCCAGTCCACCTTCATGGTGGAGATGCGCGAGACCTCCCACATCATCAAGTCCGCCACGGTCCGCAGCCTCCTCATCCTCGACGAGATCGGGCGCGGCACCTCCACCTTCGACGGCATCTCCATCGCCTGGGCGGTCCTCGAGCACCTGCACGCATCCTACCGCGGCCAGGACGAGGACGCCCGCGGCCCGCGCGTCCTCTTCGCCACCCACTACTTCGAGCTCACCGAGCTCTCGAGCCTGCTCGAGGGCGTGGTCAACTTCAACGTGGAGGCCAAGGAGTGGACGGACACGACCGGCCGCACCGAGGTGGTCTTCCTGCACAAGATCTCCGAGGGCCCGGCGGACCGCTCCTACGGCATCCACGTGGCCGCGCTCGCGGGACTGCCCGCCGGGTGCCTGGCGCGGGCCCAGGAGATCCTTTCGCGGCTCGAGAACGAATCCGCGAGCGTGTCGCTCGCCCCCCCGCGGGGGGCGAGCAACGGGGGGCCGGCGGAGCGTCTTCAGGATAGTCCTCAACTGCCCATGTTCGACGAGAACCCGGTCCTGCAGACCCTCCGGCTGCTCAACCCGGACTCCATGACGCCCCTGGAGGCCCTCTCGGCCCTCACGGCGCTCAAGAAGAAGCTCTAGCCGGACCACCGATGCCGACCATCAGAAGGCTCGACAGCGCGGTCTTCAGCCTCATCGCGGCCGGGGAGGTCATCGAGCGTCCCGCCTCCGCCTTGAAGGAGCTCCTCGAAAACGCCATCGACGCCGGAGCGGGCAGGATCTCCGTGGAGATCGCAGGCGCCGGCAAGAAGCTCATCCGCGTCTCGGACGACGGCCGGGGCATGGACCGCGCCGACGCGGAACTCTGCCTCGAGCGCCACGCCACGAGCAAGATCGCGGCCTTGGAGGACCTGGACCGGCTCTCGACCTTCGGCTTCCGGGGGGAAGCGCTCTTCGCCATCGCCGCGGTCTCCAAGCTCACGCTCACCACCGCGGCACAGGGCTCCAAAGGCGGGTGGCGCGTGTCCGCGGAAGCGGGGAAGGTCCTCAAGTCGGGGCCCGCCCCGTCAGCGGGCGGGACCGTGATCGAGGTCCAGGATCTCTTCTTCAACACTCCGGCGCGGTTCAAGTTCCTGCGCTCGGACGCCTTCGAATCCTCCCGCTTCATCGCCGCGGTCGAGGAGTGCGCCCTGGCCAACCCCGGGGTCGCGTTCTCCCTCAAGACCGACGGCCGCAAGTCCCTTTCCTTCCCGTCGGCCAAGGCCACGACGCCGCAGGAGGCCTACCGGGGCCGGGTCCGGGCCGTGCTCGGAGAAGAGGCCGCGGAAGGGCTCGTGGCCGCGGTCTGCGAGCGGCCGGACTTCAAGGCATGGATCTTCTTCTCCCCGGCGGAACGCATGACCTCCACGCGCAGCCTCCAGCACTGGCTGGTCAACAAGAGGCCCGTCCAGTCCCGGACCCTGCAGACCGCCCTCTACCGCGCCTTCCGCGACCTCCGGTCCAAGGACCGGCACCCGGTATGCGTGGCTCACATCGAACTGCCAGCGGACCAGGTCGACGTCAACGTCCACCCGGGCAAGCGCGAGATACGGTTCAAGCGCGAGGGCGCGGTCCACGAGCTCGTAGCCGACCTCCTGTCCCGGGCCATCGCCCAGACGCGGGCGCCCATGCCCGCCACGGGGGGCGCGGCCTTCGTGGTCTCTTCCCCTGGCCGCGGCTACGGCGCCGGGCCGGCGCCGGCGGCTTTCCAGGAGGAGTTCCTCGCCCTGGGCTCCCGGCCTTCCGAGTCCCTGTCCCCTGCGTCGGGTTCCCCGGCCTGGTGGAGGCCTCCTTACCGGTACCTCGGACAGATCGAGGGAAGCTTCCTCGTCTTCGAGGCCGCGGGCGGCATGCTCATCCTCGACCAGCACGCGGCCCAGGAGCGCATCCTTTTCGAGGAATACATGAGAGACCTGCGCAAGAAAGGCCAGCCCTGCCAGCCCCTCATGCTCCCCCTGTCCCTGGACCTGGGCGCCTCCCGTCGCGCGGAGGTCCTTCGCCTGAGGGAGCACCTCGCGGACCTCGGGTTCTCGATCGAGCCTTTCGGCAAGACCTCCGTGCACCTGACCGGAGCGCCCGCCGTGTTCCGCAAAGCCTCTGACCTCAAGGACGTGGTCCTGAGGCTCCTCGACTACCTCGAGGACCCGGCCCACGCGGCCGCGGACGTGGGCCGGGGAGCGGCCGCGACCGTGGCCTGCAAGCGGTCGGTGAAAGCCCACGACCCCCTGACGGAAGCGGAGGCCCTGCGCCTGCTCGAGGACCTCAAGGACTGCGGCGACGGCACCTCCTGCCCTCACGGCCGGCGGACCATGCTGGCCTTCACCCGGGACGAGCTCGCGCGCAGGTTCGACCGCTCCGGAGCCCCCTGAGGAGAACCCATGACCCCGGAAACAGAGAAGCTCATCAAGGCCTACGAGGATCCCGACACCATCGAGCTCATGATCATCGAGGACGGCTCTGTCTACGTGGAGAAAGTCTCCGAGGGAGACCTCATCGAACTGCCCTTCAAGACGCCCCTGCCCGCGCTCGGCGAGTTCGTGCAGTACCTCGTGGGCCCCAACGAGCGCTTCGGTCCCGAGCGGCCCTACGCGGACCTCTCCGCCAAGGACGGGTCGCGCATCCACCTCATCGTCTCGCCCCTGACCCGGTCCGGCCCCTGCCTGACCATCCGCAAGCGGCCGACCTACCGGCCCTCCCTGTCGGAGATCATCGATAACGGCTCCATCCCGCGCAAGTGCGCCGAGTTCCTGAGGTTCGCCACGGACAACAAGCAGAACCTCCTCATCGTGGGCGGCACATCCTCGGGCAAGACCACGCTCCTCAACGCCCTGGCCGCGCTCGCCCCGGCCAAGGACCGCATCCTCGTGCTCGAGGACTCCCCCGAGCTCGTGCTCCCGCAGAAGCACGTCATCTACCTCAAGACCCGCATGAAGGACCCGCGCGGCAACCCCGACGTCACCCTGCGGGACCTGCTCGTCAACTCCCTGCGCATGCGCCCCGACCGGATCGTCGTGGGAGAGTGCCGCGGAGCCGAGGCCTTCGACATGCTCTCCGCCATGAACGTCGGCCACGACGGGGTGATGGCCACCATCCACTCCAACTCCTCGCGCGAGGCCCTCGCGCGCCTCGAGACCCTCTGCCTCATGTCCGGGGTCGACTTCCCGCTCAAGGCCCTGCGCCAGAACATCACCCAGGCCCTCGACCTCATCGTCTTCATGACCCGCCTGCCCAACGGAGTCCGCACCATCGCGCAGGTCACCGAGGTCACGGGCATGGAGCAGGACGTCGTCACTCTCTCCGACCTCTTCAAGCTCGAATCAAGCCACCGCGAGGAAGGCACGCTCATCGCCCTCAAGCCCACCGGCACGATGCCCCGATTCTACGACCTCCTGCGGCGCCAGGGACTCGAGCCGCCGATCGATTTCTTCCAGGAAGAGTAGGCCTTGACAAATCACAGCATCGTGTTATACTGAAAGTGCCGGGTAGGTGCCCCGCCCCGAACTCGGCGCTCGGTGCCGCACGCCGGACGCCGCGAGAAGGGAGCGGTTCGCAGGTGAGACGCAGGGCCGCCAGCAGGGTGCAGTCGGGCAAGTCGTGGCCTTACCTGACGCCGAGGACGCAGACGGACCGCAGTCGCCGAGGTCGCATCGTACGCAGGGCAAGTCGTGGGTGTTCGCCGAAGGCCGTCGCCGCATGGCCGAGTTGGGGGCGGAATACCCGGCATAGTTTGAGGCGCTGAGGCAGTCGACTGGAACGACGCTTGCCTCAGCGCCTCGCGATTTATAGGGAAACCGCGGCCAGCGCCGCCCGGAACTCCCCGGCGGTCTGGAATCGGTCCGCCGCGGCAGGAGCGGTCGCCCGGTCCACGGCGTCGGCCACGGCCTCCGGCAGGCCGGACGCGCGCTCGCGGAGGGGCACGAGCTTGTCCTTGAGGATGACGGCGCACAAGTCCCTCTCGGCGTCGAGGTCGTAGACGAACTTCCCGGTCAGCATGTGATAGAGGGTCGCGCCCATGGAGAACACGTCGGACACGGGCCGGACGCTGCGGAAATCCTTGAGCTGCTCCTTGGGCGTGAAGACCAGGGTCCCACCGCCCTGTCCCGAAGCCGTCATGCCGCTCAAGCCCGCGAGCGCGAAGTTCTTGGCCAGACCGAAGTCCGCGACCTTGGCGACCCGGGCCTCCCCCTCACCGCTCAGGAGGATGTTGTGGGGCTTGAGGTCCCGGTGAACGATCCCCTTGCCGTGCGCGAAGGCCACGCCTTCGAGGGCCTGGAGCATGATGGGGATCGCGTCCGCAAGACTCAACCGTCCCTTCTTGTCCATGAAGTCGGACACGCTTCCCCCGTCGCAATATTCCATGGCGAAGAAGAACGCCCCGTCCTCGGTCCTGCCCTGCTCGAGGAACTCCACGATGTTGGGATGCCGCAGGCCCATGGACACCTGCATCTCCCTCTTGAAGAGCTCAATCTGCTTGGACATCGCCCTGCGGCCGTGCGCCTTGATGCACTTGATCGCCACGCGCCCGTTATCGGACTCGCGGCGGCACACGAAGACCCTTCCCATGCCGCCCGCGCGCAGTTCCCTCTCCACCGCGTAGCCGGGAAACCCGGTCTCCCCCTCGGCAGCCTTGGGCGCGATGGCGCCGGCCAGGAACTTCGTGAAATAGCCCCCTGCGGCGGGACTCCCCTGGGAGCACTCCCCGCAGAGGAACCTCCCCTTGGCTTCGTCGTGGGGCGTCTCGACCGGGACATCCTTCGAGCACCCGGCGCACTCCTCGAAGAGCTTGAGGTCCACCTCGAATTCAGTGGCCCCGGCCTTGATGCGGTCCCCGCGCCGCAAGGCCACGGGCTTGGAGCGGCCGGACCCCTGCTCCGGGGTCTCGCCTTTCTCCCTGCCCCCGCACTTGACGCTGTTGACATGGGTGCCGTTCTTGCTCCCCAGGTCCCTGAGCTCGGCCTCGGGAGGGTTGACCTCCAGGAGGAAGTGGTTGGCTGAGATGTAGGGGTCGTCCGGGATGGAGCACTGGCAGTCCTTGGACCGGCCGAACACGAACATGTCGTGCCGGTCGAACTCGAAGACGCGGCCCTTCTGGGGCCCTTTCGTCGCTCGGAGGATGAATTTCGCGCGCACGGGGTCCCTCTCAGCCGGAACGCCTGAGGTCCGCCACCATGACGGTCACATTGTCCTTTCCGCCCGCCTCGTTGGACTCCTCGACAAGCCGCCGGCAGGCGGCTTCGCCGTCTTTCTCGAACGCCAGGACGGCCTCAATGCGTTCGTCGGACAGCATGCCGGTCAGGCCGTCCGAGCACAGGAGGAGCCGGCAGGGACCCTTGAGGTGGACCAACTTCACGTCCACCTCCGCCTTCCCTTCCATACCGGCGAAGCGCGTGAGGGTGTTGCGGCCGGGATGCAGGGCGGCCTGCTCAGGCGTGATCTTGCCCAGCCTCTGCAGGACCGCGGCCAGGGAGTGGTCTTCCGTCAGCTGACGCAAGCCGCCCTTGAAGAGATACGCGCGGCTGTCCCCCAGGTTGGCGATGAACGCGGACCGGCCCTGGACCAGGGCCAGGACCACGGTCGTGCCCGTGCCCTCGAGCCTGGGGTCCCGCTTGCTCCGCTCGTAGAGCGCTGAACTGAAGCCCGCCACCGCGGAGCGCATGGCTGCCGAGACCGCACACTCGGTCTTCATTTTGAGGGCTGCCAGGCCGTCGAAGAGCATCCTGGGGATGATCTCGACCGCGGCCTTGGCCGCCACCCCGCCCGCGGTCATCCCCCCCATGCCGTCCGCGACCAGGAAGAGCCCCTGGGAGGCGTCCGCGAACCACGCGTCCTGGTTCTCGGACCTGATACGGCCCACGTCGCTGGCCGCGTGGACCACGCACTCCGGGCCGCTTTTCATGCTATCGAGATACTATTAATTTAGGCCCAGCCTTGACAGCGTAACAAGCCCCTGTTACATTTCTAAAGAGTGCCCCACCTTGACAGCGTACAACACCCCTGTTATACTTCCCGCGGTCGCGCGGATACGCGCGAACGGCGCCACGCCGGGGGCGCCGAGACATCCCATTAAGTGACCGCACTCAACCGGCTCCTCATTGTCGTCCTGCTGACCTTGCCCGGCCGCAAGGCCTCGGCGCAATTCTCCCTCCCATACGATCCCGACTTCGCGACAGAGACGCCTGCCCAGGCCGAGCCTGCCCCCCGGAGAGAGGCCCCGCGGAGGCAGGATGTCTCAGAGCCCTCTCCGGTCGAACAGCCCGTGACATCCGTGCCGACGGCCCAGACAGCACCCTTCCTCCTCCTCGACCGGCCGGCCCGCGAGCGCGTCCTCGACCAGCCAACGGCCGCGCCTCCGGCGGAGGAGAAGGATTTCTCCGACTTCACCAAGCGCGTCGATGCGATCGGATTCTCCCAGGACCGGTGGAACAGGGCCCGGGAGAACATCGAGAAAGGCACGCCTCCGGTCGAGGCCCCGCTGGTCATCCCCGGGCTGATAGAGATCGCGGCGGCCACCGCGGCGGTCAGGGCCGCCGAGCCCACGCCCCCGCCGCCCGAGGTGGAACTCCCGACCTACGGGACGAGCCTCTCGGTCACGGGCCGCAAGGTCATCTCCTTCCAGTACTCCCAGAAGCGCTACATCAACGAGCAGAAGACGACCAACCGCCCCATGACCGCGGGGATGCTGGACATCAACCAGCAGCTGCAGCTGCGCATGCAGGGCAAGGTCGGCCCCAAGATCTCGGTCAACGTCGACTACGACGACACCAAGACCAACAAGCAGGACATCTCCGTGGTCTATCAGGGCGACCCCAACGAGGTGGTCCAGAACGTGTCCTTCGGAGACATCGACCTCTCCCTGCCCCCCACGGAGTTCGTCCAGTACAACAAGCAGCTCTTCGGCATCCGGGCCGACGTCAAGTACAAGGGCCTCAACGCCTCCCTCATCGGCAGCCGCACCAAGGGCCAGACCAAGTTCCGCCAGTTCTACGGCAACAGCCAGTTCGCCTCCGCGGACATCCCGGACTCGACCTACCTCCGGCGCCAGCACTACGACGTCTCCTTCTCCTCGCCGGGCCGCCTGCCCATCCAGGCCGGCTCCGAGAGGATCTACCTGGCCCAGCAGACCCCCGGCCAGCAGATCAACCTCAACGACGTCGAGCTTACCGTCGACGACCTCGCGGTGGCGGGCTCGAGCTTCACCGGACGGTTCTCCCAGCTCGTGCCCGGCATCGACTACTCCATCGACTACACCAAGGGCATCCTCACCTTCCGGTACCAGCTCATGCCCCAGCACGTGGTGGCCGTGGACTATCTCGATACCGCGGGCCGCAGCATCACCGTCCAATCCACGACCACGGTCTCGGGAGGGACCGGACGGCTCAAGCTCGTCAAGACACCGGCGGACCTGCCCATCACGGTCTCCACCGAGGCCGGACACAACCGGGAGCTCAAGACCTTCTACTCCATCGGCCAGAACCAGATCGTGCGCGACGACGGCCGCGGCAACTTCGTCCTGAAGGTCCTGGACCCCACCACCCGCAACGAGGTCGGCTCGGGCCTCACGCCCCAGCAGAAGTACCCGGAGACCATCGATGTGGACTTCGAGAACGGGTCCTTCCGCCTGCTCCAGCCCTTCTCCGTGTCCAGCGATTCCCCCACGGTGCCGGACCCCGACCTCTATGCCCCCACCCCCCTTTCCAAAAGGCTCTTCCGGGTCGAGTACAGCTTCAGGTTCAAGACCTTCTTCCTCGAGCCCACCCTCGTGCCCCAAAGCGAGATCGTGCTCCTCGACCGCGCCAAGCTCGTGCGCAACGTCGACTATTTCATCGACTACGACGCCGGCTTCGTCACCTTCTTCAACGAGGACCGCATCCGGCCCGACTCCGAGATCTCCATCTCCTACGAGGTCGCGCCCTTCCTGGGACTCTCCAACGAGTCCCTGCTCGGGACCCGCATCTCCTACGACTGGAAGAAGCTCTCCATAGGCTCGACCCTCCTCTACCAGTCGGGGGTCAAGTCGCCCTCGGTGCCGACCGTCACCGAACTGGCCCGCAGCCTCGTGACCTACGAGTTCGACGCCAAGCTCAAGGACATCAAGCTCCTCTCCTGGCTCCGCATGACCTCCGTGGCCGGAGAGTTCGCCCAAAGCCGGCACAACCCCAACCTCAACGACTACGCCCTCATCGACAACATGGAGGGGATCAAGCAGGAGACCATGGCCCCGACCCTGGACTCCTCCTGGAAGATCGCCGCCAACCCCGCGGGCGTCCCGAGCGATCCGACGAAGCTCCAGTGGTTCCCCGAGGACGTAAAGGTCCTCGCAATCAACCCGCGTTCCGAGGCGGGGTCCGAGGAGACCCAGAAGGTGCTGGGCTTCAAGTACGACTTCTCAGACCCCGGCACCCAGGAGGTCTCGATCGTCTACCCCTTCTCGGTGTCCGGCGAGGACTTCTCCCAGAAGAACATCCTCGAATTGGTGATGCTCGGCGACGCCTCGGGCAACGAGCTCAACTTCCACCTCGGAGGGATCAACGAGGACGCGGACGCCGACGGGCTGCCGCCCGACAACACCTTCCGGGACACCGAGGACGTCAACCGCGACGGCATCATCCAGGAGCTCGAGGACATCGGCATGGACTACAACCCGGCCGGCAAGCCCTCCGCCCGCTACGGCGCCAAGAACGGCCGCATCGACACCGAAGACCTCAACCAGAACGGCCGGCTCGACTCCCAGGACTTCAGCGGCGACGATTTCGGATACGCCGCCCCGACGGCCCCGGGCAAGCAGCTCCACAACGCCACGGATTCCAGCGACCACACGACCATCGACTTTGGCGGTGACAAGTGGCGGACCTTCCAGATCCCGCTCAACATCTCCACGGCCACGGCCGGCCGTTGGACGGCCGTCAAGCAGATCCGCATTTCGATCCGGAAGAACGCGGGCGGGTCCGCCTGCCTCGGAATGACCTGCGCCATCAAATTCGCCCGCATCGCGGTGGTCGGCAACTCCTGGCTCCGGGGCGCGGCCGGAGACCCCGCCAACGGCCAGGGCCAGACGGCCGCGCTCGAGACCCTGACCGCCACCCCGGTCAACTCCGTGGACAACCCGGATTACGTCCCCATCTTCAACGCCGGCGGCCAGGCCTCGGAGGCGTTCAAGGACATCTACGGAGACGTCTCGACCCTCCAGAAGCAGACCGGGTCGCGGAACATCGCGGAGCAGGCCCTCCAGCTCGAGTTCATCAACCTCGGTGCCGGGGCCGTGGTCACCACTAAGAGGGTGTTCGGCCGCGCCGTGGACATCAGCCAGCACCGGCACTTCAACTTCCTCGTGTACGGCAACGCCGACCCCAACAACGTCAACACGACGGGCAACAAGATCTTCTTCCTGCGCGTGGGCAACGACACGAACTTCTTCGAGGCCCGGGTCCCCCTGACCTTCACGGGCTGGCGCAAGATCCGGATGCTCCAGTTCGACGACAACGGCGACATGGTCGCGGAGGGCTGGCGCGCCACGGTGCCCGACGTGGTCGTGCTCTCCAGCGGCAACCCGAGCCTCCAGCAGGTCT
Organism: Elusimicrobiota bacterium; assembly: GCA_016234805.1. Taxonomy (GTDB): domain Bacteria; phylum Elusimicrobiota; class Elusimicrobia; order UBA1565; family UBA9628; genus JACQWX01. The sequence continues at coordinate 30,155 of JACRNU010000071.1, forward strand.
CCCAGGTCGTGGCCGGGGTGCGCTCCACCGCCGCGGCGCCGGGGCCGACCCGCGGCAAGGTCCACCTCAACGAGATCTACCTCTCCGAGCCCGTCACCCGGGTGGGCTCGGCGGAGAAGGTCGAGGCCAACTTCGAGGTCACGGGATGGGCCTCTTTCGGCGGAAAGCACTGGGCGCGCGACCGCAACTTCCAGACCCCGACCTCCGTGGTCACCAACCAGAACCGGCGCGAAGACTCGACCTACCTCAACTTCACACGCCTGCGGTGGTTCCCGATGAATTTCTCCGTGGCCCGGGCCATCACGGAGACCCCCTCGACCGTGAAGACCGGCGAGCTCTCCAACACCGTCAACCTCCTCCAGCAGGGCAAAGTCACGAACTGGAACGGGTCGGCCTCGGGCAACTTCGCGCTGGGCGCCTGGCCGCGGATGTCGTTCGGGCACACGCGCACGCGCACCGAGTATTCCTTGCTCACCAGGGCCGACGACCGGCAGGCCTACAACGCCTCCCTGACCTACGGCGTCCCGCTGGGTTGGCGGGTCCTGCCGAAGACGGTCGACGCCACCTACTCGATGTCGCGCTACGAGGTCAGCTTCGAGTCGCCGGAGGCCCGGCGCCTGCCGGGGAACAGCAACACGCGCGAGTTCGGGCAGACCTACATCGGCCGCATGACCTTCTCCCCCTGGCAGGGAGCGGGCTTCAACCCCAACTATTCCCTCACCCGCGTCATCGAACGGAGGTCCGACCTCGTCTCGACCGGCGAGCTCGTCAAGGCCTACCCGAAGTCCCTCAACCAGAACGCCGGGTTCAACTCCAACTGGAGGCTGCTGCGCTGGCTGAACCCCCAGCTCAACTATTCCGTGGACATCATCGAGAACAACATCCTCAACGTCTCCACGTTCGTGGTGTTCGGGTCGACCATGGTCTTCGACGTCGGCGACATCAAGACCGTCAACCGCAACGCCAACGGGACCCTCAACCTGCCCCTGTCCATCGGCGAGATCTTCCAGAGCTCCAAGTTCTTCCGGTCCTTCCACGTCACCTCGAGCTACCAGGTCCAGGACGGCGACGTCTGGAACAACGTCGAGAAGGGCCTGCGCTCCCAATTCGGCTTCTGGGTGCGGGAATCCATCAAGCCGCGCAATCCCGCGGCGCGTCGGGCCAACCAGACCCTCCGCGACACCTTCAATTCCTCGCAGCGCTGGAACCCCATCGAGGCCTACGACCTCCGGGGCCGGTGGTCCGCCTTCAAGACCATCGCCCTGTCCAACAACTACGTCAAGTCCATCGAGCGCACGGACGTGACCGGCACCGTGTCGAAGCGCATCTCCACCACGGCCCCGGACATGGTGGCCTCCATCAGCGAGCTCGAGAAGCTCTGGTTCACCGACCGCTGGATGAGCAGCACGCAGATGAACTACAAATACGCCTTTCGCAAGACCGAGACCGTGGGGACCTCGATCGACGACGAGGAATCCTTCGGCACCGACCTGCGCACCATCGTCCTCAAGAAGTTCGACAGCCTCATCAACTACAACTTCCGCGTCTCCGAGAAGAAGGACCTGCGCATCAAGGAGATGGTCCAGCGCGTCTCCCACGAGGACGCCACCGTCCAGGTCACCTTCGACATCAAGAAATTCCGCTTCACCCCGAAGTTCGACTACACCAACGACGTCACCAGGCTCGGGACGGGCCTGAAGACCCAGGACCTGACCACCCTGACGCCGAGCATGCTCGTCCGGGCGGACCTGGCCCTGCCCAAGGGCTTGAAGCTCCCCGGCGCGTCCAAACCCCTCATGTTCACCAACCGCATCATCTGGACCACCACGATGTCCATGGCCCAGAAGACCTCTCCCATCACCGTCGCGGACAACTCGCGCCTCTTGACCGTCAACACCAGCGGCGACTACGAGATCGCCAAGAACCTGCGCATGACCATGAACGGCGCGCTCTCGCGCCTCTGGCACAAGTACCTCAAGGAGGAGGAGTTCATCTCCTACCAGCTCGGAAGCACCCTGACCTTCCAGTTCTGAAGGCGGGAAAGGAGAGCCCATGCCCACGAAGGAATTGAGGATCCAGACCAAGGCCCGCAACGAACTTGTGGACATCACGACGGAGCTCCTGGACCATCTGCGCCAGATCGGAGCCAAGACGGGCCTCTTGACCGTATTCGTCCCCCACACCACCGCCGGGGTGACCATCAACGAGAACGCCGACCCCGACGTCGCCTCCGACATCACGGGCTTCATGACCGAGCTCGTCCCGCAGAACGCGGGCTTCTCCCACGCTGAGGGCAATTCCGACAGCCACATCAAGAGCTCGCTCTTCTCCCCCTCGCTCACCATGATCGTGGAGGGCGGGACCATCCGCCTGGGGACCTGGCAGGCCGTCTACCTGGCCGAGTTCGACGGCCCGCGGAGCCGGCAGGTCTGGGTCAAGTTCCTGGAGGGCTAGCAGGCTGCTGAAAAAGTATTGATTGCAACCCCGGAGAGGTGATTTGAAGCACTATGTCGTGCCAATTGGTTCCTTCGAGAGCATGTCAATAGGTTTTTCAGCAGCCTGCTAGGGGAACTTTCCAGCGGCTCGCTCGTATATAGGATGTGGGCTTCCTGGCCGCATGCCGGTCCCGCCTCGTCCACTGGGTCTTTCCCCAGACCTGCTGCGCGTGCAAGGAAGACCTGCCCCATGGCCACCCCCACCCTCTCTGCCCTGCCTGCGTCCAAGAGCTCAGGATCGCCGAGCCCCCCTATTGCGAGCGCTGCGGAGACCCTATCCCTCCCTCTTGCGCCCGCTGCGGCCCATGCGCGAAGAGGCTCTTCGCCTGTGAGGCCATCCGGCCCGTCTTCTTCTATGGCGGAGCCGCGGCTTGCCTGGTCCACGCGTTCAAGTACCGCCACCGGGTCGACGCCGCCCGGTTCTGCGGCAAAAGGATGTCAGGGGCCCTTCCCCGGCTGCCCGAGCTATGGGGCTTCGACTGCCTCGTGCCCGTGCCCCTGCACCGCTCAAGACTCCGCGAACGCGGCTACAACCAGGCCCGGCTGTTGGCCCTGGAGGTCGCGGCCACGTCCCGAAAGCCGGTCGAGGAGCTCCTGGTCCGCAGGCACGCGACCAAGCCCCAATGGAACCTCGGCCGCGGGGAGCGCGGGAAGAACGTCTCCGGCGGCATCGTCGCCGGCCCGGGAGAGGCGGAGGGCAGGAAGGTCCTGCTCATCGACGACGTCTGCACCACCTCCGCGACCCTGGAGGAATGCGCCAAGGCCCTGCGCTCGGCCGGCGCGGATTCGGTCAAAGCCCTGGTCCTGGCCCGGCAGACCCTGAAAGGCTAGATGTCACGCCCGGAACCCAAGGCTGGAGTCCCGGTTCGAATCCTAGCCGGGCAGCCACTCTGGACAAGAGAACCCTTCGCCTCGACGGCGAGGGGTTTTCTCTTTACGAAAGCGGTGGAATCTCGCATGCGCCGAGTTCGAGGTTTCGCTGAACAAACCTGCGGAACATACTGCACCCCGACTAGGACATCGAACTCGCTGGAGACAAGCAACATTTTTCTAGTCGCTTCTTGAGCTGATTTGAATGCGCAGTCACGCCATTACAGCGTAAGCCCGGTGCTATCGAACAAGGATCTCAGCAGTTTGGGCTGCGTCTGCACCCGAAAGAACTCAGCCATGAGACGCGCGCGGAGCTCGGCAAGGGTATTAGGGCAGTAGTTCGGCAGTCGGTTATACTTGACATAACCCCATACGCGGTCAACCGGGTTCAATTCCGGGGCATACGGCGGGAATGGCTTCACAGATAGGGTGCTCCGATTCGCGGCAATGAAATCATTCATGGGTTTTGAATGATGAATCGCTATCGTGTCCCATATGAGTATGAGTGGGCTTCGAATCTTGCGGCGTACATGTGCGACGAACCTTGCGATTGAATCGCCGTGGAAATTGGCGTTATCTGACAAGAGAAGCCAGTGGAAAGAAAAACGCCTGCGTTCCGGACTGATTGCCATAGCGCCGATCGCGGAGATGCGTGAGTGGGGTTCGGAGACCTTGATTGCCGGAGTGCAACCACGTGGCGCCCAAGTCCTTCTCAAAAGAGGGGCAAGCATGAAGCCGGCCTCATCCACAAAGACGATGTAAGGGGATTTCTTGCGTACCCGCGCCAGTTTAGCCCTCGCTGTCGGTCGTTCGGCTCTCGAGGAGTTTGTGAAGAGCGTGCACGCTGACGATCTTGACCCCCTGATGGAGATATTCCTCCTTTCCGGCATAGACCAGCGCGGCTCCGTGACTTCTGGGAAACACTTTGGCGTAATGGAGGAGGCCCTTGAAGTAGTCGCTTGCGACCGTGGCCCCGGCTTTAATCTCGATCGGCAAGGCGTCGCTCCCGTGGCCGTATAACAGGTCCACCTCGTTACCGACATTGTCCCGATAGAACGCCAATTGGCTGCGCTGTCCCCGATGAAGGCGATGTTTGAGCGCTTCGGCCACGACGAGGTTCTCGAATAAGCCTCCACGGAGCGGATCGCGGGCGAGTTGCTTTTCGTTCTCTAGCCCCAGGAGGCTGCAGGCCAATCCTGTATCGTAGAAATAAAGCTTGGGCGTTTTGACCAAGCGCTTGCGGACGTTGGCGTGGTGCGGCTCCAAGAGAAATATGATGTATCCGGCTTGCAGCAACGTGATCCAGGAGCGTGCCGTGGTGTGCGACACGCCTGCGTCGTTGCCAAGCGAATGAAGATTCAACAACCCCCCGGCCCGGCCGGCGCACAGCCGCACGAATCGCTCAAAAACGTTCAAGTCTTTCACGGACACCAGTTGGCGCAAATCCCGCTCGATGCAGGTTTCCATATAGTCGCCGTAGAATCTTGCGGGCTCCAATTTCTCTTTATGGAGGCGCGGATAGAACCCGGCCATCATCAGGCGAGTGAGTGAAGCATTTTGGAGATCGTGCGGCAGTTCATCGAGACTCAGCGGCAACAGCTTCAAGACCGCCGTCCGCCCGGCCAAGGACTGGCTGATGCGCGTCATGACCTCGAATTGCTGGCTTCCGGTCAGGATGAATAAACCGTTGCGGCGTTCGCCGTCCACAACTTCCTGCAGGTAGGACGCCAATTGCGGCGCGCGTTGAATTTCGTCAAGAATGGCCCCGTCCGGGATATTCGCTAGGAACCCGCGCGGGTCTTCGGTCGCGAGCCTCCGCGTATCTGGATTCTCAAGATTGACATACGCCTTGTGGGGGAACGCCTGCCGGCATAAGGTCGTCTTCCCGCTTTGTCGCGGCCCAGTGATCGTCAGGACTGGATACTGTTTCGCCAGCGAAACGAGGATCGGTTCCAGCTTGCGCTTATACATACGGTCATGATAGCAGGATTAATTACAATATGAAAGTATAACTTTCCAACTGTAAAATCGTGAACAGGGGCACTGGCTCGCACCACGGGAGTTCTGGAGTAGGGGGTGGGGGCCGCGCCTCGCTAGATTGTCGGGTTTGTTCCGCTGAATGGGCAGGGAAGTGAAGGCGCGACGGATTCCATCGATTCCAGCTCGGTAATTCCATGCAAAACGCTCTCGGCATCCCGGAGCCAGTTGCGAAGTTTGTCCAATCCGGGCAGATTTCATTTGTTATAGTAACTGCTGAACAAGAAGCCCTCCGAAAGGAGGGCTTTCTTTTTGTAGTATGTGCAGGTCCGAGGCAATCCCATGGGAAGAATGTCCGCAGTATATGTTTCATTGCTGTTAGCCTGACCGGATGCGTTGCGCCCTTGACCACGGCGATGCAGACCGACCGCATCGAAGAGGTAAGGAGTTTGATCGACAAAGGTGCTGATATCAACACCCAACGCTCCTGTCCTGTCTTGCGGGGAGTGAACGCTGCTCCGTTGATTTGTGCGATCAGTTTGGGGAAGACGGAGGTCGTTAAACTCCTGCTTGAACGCGGCGCCGAAATAGAGGGGGCTGATTCATACGGGAATACCGCGTTGCAATATGCGTCCGGCAATATTGAACTCACCAGGCTGCTCATCGATAGAGGCGCCAACGTGAACAACCAGGGCCGCCTTGGAGATACCCCTTTGTCGATGGCGGCGTGGGGCCGCAAGTCGGACATTGTCAAACTCCTCATCGAAAAAGGCGCCGATATAAGTGTCGCCGTGACCCGACTGCGGTATTGCAGCACCTGCGTCAATTGTTCCGAGGGGCTTCGAGCGCTGGGTTCCACCGGGTTGGGCGTGCTTGAGAAGATCAAGAGAGAAATCGAAAGCCAACATCCTGTTGCCAAGGCTTCGCCAGCGGGCATTTCCAAAGAAGATGTTGCCGCCATTGTGAAGGCTGCGGTTGAGGGAGCGACAAGCGCGCAGAAGACCGCGTCATCGGAGGCGCCCACCAAACATTCGGACATTGATGCCCCAGCCTATAAGCTCGCCGAACACCCGAATGACTACGCCCTAGTCGTGGGCATCGGGAAATACTCGGACATCCCCGAAGCCCAATTCGCTGAGCGTGACGCTGAAGCGGTCAAGGACCACCTGATAGCTGCGGGGTTCCCCAGCCGCAACGTGATCCAGCTTTTTGGCGAGAAGGCTGGCCGTTCCGCCATGGAGAAATTCCTGGAGACCTGGCTTCCGCGCAACGTCAACGAGAACAGCCGCGTGTTTTTTTACTTCTCCGGCCACGGTGCTCCGGACCCCAAAACCGGCGAAGCCTATCTTATCCCTTGGGACGGCGATCCGGGTTTCCTTGAGAACACCGGCTATCCCATCAAGCGCCTCTACGAGAAACTCGGCTCGCTCAAGGCCAAGGAGGTCATCGTGGCCATGGACGCCTGCTTCTCTGGAGCGGGTGGGCGCTCAGTCCTGGCCAAGGGCGCTCGGCCGCTCGTGACCAAGGTGGAAGCCGCTGCTGTGCCGCGGGACCTGACTGTTTTCGCCGCGGCGTCAGGCGACCAGATTACCAGCACGCTCGAAGACCAGGGGCATGGAACCTTTACCTACTACTTCCTCAAGGGGTTAAGCGGTGGGGCGAAGGATGCCAAAGGAGCCGTGACGGCCCAGGGCCTTTACGACTACCTCAAGCCAAAGGTCCAAGACGCCGCCCGCAGGCAGAACCGAGATCAGGTGCCGGTTCTGCACGCCCAAGGCGACCGAGAGCTCGTCCGGTTCTGATCGCCTCTCCGACAGTCGAGGGAACTTTTTCAGCCCTCGCTCGTATATAGTTCATGGGACTACCTACCGGGCCGGAAGGCATCGAGCGCCGCATCCTGCTGATCCGCGGCTTCCGGGTCATGCTGGATGCGGACTTGGCAGCCGTCTACGGCGTCACGACCAAGAGACTTAACGAACAGGTCAAACGGAACCAGCATCGCTTCCCCACAGATTTCATGCTCCGATTGACCGCGAAGGAAAAGGCAGAGGTGGTCGCAAAATGCGACCACCTCTACCGACTGAAATTCTCTCCAACCCTGCCGGCCGCATTTACTGAACACGGGGCGGTCATGTTGGCTTGCGTCTTGAACAGCCCATCGGCGGTCGACGCCAGCATCAATGTCGTCCGAGCGTTCATCCGCCTTCGCGAAATGCTGGGCGCCCACAAGGACCTGGCCCGACGCCTCGACGCCATAGAGAAACGCTACGATTCCCAGTTCAAGACCGTTTTTGACGCCATCCGAGGACTGATGGCCCCTCCCAAGGAACCGCTGCGCCGGATCGGCTTCCAACAATAGACGCCGGTTCAGATACTGCCCTATTCTGGGTGTGGACAACCTGCCCCAACAGCGGCTTTGGGCCATTTTATCGCGGTTCCAGCCTGTGCCCAGGTTCGGATAGTGCTAATGACGGGCAGGGAATTTTCAGAACCCGCACTCCGTGCCAGTATGGCGTAAGGCTTTCGATATACTGGCACGATGCTTTTCTGGACCTGTTTCAGGTTCGAGCACTCGACGAGCCAGCTGTCGGCGAATTCGCCGGTCGGGTCATCGCCCGCCGTGGCGGCGGAGGACGACAGCAATAGAGTCCTGTTTCTTGGCTACAGCCAGGGCAAGTGGCGTTAACCCGTTCCGGTCTTTGGCATTCGGGTCAGCGCCCCTGGACAACAAGAACTCTACGAGCTCCAATTTGCCTAGACCGACGATGATCTGGAGCGGAGTCGCTCCGCCGCTGGATCGGGCATCCACATCGGCGCCCTTCGCCGGCAGGAGCGCCACGACCTCTTTGTGGCCGAACCACGCGACCCGATGGAGCGGCGTCGCGCCATATTTATCCCGACTGTCCACTTCACTGCCTTTGGATATGAGAAATTCAACCAGAGCCACGGAACCGCTGTCCGCCGCAAAATGCAACGGGAACTTCCCCGTGGAATCGGTGGATGCGATTGTTTCCGGATTATCCTTTAAGAGTTCCTGAACCGCCGGCAGGTCGCCGCGCCTCGCTGCTGCCCCGCCCCTCCTCCCGGAGGGCTTTTCTTTGCTAGTATCCAGGCCAGGAAAGACCATGCGGACACATCTTCTTTGGCCTATGCTGATCGGCATTGCCACGTTCTCAGGCTGCGTCCACGCCAGCTACGAAACGACCCGCGCCGTGACAGACCCCGTCATCGAGCTTCATGCCTGCACCTTCGTTTCGTCACGGCCCGACGCCCAGGACCGTCAGACGAGGCGCAACTTGCAGGCCATTCAGAAGCAGTTCAAGGAGACGAAGCCGCAGACAGCGCCGTTCCGGTCCTACGATGAAATCGAATCCCTAGAGGACTCGAGGGGCATCCAGGCAGTCGGCTGCGACATCGCCGTGGAAATCGGCGCGGTCGGAAGGAAGCTTAAGATTTGGACGTATTCCGCGCAGACGAAGGAACCGCTGTTCGACTCCCTCCTCTCCGGCATGGTGTGGGTTGAGTGGGGGACCACGGTCCGAAAGAGCGTCTACGACGAGTTCCGTAAGGACCCGAAACTCGCAAACAACCTCTTGGCCGCGGCGGGTCGGACCAGGGCGCTTGCCTCCACGGGGGCGCCGGTCTCCCCCGCCCCGCCCAAGATAGCCTCCGATGTCGATGTCCCTGGCTACAGCCTCAAGGAACGGTCGGAGGATTTCGCCGTGGTCATCGGCATCGAGGGCTACAAGGATCTGCCCGACGCCCGGTTCGCCGAACGGGACGCCGAGACGGTGCGCGACCATCTGATCGCGCTGGGCTTTCCGAAGCGCCACATCGTGCTCCTGAAGGGCAAGGACGCCACCCGCACCGGCTTCCAGAAGTATTTGGAGGAGTGGCTGCCGAGGAACGTCAATCCCGCCTCCGACGTCTTCTTCTACTACTCCGGCCACGGAGCCCCCGACCCTGCCAGCGGCAAGGCTTTTCTTGTCCCCTGGGACGGGGACGCCTCGTTCCTGAAGTCGACGGCCTATTCGGTCGACCAACTTCTAGCCTCCCTGCACGGACTGAAGGCAACCCAGGTGGTCGTGGCGCTGGACGCCTGCTTCTCAGGAGGCGGCGGTCGGTCGGTGCTGGCCAAGGGAGCGCGTCCTCTGGTCATGAAAGTCGACGCCGTGGCCGTTCCGCAAGGCATGGCCATGTTCGCAGCCGCGTCCAGCGATCAGATCACCAGCACGCTGGAGGACAAGGGCCACGGGACGTTCACTTACTATTTCATCAAGGGTTTGAGCGGAGGGGCCAAGGATGCCGCCGGACGAGTGATGGCCGGGGTTCTTTACGACTATCTCAAGCCGCGCGTCCAGGACGAGGCCCGGCTGCAGAACCGGGAACAGGAACCAACCCTGCAGGGCCAGGCCGATCAGGAACTCGTCCGGTTCTGATAACGTTCTATTCTAGGTGTGCATCACCAGCCGGAATCGCCATTTCGGGCAGTCTTAATACGTTTTTACCCTGCACCCAAGTTCTGATACTGCTAACGACAGGCAGACATACCTTGACCGTTACAATAACGGTATGACAGCCCTCCAAAAAGAGGGCTTCTTCTTTGGTCCTCAGATGGGAAATGGAACTTTTCCAGCTCTCGCTCGTATATAGGTTATGGGACTATCTCTCGGGCCGGAAGGTATCGAGCGCCGCATCCTGCTGATCCGCGGCTTTCGGGTCATGTTGGACTCCGACTTGGCGGCCGTCTACGGCGTCACGACCAAGAGACTCAACGAACAGGTCCGCCGCAATCGAGACCGGTTCCCATCTGATTTCATGTTCCCAATGACCATGCCTGAGGCCAGGGAGCTCTTGGCTTCAAGGTCGCGGATTGCGACCTTGAAGAGGGGTCAGAACATCAAGTATCGCCCCCATGTCTTCACGGAACATGGCGCCGTCATGCTTGCCAGCGTCCTGAACAGTCCCATAGCTGTCCAAGCAAGCATCCAAGTGGTTCGAGCCTTCATCAGACTGCGAGAGATGCTGGCGGAACACAAGGACTTGGCCAGAAAACTGGCGATGTTGGAACGTAGGATCAAGACTCACGATGCCAGCATATGCGGCATTTTTGAGGCGATTCGGAGACTCTCCCTGCCGCCACCCGTGCCACCCTCGCGTCGAATCGGTTTCCAGCCTTGAGCCCTGTCGGGGCGAGACGGATGCGCGCCCGATATGGAGAGGGTCCCTAGGAAAACAGCTTCTTCCACCAGGGCGCGGGCTCGGCAGCCGGAGCCTCGGGCTTGGCCTGGCCGCTTTCGCCTGAGGGGCCGACGAAGAAGGGGAGCGCGATGTAGAAGGTCGAACCCTGGCCCACCTTGCTGTCGAGCCAGAGGCGGCCGTTCTGCATGTGGGTGACGGCCTTGGCGATGGCCAGGCCCAGGCCCGTGCCCCCGCGCACCTCGCCGGTCGCGATCTGGATGAACTTCTCGAAGATGCGCTTGTGCTCGGCCTGGGGGATGCCGGGCCCGGTGTCGGCCACCGTGAACTCGACCATCTTCTCCCCGTCCTTGGGGCGGAAGACCTTGACGGACACCCGTCCCTTGGCGGGAGTGAACTTGATGGCGTTGGACAGGAGGTTGACCAGCACCTGGACCGTGCGATGGCTGTCGGCCATGATAGGGGGCAGGTTGTGCTCCACGTCGAGCGTAAAGTCGATGCTCTTGCGCTGGGCCCAGGGGCGCAGGCTCTCGAACGCGTCCCGGGCGATGCGTTCGGCGTCGGCCTTCTTGAGGTTGACGCGCATCTCACCGGCTTCGATCTTGGAGAAGTCGAGGATGTCGTTGATGAGGCGCTCGAGGCGGTCGGCGTTGTGCAGCGCCGAGCCCATGATGCGGGTCTCCTCCTCGTTGACGCGGCCATGCAGCTCCTCCTTGAGGATGTCGAGGGCGGCCCGGATCGCGGTCAGGGGGGCCCTGAGCTCGTGGGTGACGTGCGCCACGAACTCGCGCTGCATGCGCTCGACCTCGCGGAGCTTGGCCGTGTCGTGGAGGCTCGAGACCATGCCGACGATCTTGCCGGCCTCGTTCTGGACGAGGGCGGACGAGGCCTTCATGGTCTTCTTGGCGTCGTCCGTGCCGCGCGACTCGACCTCTCCTTTGATGGTCCGGTCCGCGGGGGTGGATATCTCCTGCGCGAGGGTGACCAGGTGCTCGGCGCCGGCCTTAGCCGAGAGGTGCTGTCCCGCGACCTGGGAGAGCGGGGCCGCGTAGAGCTGCTCGGCCGCGGGGTTCATCATCAGGATGTTGCCGCCGTCGTCGACCACGATGACGCCGTCAGCGACCCCTTCCATCACGCCCCGGGTCCGGGTGGTCTCGTTCTGGAGGGCGTTCCGCTCCCGGACAAGGGGCTTGGTAACCTCGTCGATGCGGCGCTGGATGTCCTCCCGGACCAGGGACTCGACCTTCTCGTAGACCATCTTCTGCTTGTTGGGGTCCGCGACCGCGTTGCCCACGAGCGCCCGGATGGTCTCCTCGAGGCTCTTCTGCTCGAGAGCCTTGAGCAAGGCCTCCTCGCCCACCTTGGCGTAGACGGCCTCGTTGAGGATGACGTTGAGGACGCCCCGCCCCTCGAGGTACTTCTTCGGGTCGCGGCCCGCCTCGGAGTCCGGGCGGGATGAGGCCAGCTCGCAGAAGGCCTTGAGGTCATCCGCGCTCAGCCCCGACTTGAAGGTCAGGCTCGAGAGCTTGAATCGGGAGAATGTCGAGGGGATGGAGTTGGGCAGGGCGTCCATCGTGGCTATGATGCGGCCGTTGGCGATAAGCTTGTCGTTGTCCACGCTGAAGGCCAGCTCGCCCTGCGCCGTCTCGGAAAGAAGGGCCTTGAGCTGCTCCCCGCAGGTCCCGAGCATGGCCGCCACGGCAGGGTGTCCGAGCTTATAGAGGGAAAGCTGCCCCAGGGCCTTGCCGAGGCCCTGGATGGCCTCCAGGCACTTGCGCTCGAAGATCTGCGGCTGGTCGCTCAAAGCCGGTGGACCTTCCTATCGGAGTCCACGGACCGGGTCGCGTTGCGCGCGTCGAAGACGGCCTGGGCCAGGCGCACCACGCGGCCGTAGTCGATCTCCTTGTGGGCGGTCAGGACCGCCACGCAGTCCGCGGAGCGCAGGGTCCGGTCGGTGAGCGGGACCGAGGCCATGCTCCGGCCGCCCACCGACACCCGCGGCACGAAGGGGTCGTGGTAGGAGACCGCGGCCTTGCGCTGGAGCAGGAGGTCCATCACGTCGAGGGACGGGGACTCCCTGTAGTCCGAGATGCCCGGCTTGTAGGCCACGCCGAGCACCAGGATCCGGCTGCCGTGGAGGGCCTTTTTGCCCTCGTTGAGCACGTCGGCGATGCGGCTGACCACGTAGTCCGGCATGGCCTGGTTGATGTTCGTGGAAAGCTCGATGAAGCGCGGCACGAAGTTGAGGGTCTTCATCTTCCAGCTGAGGAGCTGGGGGTCCTTGGGGATGCAGTGCCCACCGATGCCGGGACCGGGGTAGAAGGCCATGAACCCGAAGGGCTTAGTCGCGGCCGCGCCGATGACCTCCCAGACGTCGAGGCCCAGGCGGTGGCAGACCTGCGCCATCTCGTTGACGAGCGCGATGTTGACCGCGCGGAAGGAGTTCTCCAGGAGCTTGACGGTCTCGGCCGCGCGCGTGCTCGAGACCGGGACCACGGTCTCGATGATCTGGCCGTAGACCTCCACGGCGAGCTTCGCGGACGCCGCGTCCGCGCCGCCCACGACCTTGGGGGTGTTGGAGATGCCGTAGGCGTGGTTGCCCGGGTCGACGCGCTCCGGGGAGAACGCCAGGTAGAAGTCCCGTCCGAGCCTGCCCATCTCCGAGAGCCGCGGCAGGACGATCTCGTCAGTCGTGCCCGGGAAGGTGGTGCTCTCCAGGATGATGAGCTGCCCCTTCCTCGGGTGCTCGATGATCTTGGAGACCGCGGCGAGGATATTGCCGATGTCGGGCTCCTTGGACTTGCGCAGGGGAGTCTGCACGCAGATGAACAGCACGTCCTGCCCTGCGAGGCCCTCGAACCGGACGCTGGCCTCGAAGAGGCCGTCCCCCCGGTGTCGGGAGAGCTCGTCCGAGGACACGTCGAGGACGTAGGACTTCCCGGCCATGAGGTCCGCGACGCGCTCCTTGCTGATGTCGAAGGCCGTGACTTTGAAGCCCTTCCTGCAGAACTCCATGGCCAGCGGCAAGCCCACATAGCCGGCGCCGATGACCCCGATCCTCGCGGTTTTCTCCTTCAAAGCCTTCGCCAAGTGCATGGGCCCATTATAGCATCTTGAACCCAGCCCTTCCTTTTGAGAGAATCTACCGGCCACCATGCCGAAAGAACCCCGTTCCCCAGGCGCTTCGCGCGCCCATAAAATATCCGCCCCGCGCCACGACGTGTGCGTGGTCGGGACCGGCTATGTCGGCCTCGTGACCGGCGCCTGCCTCTCCGAGCTCGGCCACCGCGTCGTCTGCGTCGACTCCGATCCCAAGAAGATCGCGGTCCTCAAGGCCGGGAAGATCCCCATCTACGAGCCCGGACTTTCGGAGATCGTCCACCGCTCCCGCAAGGCCGGACGCCTGCACTTCACCGGCTCCATCAAGGAGGGCCTCCGGCACGGCGGCCGCCGGGCCGACGTGGTCTTCATCGCGGTCGGCACCCCGCCGCGGCCGGACGGGTCCGCGGACCTCTCCGCGGTCGAGGCGGTCGCGGCCGAGGTCGCCCGCCACATGACGGACTACACCGTGATCGTGGACAAGTCCACGGTGCCCGTCGAGACCGGGGAATGGGTCAAGCGCACGGTCGCCCGCATCAACAAGCGGGGCGTGCCCTACGACGTGGTCTCCAATCCCGAGTTCCTGGCCGAGGGCACCGCGGTCAAGGACTTCCTCTTCCCGGACCGCGTGGTCTTCGGCGTGACCTCCCCGAGGGCCGAGAAGGCCATGCGTGAGATCTACGGCGGCATCGACGCGCCGTTCCTCGTCACGGACGTCAAGAGCGCCGAGCTCATCAAGCACGCGTCGAACTCGTTCCTCGCCACCAAGATATCCTTCATCAACGCGGTCTCCCACCTCTGCGAGAAGGTCGGGGCCGACGTGGAGCTCGTGGCCAAGGGCATGGGCCTCGACAGGCGCATCGGCGCCCAGTTCCTGCGCGCGGGCATCGGGTTCGGGGGGTTCTGCTTCCCGAAGGACCTCGAGGCCTTTTACTGGATCAGCAAGCAGAAGGGCTACGACTTCGCCATGCTCAAGACCGTCAAGGACATCAACGAGCTCCAGAAGGGCTGGGTCATGCGCAAGGTCTCGGAGAATCTCTGGAACCTCGAAGGCAAGACCGTGGGCCTGCTGGGCCTGGCCTTCAAGCCCAACACCGACGACATGCGCTTCGCCCCGAGCATCGAGATCGTCCAGGCCCTGACCGAGAACGGGGTCAAGGTCCGGGCGTGCGACCCGGTGGCCGCGGAGCGCGCCCGGGAGCTCCCCGAGTTCAAGCGCGTCAAGTTCTGCCGGGACGCCTACGCGGTCGCCAAGGGCGCAGACGCCCTGGCGCTCGTGACCGAGTGGCCCGAATTCGCCAAGCTCGACTTCAAGCGCATCCACAAGCTCATGAGCAACCCGCTGATCCTGGACGGCAGGAACCTCTACGACCCCGCGGCCCTGCGGGCGGCGGGGTTCACGTATTGCGGTGTAGGAAGGCCTTGATGAAACGGCCCATGCCCCCACAACACCTGCGCGCCCCTGGCCTGGGGGAGATCGGTGCCAGGGGCCGTGCGAAGAGATGTTCTCCTTACCGCACGGCCTCCCCGTGCCCTAAAGGGCTCTCCTTCGGGTGGGGGAGGCTTGCGGCATGAGAATCCTCGTCACCGGCGGCGCCGGGTTCCTGGGCAGCCATCTGGCCGAACACTTCCTCGGCCAGGGCCACGAGGTCATCGTCCTCGACAACTTCATCACCGGCGCGATCGAGAACATCAAGGGCCTGCTCTCCCACCCGGACTTCACCTTCAAGAAGCAGGACGTGACGGACTACATCGAGGTGCCGGGCCGGCTCGACGCGGTCTTCCACTTCGCGAGCCCGGCCAGCCCCGTGGACTACGCCCAGTACCCCATCCAGACCCTCAAGGCCGGGGCCCTGGGCACGCACAAGACCCTGGGCCTGGCCAAGGACAAGAAGGCGGCCTACGTCCTGGCCTCGACCTCGGAGGTCTACGGGGACCCGCTCGTCTCCCCCCAGCCCGAGTCCTACTGGGGCAACGTCAACCCTATCGGTCCCCGGGGCGTCTACGACGAGGCCAAGCGGTTCGCCGAGGCCATGGCCATGGCCTACCACCGCACCCACCGCGTCAAGGTGCACATCGCCCGGATCTTCAACACCTACGGACCCCGGATGCGCAAGAACGACGGCCGGGCCGTGCCGAACTTCATCACCCAGGCGCTCGCGAACAAGCCCATCACGGTCTACGGCCGCGGCCGCCAGACCCGGAGCCTGTGCTTCGTGACCGACCTCGTGCGCGGCCTCGACAGCCTGCTTCACTCCCCCATCTCATCTCCCGTCAACATCGGCAACCCGGACGAGCACACCATCCTCGAGATCGCCCAGCGCATCAAGAAGCTGACGGGCTCGAAGTCCCGCATCGTGTTCGACCCCCTGCCCGTGGACGACCCCAGGGTGCGCTGCCCGGATATCCGCCTGGCCAAGCGCGCCCTGCGCTGGAAGCCCCTCATCCCGCTCGAGGTCGGCCTTAAGCGCACCATCGATTACTTCCGCGGCTAAAGACATCGACGGCGCCGTTGACGGTACCGAGAGGAGAGAAATGCTGTCAGTGGTCGTGCCGTGCTACAACGAAGAGCGCAGCGCAGCCCGGTTCGAGACCGCCCTCATCGCCCCGCTCTCGGACCTGGGCGTCCCCTACGAGGTGGTCTTCGTGGACGACGGGTCGCGCGACGACACCTTCAAGGCCCTGAGCCGTTTGGTCGAACGCCACCGGAACATCCGGACCGTGCGCCATCCCTCCAACCTCGGGCTCGGCATGGCCCTGCGCACGGGATTCCTTTCCTGCGGAGGAGACTGGATCGCCACCCTGGACGCGGACCTCACCTTCCGGCCCTCGCAGATACGGAACCTGCTGTCCCGTCAGCGCGAGACCCGCGCGGACCTTGTGGCGGGCTCACCCTTCCTGAAGCCCAGGGGCCTCAATCAGGCGCCCTGGCTCAGGCGCCTGCCCAGCCTCGCGGCCAACAGCCTCTACCGGCGCCTCCTGGGAGGAAGCTTCACCGCCTACACCCCCATCTTCCGGCTATACCGGGCCAAAGCCCTCAAAGCCCTGACCCTATCGAGCCGGGGCTTTGAGATCAATGCCGAGATCGCGGCCAGATTCATGATGGCAGGCTTGACCGTGGCTGAGACGCCCGCGATCCTTACGACCCGGCGCTACGGGACCTCCAAGCTCAGCGCCTTGAAGGAGACGGCCAGGCACCTCATGCTCCTGGCCAAGCTCGCAAAGGAGCGCCTCCGGAGTTAGACCTTGAGCGTCTCCTGCAGCAGCTTCTCGAACTTCTCCCGGGAGGCGTTCACTTTCTGGGCCTTCTTTTGGCCGTGCTGGATGTCCTCGAGCATGGCCGAAAGCACGAGCCCGGCGGCCTTGTCCATGCTCTTGCCCATGGAGGTTTTGATCTTCGCTTTGAAGATCTCTACCTGGACATCGCGGTAGGCCTGATGGAACGCGTCCTTCCACATGGCCGCGACATCGAAGCCCTGCTCGGCCGGCGGACAGCACACTCCGGCCCTGCGGCCCATCTTGGCCTCGACGCAATCGTAGCAGTCGCACTCGTCCCTATGCACGCGGTCGTCGCACATGGCACCCTCCCTGCGAAAATGATCGTCACCCCCATCTTACCGCCTTTGAGGCCCTCAAGGCAACCCCGTCAGCCTTGACATCCCGGTCCGGACCAGGCATGATGTCCGTCGAGCCATGAAGCTCTCCATCGTGGTCCCGGCGTTCAACGAAGAGAAGCTCCTGCAAGCCTGCCTCGAGAGCGCGCGGGCCGCCCTGGCCTCCGGTCTGCGGCCGGGCTGGGAGAGCGAGATCGTGGTCTGCGACAACAACTCGACCGACGCCACCGCGGCCATCGCCAAGGAGGAGGGCGCGACCGTCGTGTTCGAGCCGCACAACCAGATATCACGCAGCCGCAACACCGGGGCCAGGGCAGCGTCCGGAGACTGGCTGCTCTTCATCGACGCGGACTCGGTGCTCGACCCCGTGGTCTTGGGGGACATGCTCTCAGCGGCCGAGTCAGGCCGCTTCGTGGGCGGAGGCTGCCTCATCGAGTTCGATTTCATGCCCCCTGCGGTGCTCTTCGCGGTCCGCGCCTGGAACCTGCTCTCGCGGACCATGGGCTGGGCCGCCGGCTCCTTCGTGTTCTCCCGTGCGGACGCCTTCCGGGAGGTCGGAGGGTTCAGCCAGGAGCTCTACGCGGCCGAGGAGATCGCCTTGAGCATGGCCCTCAAGCGCTGGGGCAGAGCCCGGGGCCTGCGGTTCACCATCCTGCGGAAAAAGCCGCACCTGAGCTCGGGCCGGAAAGCCCGCCTCTACACTTCTCGCGAATTCTGCCGGGTCCTTATGAGCCTGGTCTTCTCCCCCGTGAAGACGATCAAGGACCGGAAGTCCCTCTTCCAACTCTACGACGGCCGCCGCTGACTCCTGCTGGCGTCAGGTGTGGTACAATATCAACGAATTTTTCTGGAGGCTCCATGCTGACACTAAGCCCGAAAGGTCCCGACCTCTGGGACAGTCTCCTGCCCCAGGAGGCGCGCTCGCTTCCGGAAGACCTCGCGCACGTCGACGAGCTCCTGCGCGACACCCGCTTCATGGCGCCCTTCGTCAAGCGCTTCGACGAGCGCACGGGACGGCCGGGCGTGCCTGTGGCCACCTATCTGCGGCTCATGTACCTGCGGCGCAGGCATCGGTTGAGCTATGACGCTCTGGTCGAGACCGTTTCCGATTCCATCCCCTGGAGGACCTTCTGCGGCATCGGGTGCCAGGACCGGCTCCCGAGTCCGAGCACCCTCTCGGGCCTGACCCAGAAATACGGGGAGGAGACCCTCCACGAACTGCACACCCTGGTGACCGACGACCTCGATGAGTGGACCATCCACCGCCGCCGCAAGGCAGGTGTTCCGGGCAATGGCAGCGCCGGCCGCAAACGGCCCGCGAGCGAGGTTTGGAGCCGCCGCCTGGCACGGATCCCCGGCATCGGCCAGGCCCTCGGCAGGGTCGTGGAAAAAGCCCGGGCAGCGCTTTTCCGCGAGGTCCGGCCTACCCGCGCCCGGCCTGCCCGCGGAGTGGACAAGAAGCTTCTGCGCATCGTGGCCAGGGCCGCGGTCCGGGTCCGAAGGATGGTGCGCCGGGTCAAGGACCCCAAGGTCCAGCGGCGCGCCCAGCTGGCCCTCGACCTCGACAGCCGCTGACTCCCAGCCCGCCGGTTCAGGACGGGTCAGCCGTCAACGAACACAGGTACTCCGCGTAGGCGCGCATGACCCAGAGGTGCACCAGGGCCTGGGTGCAGTTGTAGAGGAACCAGGGCATGGTGGGCCGATAGTCGTGGATGGCCACGAGCAGGACCCTTCCCCCTAAGGCTTCGCGGAACTCGAGCCTGGGCCTGCCCGAGTGCCGCGCCGCCACTGGCGGGGCGAGGACGCCGCCTTCCACTATGAATACCTGACGGTCGGTCCGGCCGCTGCGCTCGGGCCAGAACAGGAAATTCACCAGGATCACCTGAGGAAAGACGAGGCTGAGCCGCACGTTCTTCTTATCGTCCACCTCGGCCTTCAGGATGGTCTTCAGGAAGCGCGGGAGCCAGGCGCTGTAGCGCACAGCGACCTGCCTGGCGGTCATCCCGCGCGGAAGAGGCATCCTCTGCACGGAGCGCACGTCATTGGGCCTAAAAGACCGCCTGCGGGACCCGAGGTTCATGGGGGGCCTTTCCTCGCTCCCCGAGGCCTTTTCCCGCGCGAGCGCGGTGCGCACCGCGACCTCGAACGGGATGCCGGGTACGCGGGCCATCTCCTGGAGCCTACGGTCGCGGGCCACCATGGAGTGCCTGACGCTCTCGAGGAGAGGGGCGAGCATGGCCCTGGAGGTGCCCGTGACCCAGGAGAGCCACCAGCGCCCATACACGGTCCCACTGACGGGGACGTCGATGAAGGTGCGCTTGAGCCCCAGCACGACCGCGGTCCGCGCCAGAAGCTCCCGGTAGGTCATGACATCCGGGGCGCCGATGTCGAAGTTGCGGCTGGCCGGCGCGGGATGCTCGAGGCAGTAGCGCAGGAGCGCGAGGGCGTCGTCGAGCGCGACCGGCTGGGTAAGGGACTTCGTCCAAGCCGGGCAGGGGATGATCGGGACCCTCTCCACGAGGGTGCGGAAGACCCGGTAGGATGAGCCGAACGGGCCCACCACGATGCCGGCGCGCAGGGCGGTCAAGGGCACGCCCCGCGACCCCAGGGTCTCCTCCACCTCGAGCCGGCTGCGCAGGTGAGGAGAGAGCATCGGTTCGTCCGGGATGAGTCCCCCCAGGTACACGATCTGCCTGACCCGCGCCTTGGCCGCGGCGCGGGCGAAGTTGTCAGCGCAGATGAGGTCCATGTCCTCGAAGCTGCCCTGGGTCAGCCGGGCCGAGGGAAGCATGGAGTGCACCAGGTAGAAGGCCTGCTCCGCGCCCGCGAGCGCCTCCTCGCACTGCCTCAGGGAGAAGAGGTCGCAGGAGCGCCACTCCACGCGGCCGGCCTGGTGACCTCCCGGAGCGGAGCGGAAGTCGGTGACCACAAGGCAGGGTCCCCTCAGGTGAGGGCTGGAGGGGCGCCGCGGCGGAGCATGTTGACGGCGTGGGGAAGAAGGTCTGCAGCGGCATGGAACGCTTCGAGCGCCGCCTTGGGAGACCCTGGAAGGTTGAGGATCAGGGTCCTGCGCCGCGTCCCGGCCACTCCGCGCGAGAGAGCGGCTGACGGGGCCCTGCGGCCGCACTTGAGCCGGATGACCTCCGCCAAGCCGGGGATCTCCTTCTCCAGCACCCCTTTCGTGACCTCGGGGATGACGTCCTTGGCGCCCAGGCCGGTCCCGCCCACGGTCAGGACCAGGTCCACCCGGTTCTCCAGGCAGAGGTCCACGAGGCTCGCCCTGATCTGCCGCTCGTCCTCGGCCACCGCGGCCGAGACCTCGACCCTCCACCCCAGCTTCTCCGCGGCAAGCCGCAGGCCGTCGGCCGCGGCCGGCTTGGCGTCCGAAGACGCGACCGGGTCGCTGACCGTGAGGATGCCGACCGTGATGGATGGGGGTTCGGGAAGATGGCTGCTCATGGCGTCATTCTACATTTTAGCGGAGGCGGTCCGGCAATCCAGCCGCCTCCCGAGCCTCGGCAGGAGGCGCAAAATTGCTAGACTGACTTCCCGCCATGCGCGTCTTCTTCATCGTGAACCCCGCGGCAGGAAAAGCGGACCTCTGGAAGAGGTTCGAGCCCCTCGCGGGCTCCGAAGCCGTGGTGAAGGTCACGGAGAAGCGGGGCCACGCCGAGGAGCTCGCCCGCGGCGCGGTCAAGGCGGGCTTCGACCGCGTGGCGGCAGTGGGCGGGGACGGGACCCTCAACGAAGCCGCCAACGGCGTGCTCTCGGTCGGGAGCCTGGCCTCGGGATTCGCGCTAGCGCACCTGCCCGCGGGCTCAGGCTGCGATTTCGCGCGTCACTTCAAGATCCCGTCCAAGCCCCAGGCCTGGGCTGAGATGCTCCGTACCGGCAGGGTCGAGCGCATCGACGTGGGCCGGGTGTCCTGGGGCGCCCCTCTGACGAGCCGCTACTTCCTCAACATCGCCATGGCCGGCCTTCCCGGAGACGTCATCCGCGCCATGGAGAAGTCCGGCAAGCCGCTCGGAGGGACGCTCTCCTACATGACCGTGACCTTGGCCCAGCTGCTGAGGTCGCGGGCCAAGCGCGTCACCCTCATCATCGACGGCCGGGAGCACCCGCCCGAGCCCTATCACCTGCTGGCCGTGGCCAACACCTCCATGACCGGAGGAGGCATGCTCCTGGCCCCGGGCGCGGACGCCCAAGACGGCATGCTCGATTTCGTGGCAGTGGGAGGCGTGGCCCTGCCGAAGCTGCTGTGGCACTTCCCCAAGATATACCGGGGCACGCACCTCGGCGCCGGAGGCGTCATCCACTGCAGGGTCATGAGACTCGACGCGGAGAGCCTCGAGGACGTGCCCCTCAACATCGACGGCGAGCCGCTCGGCAGTCTCCCGGCGCGCTTCCAGGTTTCACCCAAAGCCCTTCCCATCCTGCTCCCGTAGGTGTCAGGGCGCGGGCGGAGCAGTCGGAGGAGGAGCCCCTCCCGTCTTCTTGGCAACGGTCTCTTTGACGTGCTGTCTGAGGAACTTCGGGTCAAAGGGCTTCTCCAGGAAGGCCGTGATGCCCGTGGCGTTCTCGAAGAGCTCCCACATCTTGCCCTTGGCGGTCAGGACGACCACGGGGATGTTCTGGGTGCGGGCGCTCTGCTGGAGCCGGGCGTAGACGGAATACCCATCCATCTTGGGCATCATGACGTCGAGGAGGATGATGTCGGGCAGGACCGGCGGAGCCTCGTCCTCGCCGCCGGCCGGGTCGAGACCCACAGCTATCAGGGCGCCCTCGCCGTCATTGGCCTCGAGGACCTTGTGGCCGTCCTTCTCCAGCATGTAGCGCAGGAGCGCGACCGTATCCTTCTCATCATCAACGACCAGGATGGTGGCCATGTGCCGGCTCTCAAGGTACCAGTTTTCAAGCGGGTATTTCAACCCAGCCGTCAAACTTGGTATTCTGGAACGTGCCCCGGCGCAAGCCAGCGCTCAGCTCTTTCAATATGCCCGGCATCAATCCCGCCCACCAGATGGTCATCCTGGCGCGCTTGAGCGAGTACTGCCAGTTCCGCGGAGCCACGGCCTATCACGAGAAGGACCAGTGGGAATACATGCGCCGCAAGCTCCGGGAAACCGAGCCCGCCATCACGGGCCTCAAGGCCGAGCTTTTCGCGGCCACGCGCGCCACTCTCCTGCGGGAACTCAAGGAAGCCCCCCTCACCGACGAGCGCTTCGCGGACTTCCGGCACCTCTTCGAACGGCTGCTCGACCACGGCGGCTTCGCGGACCTGGCCATCCACCTCTGCGCGGACGGGACCCCGCCGGAGGCCAAGCTCCGGGTGATCACCTCCGTCCTCGACATGGTCCAGCCCACGAACCTCTTCCTGGAGGAGCGCAAGCCTCCCGAACAGCGCTCCTCCTCCTGGGAGAAGCTCATCAAGGAGCTGACGGTCAGGCTCGACATCGAGCGGTTGGGCTTGGTCCTCGGCCGCAAGCCCCGCACCAGGGCGCGGAAGCACTTCATCCTGCGGCGATTGCGGCGCAACGTCGCGGAATACTGCTCGGTCCTCCACATCCCCACCGACCCCTCCCAGACCTTCACGCCCTTCATGCTCCCCCGCATCGAAGGCCTCATCGCCGCCAACCTGCGGCTTCTCAACAAGCACCGATAGCGTCAGATTGCGCTTGACAGGCCCGTTGGCGATGGTGATATAATTGCCCTAAGGTCCTAGAGCCAGATAGGTCCAATGGCCCATCGGACCAAAAGGGGGCTTCATGAGAAAGTGGTTGGCTGGGATGGCGCTGACGATGCTGCTGGCCGGTCCCGCGGCCGTGTTCGCGGGCGACAGGATCGATTTCGACCAGAGCGTCGATGTTAAGACCGTCATCCGGGACATTAAGGAAGCCGCGGGCGCCGAGCCCACGGACGGGGGCTTCAAGCTCAAGGGCCTGCGCGAGTGGAACATCATGGTGTTCATCAACGGCAAGAACAACCTCGAGACCTACGGGCTCAAGGACATCAACGAGATGGAGCTCGTCGGCTCCGACGACAAGGTCGCGGTCACGGTCGAGCTCGGCCGCATCAAGGGCTACGCCAGCGAGGACGGAGACTGGACCGGCCAGCGGCGCTACCTGGTCAAGAAGGACGCCGATGTCTCCAAGATCGCCTCCCCGGTCCTGCAGAACATCCCCAAGGCCGACATGGGCGATTGGAACCACATGGTCGAGTTCGTGAAGTGGGCCAAGGCCGCCGCGCCGGCCAAGCGCTACATGCTCGTGGTCTGGAACCACGGCAGCGGCTGGGACCGGCTCTCCAGGGGAGACTTCTGGACCACCGGCATCTCCTATGACGACGAGACCGGCAACCACATCTCCACCCAGCAGCTCGAGTCCGCCCTGGCCGCCATCGGCGGCGTGGACATCCTCTCCATGGACGCCTGCCTCATGCAGATGGCCGAGGTCGGCTACCAGGTCCGCAAGTACGCGACCGTGGTCGTGGCTTCGGAAGAGACCGAGCCCGCGGACGGCTACACCTACGACACCCTGCTGGCGGGCCTGGCTGCCAAGGCCGACGCCACCCCGGCGGAACTGGGCAAGATCGTGGCCGACACCTACACCGCGCACTACGCCAAGCTCGGACAGGGCGCGACCCAGTCCACCGTCTTCGGCGGGGCTTTTGACTCCCTGCTCGCCAAGACCAACGACTGGAGCGGAGCCGTGCTCGCGGCCAAGGAGACCGAGGTCGTCAAGAACGCGGCCAAGTCCGCTCAGGACTTCTACTACTCGGACAACAAGGACCTCTACCACTTCGTGAAGCTCGTCACGGAGGGCACCAAGGTCCCTGCGGTCAAGGCCAAGGGTTCGGACCTGCTCAAGTTCCTCTCCAAGGAGATGATCGGCGCCAACGCCATCACCGGCTCGGCCTACGCCAACGCCTACGGCCTGGCGGTCTATCTGCCGACCTACTACTCCTCGAACTACGACAAGCTGGCGTGGTCCGCGGACGGCAACTGGGACGCTTTCGCGAAGTGGATCGCTGAGATCACCAAGAACTAGCGGGCCGGTCAGGCCGGGGGACGGAAAAGCTCGTGGAGCGCGATGCCCGTTGCTGTCGAGACGTTCAGGGAGTCCACCCCAGGGGCCATGGGGATGCGCGCCGCGGCATCCGCCGCTTCCAGGACCGCGAGGCTCAAGCCCACTCCCTCGCTGCCGGCCACCAAGACGACCTTCCCGGCCGCGGCCTCCGCGGCCAAGCGCCTCAGGTCCACGGCCGTCTCCCTCGACGAGAGGGCCACCACGAAGAATCCCCGGGACCGAAGGGTCCGCAGGGCCTCCGGGAGGTCGGGCACGGGGGCGAAGGGCACGCGCAGGGACGCGGCCATGGAGGTGCGGATGGCCTTGCGGTACAGCGGGTCCCCGCAGCCCGGCCCGAGGATGACCCCGCCCGCGCCGAAAGCGAGGCTGTTGCGGAAGATGCCTCCCACGTTGTCGGGGTTGGAAACCGCCTCCAGGGCCACGAGCCTCGGGCCTGAGGCGCCGGCCGCGGCCTTCTGCCCTCCGGCCAGGGAAGAGAGGAGGCCCGCGAGAGTCTCCGGCTCGCCGCGGTCAGCCGCGGCCAGGCAGCCGCGATGCACGGTATAGCCCACCACGCCTGTCATGAGGTCCGGCTCACCCTCGTACACGGGCACAGAATCCTCCAGCAGGGCCAGCTCCGGAACCAGGGCCGCGAGGGCGGACTTCGTCGCGAGCACGGAGCGCACGCGCCAGCGCCGGGAGCGGATAAGCGCGGCCACGACCTCCCGGCTCTCCGCCAGGAGCGTCCCGCGGCGCCGAAGCTCGACCGGGTCGCGGGCCAGGGCATAGTCGGCCAATCGGGGGTCTTCAACGCCTGAGACGGTCTCGATGCCCATGTCTTAACTCAGGCACCTATTGTACATGATGAATCCGCGGCCGTTCCTCATTGACAGGGGCCCAGCCGGCAAGGCATCATTGGGTCATGGATATCCTACGCTCGGCGCCCGCCATGCTCGCAATGTTCCTTGCCCTGTCAACCTTCGCTGCCGCGGCTCCGGCGACCCCGGCCGGCCAGGAGGCCGACCTGGTCATCCAGGCCGGGGACATGGACAACCTGGGCTATGGCTGGCCGCAGGGCTTCGACGTCTTCTCCGGAAACTCCACGCCCTCGCACTCCTACCCCTTCACCCCGGCAGCGGGCGACCCTCCGGGCACGGACCGCATACTCCTGGGCTCGGGCTACCGGGGCAGCCCGCCCGCGGGTCAAGACGGATACACGGGCCACGCCAGGAGACCGGACAGCATGCCCGTGCCCATCGCCCTGCGCTACGGCACCAAGGGCATCCCTGTCAAAGCCGCGCGCCTCCAGCTCTTCGTAGACGACTTCCAGGCCCCTCTGCTCGGCGCCAGATACAAAGTCACGATCAACGGCCAACGCGCCCTCTTCCTTGAAGATATCATCAACAGCCTGCGCCAGACCGGCCCGGTGGGCAAGCTGGTGTCGGTCCAACTTCCCGAGGAGTTCCTCTGGCCCGTGCGCAAGGGCGATTTCTCCCTCCTCATCGACGACCCGGACACCGGCGCGGGCGACGGCTTCGCCATCGACTTCGTGCGCCTGCTCATCAACCCGCGCGACGCCGCCCATGTCGGCCGCGTCACCGGCAGGGTGACGGACAAGACCACGGGCAGGAGGCTGGGAGGGGTCCAGGTCACGGCGGACGGACTCGTCTCAGCCGCCGCGGATATTGACGGCTCCTACGAGCTCACCGGCGTCCCCGCCGGCCTGGCCGGCGTGACGGCCAAGCTCAAGGGCTACAAGCCCCATACCCTCACCGTGGACCTCGTCAGCGGCCGCAGCGCGAGCCTTGATTTCAGCCTCGAGCGCGGCGGCGAGGAGCCCATCCCCGAGTCCCCGCCAGCCGAGGAGAGCGAGAGCGTGGCCGTCATGCCCTCCGACGCGCCGCCGGCCGCGGAAGCCGGTGCCGCGGTCGTGGCCTGGGGCAGGGACGAGTCGGATTCCTCCGACGTGGCGTGGCATTCCCTCTACCCGAGCCCGAGCTTCTCGGACGACCCGCGCCGCCTGGGGGAGCCGCAAGCCAAGTGGACGGCGTCCTACGAGTTCACCGGAGACCAGCTCTGCCTGTCCATCAAGGACCTCGAAGCTCCCACGGCCTCGGAGCACACCCTGGCCCTGGGCTACACCGTGACCCTGCAAGGCAGGGTCTTCGACGACGGCCGCACGACCCGGACCTTCACGCTCTACAGGTTCAAGGCCAAGCCGGACCGCTCCGAGATCGGCAAGTGCGTGCCGGTGCAGGCCCTCAAGTAGCCCCCCGATGAGGTCTTTCACCGAGTACCTCCTCGGGCCGTGGGAGCAGGTCTTCTACGCCGAGTTCGACGGCCTCAGGAAGAAGCGCGTGGTGGTCAAGATCCTGGGCGACTGAACCTTCGGATAAGATCAGTCGTAGGAAGGCGGGGAATCCCCCGCCTTGGGGTCGGTCTCGCGGTCGAGAAGCCACTTCTCGATGTCAGCGCCCACCCCAAGATCGAGGCCTTGGACCTTGGCGTCGCGGGCCGCGTCCTTGAGCTTGAGGGCCGAATCGTCGGAGAGCTTCGGCCCGTCTTTCTGCAGGGACTGCAGGAAGGATTGCATCTCCACGCTGACACCGCCTTGCTGGCCCTGGAGGTGCTTGACGATCTCCGAAGCCATGGCCGGAGTGACGCCGGCCTTGCCGTCATTGGACATCTCCCAGAGCTTCTTCTCAAGAGTCCCGTAAGCGGCCCCCCGCTCCGGATCGGACCGTGATGCGTTGGCCTCCCCGGCCTTGAGAGCCCTCTCCTTCTGCTCCGCCGCTTCCCGGGCGGCCCTGAAGGCCTTGTCCTCGACCGGAGCCGCGGCCGGACCAGGGCCCGCGTCCGCCCGGTCAGGATGGCGGACAAGGTACCGCCGGACCTCGCTCCTCTGGAAATCGTCGAAGCGGTCCCACTTCGAGCCGCCCTTGGCCCTGTAGTATTCCCGCGCCTTGTCCTGGCACTCGATCAAGGCTCCCATCGTGGCAGGCTCGGCGTACCCGCCCACCTTCTCTTTCGTCACGCACGCGGGGAACCCCGCCCAGGCGGTCGCGGCCACGAACATCAACGCCAGCGGAGGAAGAACCCTCATGGGGATATCATGCCTCCCCTTCGCCGACGAAGTCAATTCCCGGGGCTTGGATAAAATGTACAATGTCCCCCCTCTGATGGAACTCCGCCGCCCCAACATCCGGAACATCGCTATTGTGGCCCACGTGGACCACGGCAAGACCACGCTCGTGGACGCCATGCTCAAGCAGACCGGCGAGTTCCACGTGAAGGCCGAGGCGGCCCAGGAACAGGTCCTCGACTCCAACGAGCTCGAGCGCGAGCGCGGCATCACCATCCTCGCCAAGAACACCTCGGTGCCCTACAAGGGGATCACCATCAACATCGTCGACACCCCGGGCCACGCGGACTTCGGCTCCGAGGTCGAACGCATCCTGCGCATGGTCGACGGGGTCCTGCTCCTCGTGGACGCCCAGGACGGACCCATGCCGCAGACCAAGTTCGTGCTGCGCAAGTCGCTGGGCCTGGGGCTCTCCCCCATCGTGGTGGTCAACAAGATGGACCGGCCCAACGCCCGGCCTACACAGTCCTTGAACGACGTCTTCTCCCTCTTCATCGACCTCGGCGCCACAGACCCCCAGATGGACTTCCCCGTGATCTACGCCGCGGGCAAGGAGGGCTGGGCCAGCCGCGAGCGGGACCGCAAGGGCACGGACCTCGTCCCTCTCTTCGAGACCATCCTCGGCCACGTTCCGGGCCCGCTGGCCAACCCCGACGGGCCCCTCCAGATGCTGGTCACCATGCTCGACCACTCGCCCTACCTGGGCAAGATCGGCGTGGGCCGCATCTACTCCGGCCGCATCCGCAAGACCGACACGGTCGCGCTCCTCAAGCACGACGGACAGACCCTCACGGCCAAGGTGACCCAGCTCATGGGACACTTCGGCCTGGCCCGCCGGGAGATCACCGAAGCCGTGGCCGGCGACATCGTGGCCGTGGCGGGACTTGAGGGCGTGGACGTGGGCGACACCGTGGCCTCCGTCGAAAACCCGGAGCGCCTGCCGCCTCTCGCCATCGAGGAGCCCACCCTCTCGATGGAGTTCTCCATCAACAACAGCCCCCTGGCCGGCAGGGAGGGCAAGTTCGTGACCTCCCGCCAGCTCCGCACCCGCCTGCTCAAGGAGGCCGAGACCAACGTGGGCCTGCGGCTCGAGGAGCTCCCGGGCGAGGGCCGCTTCAAGGTGGCCGGCCGCGGCGAGCTCCATCTGGCCATCCTCATCGAGACCATGCGCCGGGAAGGCTACGAGCTCTCCGTGTCGCGGCCCGAAGTCATCATGAAGGAGGAAAAGGGGGTCAAGCTCGAGCCCATCGAGCACCTGGTGGTCGACGTCGAGACCGCGTACCAGGGCGTGGCCCTCGAAAGCCTCGGCCGCCGCGGGGCCCGCATGCAGAACATGCACACCGAGGGCTCGACTCACCTGCGGCTCGAGTACCTCATCCCCACCCGCAACCTCATGGGCTTCAAGTCCGAGCTCCTGAACATGACGCGGGGCACGGGCCTCATGCACCACAGCTTCCACGGCTACGCCCCAAGGACCGGGGAGACCGCCGGACGCTCGACGGGAGTGCTCGTGGCCAAGGACGCCGGGACCTCCACGGGCTACGCCCTCGACAGCCTGCAGGGCAACGGCGTCATGTTCATCGGCCCCGGGGCCGACGTCTACGAGGGCATGATCATCGGCCAGCGCAGCCGCGAGGGCGACCTCGTGGTCAACCCGTGCAGGCAGAAAGCCATGTCCAACATGCGCTCCAAGGCCGCGGACGACGCCATCGTGCTCACCCCGCCCCGCGAGCTGACCCTCGAGCAGGCCATCGAGTTCATCGAATCCGACGAGCTCGTGGAGGTCACCCCCAAGAACCTGCGCCTGCGCAAGACCATCCTCGTGCGCTCCTCGCGCAAGCGCGCGGAGAAGAAGGAAGAAGAAGCCGAGTAGCTTCAGGCCGGGCCCTGCGCCCGGCTTGCGCGAGCGTCTCCGCTATTCGGACCTGGCGGGTTCCGGCTCCGGCTGTGAGGACTGCCTGATGCGCTCTTCGAGCGCCTTCAAGGAGTCGTCCCGCGCGGGGTCCGTGGCGTTGTTCTCCGGAGGACGGTAGCCGGGCTTGAGCTGTTCCATGGCCTCCGCGCCGGGCTCCCGGGAATAGCGGCCGATGGCGTCCAGGCTCATGTCTAAGTCGGCGCTGACGCCGCCCTGCTTCTTGCGCACGTGCTCGCGGGCCTCGTCGGCCATCTCAGGCGTGAGACCGCGTTTCGCGTCCGCCTTGCGGCCGAGGGACTTTTGAAGGTCCTGTATCTGCCGGAGCTCTTCCTTGTCCTTGTCGTTCATGCGGGCCTCGACCTGGCCTTCGAGCCGTTTGCCCAATTCGGCCACGCCCTTGGAGTCCGCGTCCTTGGGGCGGCGCTTCACGTACTCCCCGGCCTGCCTCATCTGCCGCGTCGCCAGGCTGGAGAGGGCCTCATCCGGGGGGTCGTTTCCGTCGTGCGCGGTCCGGTAGTCCTCGAGGAAGCCGTCCGTCTCACCCTCCTGGCACCGCAGGAGAGCGGTCAGGGAAGCGGGCTCCTCATAGCCCTGGCTGGTCTTGCGGATGCAGAGGACTGGTCCCTTGGCCTCGGCGCAAGCGCCGACGGCAAGGAAGAGGAACGCTTCGAACACGACCATGATGTTATGATAACAAAACCCTGAGCCGCTTGGGCGGCAGCCCGGCGCTTTCCGGCCTTCGCCTTCACCCGGGCTCCGCGGTTTGCCCGCATCTGGAGAGACTTGTTAGAATCCCTCGATGCCCACCCCATTCCGCCTCTCCTCAGCGGCAATCCTCGCCTCCGCGGTCCTGGCGGCCGGCTGTTCCGAGACCATGCAGGTCAAGACTCGCGGCGACGACGCCCTCCTCTATGCCGACGTGCCGCCGCCCTCATCGAGCTCCACCCTCGACCTTTCCATCGCCGCCAC
>JACRNU010000032.1 GCA_016234805.1 Elusimicrobiota bacterium
AAAAGCGAGAACTCGAGATTGCGAGGGCGCAGATCCAAGGGAGGAGGGTTTCCTACGAATAACGGATTATGCTGACGCTATCAGCAGAACCAGCGGTTCCGAAATTCGAAAGAAGCCGGTGCGCGAGTTGCGGAATGTAGGATCAAGAATGTGCCTGAGGCAGTTGTCGAACGCCTGAGAGCCAGAGCCAAGAGAAACCACCGCTCCCTGCAAGGGGAACTATTGGCTATTTTGGAAGAGACCATCTCCCCAACCAAGCTCTCACCAGAGGATGTCTACAATCGGACGCTGAACCTCGGGTTCAAGACCGGCCCGGAAGCGATTGCCATCATCCGGGATGCCAGAGATGCCGGATAAGGTCGCGGATGCCTCGACCTTGGGGGCCATCCTGTTCCAGGAACCCGGCGCAGCCAAAGCCGCGGAACTCCTCAAGGGATCGTTCTTATGCGAGCCGACCATCCTCGCCTATGAGCTGGCAAGGATCGCGCAAAAGAAGATCAGCCTGTACCCAAAAGAGCAGGACCATATCCTGCACGCGCTCATGCTGGGCCTGAGCATGGACATCCGGTGGGTCGAGGTGGACCATTCGGAAACCGTCGCGATCGCCTTGGAGACAGGACTGACCACCTACGACGCGGCTTATCTGCACACAGCCAAGTTCTGTGGAGCGGATCTGGTCACCTTTGACGAGCGCCTGGCCAAGGCCATGAAGCACTGAATCATGCGGAAAAAATGTCATAATCTCAGCTAGGTAAAATTTCGGATGTCACAAGTTGTTGACAATAAAGCAATGTTTCCGCGACATGGATCGTATACATTTGAACTCGGTGCATAGATTCCTGGCGTTCATCTGCTTTCTCGCTTCAGCCCTCATCACGGGCTGGGCCTCCCCGGTCGAGAGCCGAGCCCAGGCTTCCGAGGCGGCGACGCTCACCGTCATCGGGTTCAAGGGCGATGCTCGGCTCCGCATCGGACCCGACGTGGTCGAGATCAAGCCCGGATCCCAGGCTTTCATCGTGTCCCCGGGTTCCGAGGTCACGGTGGTCTCAGGAGACATCACCTTCCTGGCACAGGGCAATGTCATCGATGCCAAGCCGAACGATTCCTTCCGGTTCTCCCTGGCGCAGGACCGGGCCCTGGTCGAGGTGGTCTCAGGACGGCTCTCGGTTTCCAAGGAAGGCGCCCAGACCGCTCTCGGGCCAGGAGATGTCCTGCCTTGGGCTGCCCCAGGCGCCGTGCCTGCCGCGGCTCCTGCGGCAGAGCAGCCTGCCCCGCCCTTGGAAGACATCCTGCCTCAGCCCGCGCCTCAAGAGCCGGCCCCCCAGGTCTCCGCTCCCGTGGAAGTCCCAGCCGTTGCTCCGCCGGCGCAGCCCGAGGAAGCTCCTGGCAGGAAGTACCTGCCGGCCTGGCTCAAGTCCCAAGGCTTGCGCCTGCAGGTCGAACTGCATCCTTATTACAATTTCAGAGAGACATACGACTCCAACATCTACCTCGTGCCTCCGGACAAGCCCGATGCCGACATCGTGGGCGGAGGAGTGGTGGGAGCGTGGATCACGAGCAACAACCTGGGCATGCGAGCCATCATGCCCATGGGCAAGAGGCACAAGCTCGAAGCCGGCTATGATTTCCAGGCCCTGAACTATTCAAAGGCAAGAGCGGCCAATGACTCCATGAACCAGGCGATCAAGACCGACTACTCCTACTCGGGCCGCAGGGGCGTGACCGCGCATCTTTTCAACTCGTACTCCAACACCATGGACCCTGCTTTCAGCGAGCTCATCAATCGAGAGCGGCGCTGGCAGAACACGGCAGGAGGCAGGCTCGACGTGGAGTTCTCCAGGCGGCTCTACGCCTTCGTCGACGGCCAGCACGTGGTCCATAAGTACCTTGGCTCAGCCATGGGCGGGCTCCTCAACCACTACGAGCAGTCCTTCGGCGGCGGATTGGGGGTCTTGCTCGGGCCCAAGACCAAGGCCTATGCCTCCTACCACCGGACCATCATCCACTATTCAGCAGGCAGGCAGGCCAACAGCAAAGGCCACTCAGCGGATGTCGGGGTCGAGGGCCAGCTCACGGCCAAGCTCAAGGGCACGGCCTCGGTGGGCATGCACTCCCGCAGGTACGACGACGTGACCGGCACCTCGATCACGGAGCGCGAGACCACCTGGCAGACCCGGGTGGACGTGACCTACGCCATCAACCGGAGGACGCAGGCAGGACTCCAGGCCTTCCGGGGCGTCAATGAAGCGACCTCAGGAAACAACCGTTTCAGCGAAGGCACGGGCATCGGCCTCAATGTGATGCACGCGTGGCAGAAGCTCACGGTGGGCGTCAACGGGACCCTGGCGGTGGACCGCTATCCGGAAGCCCTGACCTCCGGGGGCAAGACCGCCAGCCGCCGCGATGACACCTACACGGCCGGGGTCAAGGCGCAGTACAAGCTCAAGGAGTGGCTCTCCACAGGCATGGATTTCATGCGGACGCAGAAGCACTCCATCTTCACGCGGCAGTTCAACTACGCGGTCAACCGGACGAGCCTCGAAGTCCGGGTCAGTTTCTAGAAGCTTCCCTCTTCAGCCGGCTCCGCGGGGCTTCGAGCAGGACCTTGGAGCCGTCCCTGCCGAACCAGAACCTCTCGCCCGAGCGGCCCATGCAGGAGAGCGGCTCGCGGCCCTTATCGAGCTCAGCCAGGCTCCAGCCGGAGTCCACGCTGAGGTCCGCGCCGAGGCGGTGGCTGTAGACCCTGCGGCCTTCCGCCTCCGCGGTCCAGAAGAAGTCCGTGCCGGGCAGGACCGCGGCAGGGGCGAACCCCACCTTCCAGGACTGCAGGACCGTGAGGTCGTCGTCAGCCGCGTGCTTGTACACGCGCTGTCCCCACCCGTCCCCGGAATAAAGGAAAGAGCCATCCAGGAACAGGGCCGAGGGGCTGGGACCAGGGCTGGGCCAGGATTTCTGGACCACGAGCTTGTCTCCCTGGACCTTGAGCAGGGAGATGTCCTTCTTCCACGAATCCGCGGCGTAAAGGATCCCCTCGCCCACGGCCAGGCCGGTGATGTGCGAGCCCGGCAGGGGATAGCGGTTGAGCACCGAGAGCTTGTCTTCGGAGAGCTTCATCCGGAAGATCGCGGCATCGTACCAGTCCGCGGCCCACAGCTCCCCTCGGTTCCAGACCAGGGCCGTGGGATGGGAGAACGGCACCTCGTGACGGATCACCGGGGCCCTGCCCAGGAGCGCCGAGGCGGCCAAAGCAGCCAGGACAGCCAGGGCCGCGGCGGCTAGACCCTTGGGGCCCAGCCAGGACCCTCCTGTCGAGGGAGCCGGCTCAGACGCGGCTCCAGGGGAAGGGGGGAGGGAGGCTTGCCCTGCGGGCCCGGACGCGGGGGAGGGCTCAGGCCTGTGCGCCTGGCTGTCCGAGCCCCTGAGGATGGCTTCGCGCTTCAAGCCCTGCTCGGCGTGCAGGCGGTGCAGGCGGAACTCCTCGGCGAGCTCGGCGCGGATCGTGGCGCGCTGGATCTCGATCTCATCGACAGCCTGCCTCTTGATCCTGCCGCGCTCGCTCTCGAGCTCGGTCAGGAGCTCTTCGCGCTCGCGGTCGAGCTCGGCCTTGGACGCGGCGAGTTCCTCCTCGTTCTTGCGCAGGAGCTCCTTCTCCAGGGCCAGGGCCTTCTTCATCTCGGCCTCGGCCATGGAGCGGATTTCCGCGCTCTTCTGCATCTCGGAGCGGACCTCGGCGTGGAGGCGGTCAGCCTCGGCCTCCACCGCGGCCTTGAGCTTGCGCGCCTCCTCGAGGGCATCCACGCCCTGCCGGCGCAGGGCCTGGGACTCCTCGGAAGCGCGGGACGCGTCGATCTGCTTGTGATGCCGCTCGGCCTCGAGCTCGGCGCGCTCCGCTTCGAGGCGGCCGTAGGCGTCCTCCATGTTGGCGTGGTGCTTCTCGAGCTCCCGGCGCAAGTGCTCGCGCTCGGCCTCGAGGCTCTTGCGGATCTCGGCCGCCTCGGTCTCGATCCGGTTGCGCGTCTCGGTCGCCCTGGCCACGGCCTCGGCCGCGGTCCTCTGGCTGGCCTCGGCCCGCTCCGTGGTCCGGCCGGCCTCGGTCTGGACGCGCTCGCGCTCGGCTTCGATGTTGTGGCGCGCGGCCTCGAGGCGGGCCTGGGACTCGGCCTCGTGGGCGCGGGCCTTTTCCAGCTCGGCCGTGAGGCGTGACATCTCCTTGTGAAGCTCCGCGGTGTCGGAGGCGAAGGCCTTGCAGGCCTCCTCGTAGCGCGCCTGGGTCTCGTGGAGGGAGGTCTCTTTCTGATTGAGCAGGGAATCCATGTTGTCGAGCTTGGCCTTGAGGGTCTTGGACTCTCCCATCCAGGATTCCATCTGCCGCTTCTCGTCCTCCAGCGCGCTGACGAGCTGGCTGCGGGCCTGCATGGTCACCCTGAGGGTCTCGTCGAGCTCCTTGGCCTCCTCCGAGTGCACCATGGACTCGCGCCGGAAAGCCGAGGCCTTCTCCTCCAGGGTCCTGACCTGCTCGGTGAGCTCCCCGACCCGCTCCTTGAGCCGGTCGCGGGTCTTCTGCTCGGTCTCGAACTGGAGGGTCCTGGACGCGAGCTTGCTCTGAAGGTCTTCGACGAGGAACTCGAGGCGGGCGAACTCGACGCGCGCGGACTTGAGGCCCTCGAACTGGCCCGGCAGTCCGTGAGCGCCGTCTTCGGCCGAGAGCTGGGACTGGCTGGCTTTCGAAGCCCTCAGGGTCTCGAGGACCTCGTCGACCTCCTTCTTGAAATCGGCAAGCCAACGCTGATGGGGATCCATGGGCGGTATTCTATAACAAATGCCGCATGGATTGTGAAGCCGCCGCCCGAAGGACGGCCGGACCGCTATCGCCCCTTGATGGGCGCCGGCACGGGCGGCGGTACGCTGCGCAGGCTGGACCTGGGCAGCTCAACCAGGAGGCCGAGACCGTCGCGGCCCACCCAGAACCTTCCGCCCTTGATCGCCATGCAGCTCAGGGACTGCCAGCCATCCTCGAGCCTGGGGTGGACGAACGCTTCGGAGAGGCCCATCCGCTCATTGAGCCGAAGGACCATGCGGCCATCCGAGCCCGCGGACCAGAACCGGCCTCCGTCCTTCTCGAGACACACCGGCGAGAAGGACACCGGGTAGGCATTGAGCACGGTGAGCGACTCGTCGATGGCGTGCCGGTAGATCGAGTTCGTGCCCGCGTCTCCCGACCACAGGTACTTCCCCTCAAGGGAGAGCGCCGAGGGATTGGGGCCAGGGCTCGGCCACGAGGCCTCGAGCTCGAGTTCCGGGCCCACCCGGTACTTCGAAATCGCCTTTTTCCAGGAATCGGCCAGATAGAGGGTCGAACCATCGACTGCCAGGCCCGTGACATGGGAGCCCGGAAGCGCGTAGCGCCGGAGCACCGAGAGCTTGCCCTTTTCCAAGGCCATGCGGTAGACCGCCTGATCGAACCAGTCCGACACCCATAGCTCGGACCCGACCCACACCAGAGCGGTCGGATGCTTGAAAGGCACCGGATGGGTGCGCACCGCGAAGAGGCCTTGCAGATGCAGCAGGCCGCCGGCGACCGCGCCGGCCGTCAGCAAGACCGCGAAAGCCAGCTTGGCCGGAAGAGGCAGCCTCCGGGACGCTTTGGGAGCCTGGCGCAAGGGCGCCAGGTCCTCGGAAGCGAGGTCCGTCGGGACGGGCTTCCTCGGAGTCTCGGCGGCAGGGGGCGCGGTCGAGGCCGGAGGGGGCGCGGTCGAGGCCGGAGGGGGCGGCATCTGGGCCGGGACAGGAACCGCAGGGACTGGAGCAGGAGCAGGCTGCTCCGAAGTCGCGTGCGAAGCGGGGCCGCCGGCTCCGATCATGCCGGCCATGGTATCCAGGATATGACTCGTCTCGATGGGCGCGCCGGCAGGGAGGACAGGGGCGGCAGCCGGGCCGGCTTGGCCGACGCGAGGCGTGGGCTCGAGGGCATGGTCGAGCTCGGACTTGGCCTGGAGCGCGATCGCGGCGCGCTCGGCATCGCTCTTCTGGCGCAGGAGCGCGGCTTCGACCTTGACCCGCGCCTCTTCCTCGAACTCGCGGCGCAGAGCGGCACGCTCAGCCTTCAGCCTGGCATCGGTCTCCAGCGCCGCGGCGCGGGATTCGGCTTCGACGTCGGCGTAAAGCTTCCGGCGCTCCGCATCCAGATCATCCAAGAATTTGATCTTCTCCGCGTCGAGCTTGGCCCGCTCCCCGGCCAGGGCGCGCGCGGCTTTCCCAGCCGCTTCAGCGGACTCGGCGCGGCTGCGGCCCACCTCATCGAGGGCGTCCTTGACGCCTTCCTTCATGCGCGCTTTCTCGGCCTGAAGGAGGCTTTCCATCTCGGACACCCGGGTCTCGGCTTGGAGCTCGGCCTTGCGGGCCTTCTCCAGCTGGTCCCGGACATCCTCATAAAGCCTGTTCTTGTCCTCCGAGGTGGATGCTCGAGCGGCCTCCGAGTCCTTGCGGCTGCGCTCCATGGCCGCGTCGTGTTCGGCCTGGAGCTTGGCGCGCTCGGCCTCCAGGGTCGACAAGGCGTGCTGCTCGATCTCGAGGGCCCGCTCCTGCATGGCCCGGGCCTTGGCCCGCTCCTCCTCCGAGGCCTGGGCAAGAGACTCCTCCCTGCGCCGGCACTCCTCCTCGAGCTTGCGCGCCGAGGCCAGGGCGGAGAGGCCCCCTTCCCGGATGGTCTGGGCATCCGCGAGTTCCTTGTGATGGGCTTGGAGGAGCCGCTGGCGCTCATCCTGGAGCTCCTCCATCTGCTTGCGGAACAATGCCGCGCAGTCCGCCTCGAACTTGCGGGCCTCCTCCAGAGTGACGTGCGCGCGGAGGGATTCGGTCTCGACCCTCTGGAGCGCCTGCCGCGCTTCGGCCAGGGACTTCTCGTGCTCGACGCGCATGGACTCCAGCCGTGACCCGGCGGCCTGGCGCTCCATCTCCAGCTGGTGGGCCGCCTCCCTGATCTGGACCTCCGCGGAGCGGCGGCGCTCGATCTCGTCGTCCCAGGAGGCCTTGGCCTGGAGGTGGGCCTCGCGCTCGGTCCGCAGGGTCTCCTTGAGGGACTGGAGTTCCACGGTGAGGCGCGAGGCTTCCGCGAGCCTCTGGCCCAGTTCGGTCCTGGCCGACAAGCTCATGGAGGCATGGCCCTCGCGCTCGGACAGGGCCCGCTCGAGCTGGGCCTGCTTGTCCGCGTTCCGGCGCATGGCCGCGTCGAGCTCGTTCTCGCGCTCGGCAAGCTGCTGCCCGTGCTGGACGCAGGCCGCATCGTAGCGCTTCTTGAGGGACTGGATCTCGATGTCGCGGGAATCGATGAGCACCTGGAGCTCTTCGGCCCTGATCTTCAGGGACTGGATCGTGCCCTTGAGCTGGGTCTCGTGGTCGCGGGAGCGCTCGAGCGTCTCGGAGAGCTCATGGCGGCCGGCCTCGGCCTCGCGGAGCTTGCGGTGCGCCTCATCGAGCCGCCGGATCCCGGCCTCGGAGCGGTCCTTGCCGTCGCGCGCCTCGGTCTCGAGCCTGCGGACCTCGAAGTTGAGCTTGACGATGACGTCCTTGAGTTTTTCGCGGCGCCTGAGTTCCTCGTCGAGCCTCTTGTCCGCGGTCTCAAGGCGGTGGCGCAGGTCCTCGACGTGGGGGAGGAGTTCGGCCAGCTTCTCGCGCGCCGTCTTGAGGTCCTGAAAGACCCGGGCAGGGGGGATGACCTGGTCGGTCACGCCGGCGGAATCGGCGGAGGGTTTGCCGGTCTCGCGGTGGAGGTTCGAAAGCACCTCCTCCACCTCGCGGCGGTATTCCTCGTGCCAGACCTTCCGGAATGGGTCCAAACTCATCGATCCCCCCCGCGAGGTGCCTGGCTTGAACCCCTATCCCTGACCTCGGCCCAAGCCTGGCACCTGTGGCCTATATATACAGCACTCGTGTTACAAAGGCAAGTCCCTGGACGCGCGCCAGCCCCCTCCGGCGAGAGGAGCACGAACCGCGCCTTCGGGGACGGCGGTCCTGAGCCGCCAGGGTCTCGACGGGGAAGGGAACAAAATAGGGGGGTCGCTCGTAAGGGTCTTAGGGGCCCGTGGGACATAGGACTTTAGGCCCTGCCGGAACCAGGGGGGACGAACCAACACTATGAACGCGATGCAGAAGGGGAGAAAGGAGAAGGGCGGACTCGCGCCAGCGGCCTGCGCCGCGGGAGCGTGCGCAGCGCTCCTCTGCCTGGCGGTCCTAAAAGATCCGCGCCTGGACGGGCCGAGGCCCGCGGCTTACGATGGCGGCGGACAGCCGGACCTGCATGGGCCTTACGCTGCGCCAGGGCGAGGGTCCATGGCCGCGCCCACGGACGGGCTGTCGGCTTCCGGGAAAGCGCGTCCGGAAGAGCCCTCCTCCGATATCCGTGACGCGATGGCCTCCGTGGAAACCGCCAGGTTCCAGGCAAGGCTGACCGATGAGCCTGCGGCGCTCAGCGAGTGGTGGCTCCTCGCGCCGCGGGCCGGGAGCAAAGCCGCAACCCAAGAGCGCCGCCTTCCGGGCTGGACGGCCTCCTCTTTCGGCCATCCAGCCCCTTCGCGCCCGTCCGCGGCCTTGACAGGGATCCCTCCGAGAGAAGCTTCCGCCTCCTCGAACGAAGGAACCGGCCATTCGATGAACAGCTCATCATCGCGTCCCGCGGCCGCTCCCCTAGAGGAAAAGTCAGGCTCTCCATGGACTGCCTCCCGTCAACAGAGTCGGCCTCCCGACCGGACTTCAGGAGAGGCGGGCCGCGGGGACATCGGAACGGCCTTTCCAGGACTCCCTCCAAAGCGCTGGTCCAGGGCAGGGCCGCGCTCCGCCTCCAGGCAATCCGCGAAGGAGGCCGGGGCCGGCCCGGCCAAGAAGAAGACCCTGTCCAGCACGGTCTTCAGAGCACCGGCCTTCAAGCCCATCCTGCTCTCCAAGCTGCTCGGCAAGAACGCCATCCGGCCGCCCAAGGGGAAGATCGCGGCGCCGGACCTGAGTTCCCTGCCGGCCAGGATGCCGGCCGTTCTTCCCGATGGAAGGCCCTTTCAGCCGGAGCCGCCTGAACCTGAAGGCGTGGAAGCCCTGGAGCCTCCGGACCCCAAGGCATGGTCCTCTGCTGGAACCTGTCCCAAGAACAGCCATTGGCACCGGGATTCCCGCAGCCTCCACTACCACGATGACGAGGCTTGGGGCCTGTGGCAGGAGGGGCGCTGGACCTGGCATGTCAGGAAAGGAGCCCGCTGGTGGGTCTCGGCCGGCCCGAAGATCCCGACCCTGCTCCGGCACGGCAGGCATTGGTGGTGGCAGGCCTCGGACCTGTGGTTCCTGCTCCACCAGGGACAGCCTTGGGGCTACCGACAGCTCACCGAACTGGGCCTCGACAGCCTCGTGCACCCGGCATCAGGCACCGCCATGGTCTACAGCGAGGATGGGACCCGGCTGGCCCTCATCACCCCTGGCCAGGGAGCAGTGCTCTTCGACGCCGAGACCGGGGCCGTGCTCGGCCGCTGGACCGAAAGCGAGATGCCCAAGCCCCGCAAGCCCAAAGCTCCCACGAGCCTGACCTTTCCCCGATAATTTGATAAAATCGTTTTCTTGTGGCTATCTTGGGCTGTTTCCTCGCGTTCATGGCGGGTCTGCCTCAGGCCGCTTTCGCGGCCTCCCAGTCGGAGAGCTACGGAGCCAAGGGCATCTTCCCGGTATACGAAGTGTCCGGCCAATGGGTCATCTATGATAAGAAGAGCCTGGCGCAAGGGCGCCAGGACTCCAGGCTCAAGCCAGGGGGCCGCTTCCTCGTGGTCGGCAGCGCCGGGGCTTCGGTCTTCTCCGTGGAGAGCTCCACGGCCGGCTGGGGGGGAGCATGCAAGGGGAACAAGCCCCTCAAGCTCAAGGCCGCGGTCCTGGAAGGTCCCAGGCGGGAGGTCGGCGCCCCGGTCATCGCCATCAGCGTGCCGCCGAGGTTCAATCTCAAGAAGTCCCAAGCCAGGTTCCGGACCCTGAGCAACCAGGTGAGCGAAGACACCTACCGGTCCCTGCTCGGGCCCCTCAAGGCGCTCCTGCGCTCGGAGATATCCTCTCCCGCAGGGGGCGAGGAGAGCATTGCCGAGACCGCGGCGGTGAAGATCGATTTCGGCGCCAGGGTCTCCGTGGCCGGTCTCCCGGACCCCTTCGTGATCGTGGAAGGCGCCCAGGTCGCCGGGACCTACCGCAGGTGCCTGAGGCTCTCGGAGGGAGGGAGGCTGCTCGGGGCCTGCGCCCCGATGCGCCATGAGCTCATGACCGAGACCTCGCGGCTCGAGTTCGTCTCCTACGACCCCTCGGGGCAGGGCAAGCCCTTCATCCTGGCCTACACCTCGGCCGAGCCGCTGTGGGGGCATGAGCGCTGGGGCTTCGCTCTCAGGAAGTCCGGGCCCAAGCTTTTCCTGGACGATTCGATGGACATCCGCTGTAGAGAGGGGTTCTGATGCGACCGACCCACATCCTCGGTATTTCAGCCTTCTACCACGACAGCGCCGCGGCCCTGGTGCGCGACGGCGAGATCGTGGCCGCGGCGCAGGAGGAGCGGTTCACGCGCGTCAAGCACGACCGGGACTTCCCCAAGAACGCCGCGGAGTACTGCCTCAAGGAGGCGGGCATCAAGGCCGAAGACCTCGACCTCGTGGCCTACTACGACAAGCCCCTGCTCACCTTCGACCGGCTGCTGGAGACCTACCTCGCCACGGCGCCGCGGGGCTTGAAGAGCTTCCGCCAGGCCCTCCCGGTCTGGCTCCACGAGAAGCTGCACCTGCCGCGCGAGATCGACGCGGCCCTGGGCAACGCCTACCCGGGAAAGCTCCTCTTCAACCTCCACCATCTCTCCCACGCGTCCTCGGCCTTCTACCCGTCCCCGTTCGAGGACGCGGCCATCATCACCGTGGACGGAGTGGGGGAATGGAGCACCGCCACCTACGGCGTCGGGCGCGGCAAGGACGTCACGCTCCTCAAGGAGATCCGCTTTCCTCACTCGCTCGGCCTGCTCTACTCCGCCTTCACCTACTACCTGGGCTTCAAGGTCAACTCCGGCGAGTACAAGATCATGGGCCTGGCCCCGTACGGCGTGCCGCGGTACTACGACCTCATCAAGGACAACCTCATCGACATCCATGAGGACGGCTCCTTCCACATGGACATGAAGTACTTCGACTACTGCGCGGGCCTGACCATGACGAGCCGGGCCTTCGACGACCTCTTCGGCGGGCCGCCGAGGGACCCCGAGTCTTCGACCGACCAGCGCATCATGGACATCGCGGCCTCCATCCAGAAGGTCACCAACGAGATCATGCTCAAGATGGCCCGCCATGTCCGCAAGGAGACCGGCTCGGAGAACCTCTGCCTGGCAGGCGGCGTGGCCCTCAACTGCGTGGCCAACGGCCTGATCCTGGCCGAGGGCATCTTCAAGGACATGTGGATCCAGCCCGCGTCCGGCGACGCGGGCGGCGCGCTCGGCTGCGCCCTCCACGCCTACCACGGCTACCTAGGCCTGCCCCGGACCCCGGTGAGGCCCGACGCCATGAAGGGCGCCTACCTCGGGCCGGAATACTCCGACGCCGAGGCCAGGGCCGCGTTCGAGTCCCTCGGGATCGAGTTCAAGGAGCACGATGAGGCGGCTCTCATCAGCGCGATCTGCGACTGCATGGAGAAAGGCATGATCGTGGGACTATGCCGCGGCCGCATGGAATACGGCCCAAGAGCCCTGGGCAACCGGACCATCCTCGGCGACCCCAGGCTCCCCGAGATGCAGAGCCGCATGAACCTCAAGATCAAGTTCCGCGAGGGCTTCCGGCCCTTCGCGCCCGCGGTGCTCTCCGAGCGCGTCTCCGACTATTTCGAGATGAAGGTCCCGAGTCCCTATATGCTGCTCTGCGCCCCCATCCAGGAGCGCCTGCGCCGCCCACTGCCGGACGGCTGGCAGGACCTGCGGGGCATGGCGCTCCTCAAGGCGCACCGCTCCGAGATCCCGGCTGTCACGCACGTGGACTACTCGGCCCGCGTGCAGACCGTGCACCGGGACACGAACCCGTTCTTCCACAGCCTCATCTCGGCCTATGACAAGCGCCACGGCTGCGGCGTGCTGGTCAACACCAGCTTCAACGTGCGGGGCGAGCCCATCGTCTGCACCCCGCGGGACGCGGCCCGCTGCTTCATCAACACGGAGATGGACGCCCTCGTGGCGGGCAACTGTCTGGCGCTCAAATCCGAGCAGAAGGTCAAAGCCGAGCGGGAGGAATACCTCAAGGAGTTCGCCCTGGACTAACATGAACCTCGTCAAGATCGACTGGAACCCCGACCGCAAAGCCCTCCGCTGGTTCGCCGGCGGGATGGTCGTCTTCGCCGTCCTCATCGGAGCCTTCGCCTTCTGGAAGGACCGGAGCGCCCTCAAGGCCGTCGCAGGCATCCTCGCCGCCGCGGGCTGCCTCGCCTGGGCTCTCCCCGACATCGTCGGCCGGACCGTCTACAAGGCCTGGATGGGAGCCGCCTTCGTGATCTCGATGGTCGTCTCCAATGTCGTCATCATCCTCATCTTCTACGGGCTGATCACGCCCCTGGGCCTGCTGCTCCGGGCCCTGGGCCGCGACAGCCTCAGGCTCAAGCGAGGCGCCGGCTCCCACTGGGTGCCGGTGACCATGCCGGCCGATACCGACCAATACGAGAGGCTCTTCTGATGGCCAAGCGCAGATCTCTTCCGCGGGAATTCTGGGACTTCCTGATGTCCAACAAGAAGTGGTGGCTCCTGCCCCTGATCCTGGCCATGCTGGCCCTGGCCGGCCTGGTGTTCCTGGCAGGCACGCCCGTGGCGCCGTTCGTCTACACGTTGTTCTAGGGACTAGAATCCGATGTAGCCGAACACCCTCAGCGAGTTGGAAGAGCGCATCGTGCCTTCGAGGGTGATGCCGCCGCGCTCGAGCGGGAAGGTGACGCCCAGGACCGCTCCGACCGGCACTTTGGGCTTGAGGGTATAGGTCAGTTCCTCGATGACCGTGGTCCCGCTGGTCACGATCCCGGTGGGATAGGCGTACTCCGTGTTCGCGAAGACCCTGCGCTGCACGACCCTCAGCCTGCTGTCCATGAACTCCAACCCCAGATAGGGGACGAAGTGCTCGAACTTCACCGTCGCGGTCAGGGACAGGCCGTAACGCAGGTGGCTGATATCCGTGGTCCCTTCTCCCGTGTACTGGCTCAGGACCTGGCCCGTGGTGTCGGTCGAATACTGGATGCCCACGGCCTTGAAGAGGTCCACCGTGTTGAAGGAATGATCGAAGCGCAGGGCCGCGACGACCCCGAAGTTCTCGTTCTCGTACGGCTGCCCC
This sequence comes from Elusimicrobiota bacterium, assembly GCA_016234805.1. GTDB lineage: Bacteria > Elusimicrobiota > Elusimicrobia > UBA1565 > UBA9628 > JACQWX01. The sequence goes on from JACRNU010000032.1 coordinate 13,350, forward strand.
TTGAGCTCGAAGCCGTAAGCGAAGCCCTTGTCGAAGGCGACCTGGATCCCGTCAAAGACGGTATTGGAGTTCCGTCCCAAGTAGGCGGGGTTCGCGGTGTTGGTGGAGGCGAACGCCTCCACCTCCTTCCAATTGATGACCTTGCTGGCCGCCCCGATCTTGGCCGCGCCCTCGAAATACTCGGTGGAGTAGCCGAGCTTGAGGAAGATGTAGTTCCCGCTGACGTCGATGCCGTCCCAGCCGCGATTGTAGGTGACGGTGGTCCCGGCCGGGAACGTGTTCGTGATGTTGCGGTTGCGGTAGTCGTAGCTGATCGTGGTCGTGGAGGGGAAGAAGTCCACCATGGTGAAGTAATTCATGCTCCGGAAGGTGGTCACCTGGGTGACGTTGTTGGTCTCGATGCGGGTCAGGACCGGAGAGGCATTGAGCTTCATGTCCTGGTTGAACACCGAGTTGGCCTCGATGCCCAGGAAAAGCCCGCTGGCCCAGGCCTGAGCCGGCGCCCATAGGACCGCGAGGAACGCAGGGACAAGGAGCTTTGCTCTCACCGGCACCAGTATAGCCGGCGGTTGTTATATAAATATATCACCGCGGTTCAAGCCTGCCACCCGGCGCCAAGCCAGCCGGAGGGTTGGGCTTGAGCACGATCTTGTCGCGGAAGGTCCGGAAGAGGGGATGGAACTTCAGGAAATCCTTCTTCTCGGCCCGGTAGTGAAGGAAGAAGACGCCATCGGACTCAGGGACCAGGAGCGTCTCGGTCACGAAGACCTTGACGAGACTGCCGGTCAGCGTCCCCTCGGGGTAGTAATATGTGGTATAGCGCGCCTCATAGCCCGGCCTCGCGGAGAAGACGACCTCCGCCGCCTTGTGGTCGTCCTCCGGGCTGCCCGCGGAGCGCAGAGCGGCCAGGCTCGCCGCCGGGGTCTTGTACTCCTTCATGTCCTGGGTGAACCATACCAGCGCGATGCGGGCCTTGCCCTTGGGCTCCCGCCACTCCAGGCCTCCACGGATTCGGGCCGGCTTGCCCCAGCCCAGCATGTCCACATAGGTGTACTTCCCCTTCGCCTGCGCCTGGCGGGGCAAGGGTTTGCCCTTCTCCGTCACCGGCGCCTCCGATGGGCCCAAAGCGTCCCTCCGGCGGGAGATCATGTCCCGCCACAGGGTCCCATCGAGGTCACGGAGAGCGTCGTCCATCGCGAGGATCTCGGTCTCCTTGCCGGCATCCCTGCCGGTGAAGACCGATCTCCGGCCCGCCCGCCCCTTGACTGCGAAGGACAGCTTTCCAGCGAAGATGACCTCTCCGGGCCGCGCCTCCACGGCGAGGTCCTTGAAGGTCTTGGCCGGGATCTCCACCTCATAGGAGTTGTTCTGGCGCATGAAGCGCACGGATGAGGGGGCGTAGCGGCCCGTGGTCGCGTCGAGCAAGTAGACGTTGTCCCCGGAACGGAAATTGGTGACGAAAGCGCCCTCTTCGGGCTGGCCATCGGCCTTGAGCCTCACGAAGGTCATCGAAAAGGGCTTGAACTCGGAGAACCAGCCTCCTTTGATGAAGACGCGCGCGACGAGCGCGCTGCTGGTGGGGGAGGAGGACTCCGGCGGCCCCTGCCGGCCTCCGAGCCCGGGACCGGAGCAGCCGAACAGGACGGCCGCCGCGGCCGCGCACCGCAGGGAGCTCTTCACACCCGGAGTTTAGCCGTGCTCCAGCCCCCTGTCAAGCGAAGTTGTATAATACGACCATGACCGAGCCTACGCGAGGAAATGGTCGCGTCCATCGCTGTGGGAGGCGACCATGACGGAGACCACGGTCCCGGAGAACCAGTACGACTTCGAGCCCCTCTCCCGCGAGATCGTCGTCAACCGCCTCAAGGACTCCCCGGACCCCTACGCCGCCGCGGCCAAGACCGCGCGCGACATCATCATCCCGGCGCTCAAGTCAACCCTTCCCGGCCAGCGGCCCAAGGTCACCACGATCCAGGTCTGCCGCGGCATCATCACCGGCATCCTAGCCATCAACAAGAGCGTGCCGGAGACCGCGGTCGCCATCCTACAGATGACCGCGGAGATCGCCCATGAAGGGAACATCGAGCCCGGAGAGCTCATGACCTGGGCCATGGAAGGCATCGCGTCGGTCATGAACCTGGCCGGACGGGACGTCAGTTGGGCCGTGGAGTCGGCCATCGAGAGTCAGTTCACCGGCGCGGGCGCCGTGTTCTCGGGCTTCATCCGCCTGCACGGCCACTGACGGCGATCTCCGCGAGGTCCGCGACGGAGCGGAAGCACCGCACCAGCCTCGAGAGCAGGGCGATCCGAGCCTGCCGCAAGCCCTGGTCCTCGGCCATGACCATGACTTCCTCGAAGAAGCGGTCCAGGGGGGGCTTGATCGCGGCCAGGAGGCGCAGCCCGGCGAGGAAGTCTCCTCCCGAGACCGCGGCCGAGACCTCACCCTCGAGCCGCTCGAGGCTGTCGAGCAGGGCTAATTCGGCGGGCTCCTTCAGGGCGGGCAGCAGGGCGGCGCCTTCGGCACCCGGGGCAGCCGGGGTCTTCGAGGACTTCAGGATGTTCGCGGCCCGCTTGAAGGCTCCGCAGAGGTCGGGGAAACCCGGTTCCGAGCGCATCTCCTCGATGGCCTTGAGGCGTCCCACCGCGGCCACGACGTCGGTCAGAACGGCGTCGCGCACGGAGCGCACCGCGTCCGGCGGGAACCCCGCCTCCTCGAAGAAGGAGCCCGCGCGGCCGAGCACGAACTCGCGGAGGGCAGCCAGGGCCGGAGCCCGCGCCGCCTCATCCGCGGGGACGAGGGATACTGCCAGGGACAAGGCGGCGGAGAGGTCCAGGCGCAGGCCCTTCTCGGAGAGGATGCGCAGGAGCCCGAGCGCCTGGCGGCGCAGGGCGAAGGGGTCCGCGGCCGCGGTCGGGATGTTCCCGATGACGAAATGGCTTGCGAGGTTGTCGAGCTTGGCCGCGGCCGAGGCCACGGCGCCCTCGAGCGTCGAGGGCACGGGAGAGCTCGGGCCCAGGGGCTGGTAGAACTCCGCGATGCCGGAGACCACGGCCGGGTCGAGCCCGTCGCGCCGGGCGTAGAAGGCGCCCATGGCTCCCTGCAGCTCGGGGAACTCGCGGATGACCTCGCAGACCAGGTCGGCGTAAGCCAGGCGGGAGACCTCCTCGGCCACGCCGCGGTCCGGCGAGGCCGGCCCGCGGTTCTCCAGCTGGGAGCAGATCCACAAGGTGAGCTCGCGGGCGCGCCCGGCCTTGTCCGCCATGGACCCGAGCCCCTTCTGGAAGGAGACGCGGCCGAGAGAGGGGAGCTTGCCTTCGAGCCGGGTCTTGAGGTCGCGGGAGAGATAGAAAGCCGCGTCCTCAAGCCGGGCCTCGAGCACGCCCTCGAAGCCCTCGCGCACCTCCTTCTGCCCCTCGGAAACGCCGTCGCGCACCGCGATGAAGGCCGGAGCCAGCCCCTTGCCCGCACCCGCGGTCAGCGGGAAGGAGTAGAGCTGCTTCTTCAAGACGGTCCTGATGAGCCCTTCCGGCAGGTCCAGGAATTCCTTCCGGAACGACCCCGTCAGCGGCACGGGATGCTCCGTCATGAAGACCGTCTCCTCCACCAGGGCCTCGTCTTCGTCGAGCGAAGCGCCCGCGGCCTTGGCGCAGACCGCCATGCGCTTGGACAGCAGGGCGCGCCGCTCCGCGGGGTCCACGATGACGGCCATGTTCCGGAGCGTGGAAAGGTACCGGCCCGATTCCGCGATACGGACGGGCTTGCGGCCGCTGCCCGGAACGGTCAGCACCGCGCGGCCGGAGCGCACGCCGGCGAGGGTGAAGGGCACGATCTTCTTGCCGTGCAGGGCCAGGAGGCTCCGGATGGGGCGGCCGAAAGTGAAGCGCGTCTCTTCCCACTCCATGGCCTTGGCGAACCTCAACGCGGAGATGATGGCGGGGATCTCGCGGCTCAGGATGGCCTGGGCCGGTTCGCCCTTCTCGGTCACGGACGCCGAAAGGAACTCGCCTTTCGGCGTCTGCACGGTCGTGAGCTCTTCGGGAGCCAGGCCATGCTTGCGCGCGAACCCCTCGGCCTGGGGCGTGAAGCGGCCCTCCGCGTCCTTGAGGAGCCTGGCCGGCGGCCCCTGCACGGAGCGGGTCAGGGATTCGGAGCGGTCCGCGGCCTCGTCGAGGATCACGATGAGCCGGCGCATGGTGCCCAGCGTGCGGACCCCGGTGCAGGCGAGCCGCGTGCGCTCCAGCATGGCCTTGAACGAAGCCTCGAGGCCCTCCATCGCGGGGCGGACGAAGCGCGCAGGCAGGGGTTCGACACCGATCTCGAGGACGAAATCCTTGTTCTTCATGCCGTTGTTTCCACCTTGTCGGCCGGAGCAGGGGGCCGGGCGAGCTCCAGGTAGAGGTTGATCACCTTCTTGGCCAGGCCGCGGACCCGTCCGATGAGCTTGGCCCTCTCGTCCACGGAGATGGCGCCCCGGGCGTCCAGGACGTTGAAGAGGTGCGAGACCTTCACGACGCACTCGTACGCGGGGAGGGTCAGGCCGCGGCCGGCAAGTCGTTCGCCCTCGGCCTCGTGCTCGTTGAAGTGCCGCCAGAGGAGCGCGACGTCGGCCTCCTCGAAGTGGTAGCGGGAGAACTGCTTCTCCCCGGGGAGATGGATGTCGCCGTAGGTGACGCGGTCGGAGTAGTCCAGCTCGTAGATGCTCTTCTTCTTCTGGAGGTAGAGCGCGATCCTCTCGAGGCCGTAGGTGATCTCGACCGGGATGGGCCGGAGCGGCATGGAGCCCATGATCTGGAAGTAGGTGAACTGGGTGATCTCCATGCCGTCGAACCGGACCTCCCAGCCCAGGCCCGAGGCGCCCAGGGTCGGGGCTTCCCAGTCGTCCTCGATCCAGCGCAGGTCGTGCTTCCGGCAGTCGAGGCCCAGGCACTTGAGGGAGCGCAGGTACTTCTCGATGATGTCGGAGGGCGCGGGTTTGATGATCACCTGGAACTGGTAGTACTTGCCGAGGCGGTTGGGGTTCTCGCCGTAGCGGCCGTCCGTGGGACGGCGGCAGGGCTCGACGTACGCCGCGGCCGTGGGCTCAGGCGATAGCGCGCCGAAGAAGGTGGCCGGGTTGAAGGTGCCCGCGCCTTTCTCCATGTCGTAGGGCTGGATGATGAGGCAGCCCTCGCGCGCCCAAAAACGGGACAGTTCAAGGATGATTTCCTGGAAATTCATAGCCGCAACCCCGAAGTCTGGAACAGTGAATTTGACATAGCCAGCGACCGGATCTCGCGGCCGGCATGGGCCTTGACGGCCTCATGCATGAACGCGAGCGACAAGCCGGCGGCACTCTCGTCGAACGGCAGTCGGGCCAAACCCTCCCACGGAACGCGGTGAAGGGCCTCCCACACCCGCGGGTCGACCCCCGGCGCAGGGTTCTCCCCGAGCCCCACGCCCGCCAACTCCAGCAGCCGCAGACCGAACGCGGCCACGATCCAGCGAGAAGCGCCCCTTTCGAGAGCCTCGAGCCCGTCGACGAGCAGACGGTATTTGTCCTCGTTGGGACTCCACTCCGGCGTGAGCCGCAGGAGCATCTCGGCCAGGGCCAGGCCGTCGAGGGTGCGCCGCAGGTCCGAGCGCACCGCCGGGAAGCTGTCGATGAGCCTGCCGCCGATGGCCTTGCAGGCGCCCTGCCGGCCGCCGAGGTGCAGCCGCAGCTCCACCCGGGCCATGGGCTCGGAGAGGCACCGGAGCTTGGCGCGGGGCCGGTTGACCCCGATGAAGCGGACCGACATCCTGCCGTAAAGCTCGGTGTAGACCACGGCCAGCCGGTCGGCCTCGGCCCAATCCGAGCGGGAGAGCACGACCGCCTCGGCGTTGACGATGCGGCCGCGGCCATGGGAGAGAGCGGACTCGATGACGGCCGAGACGGCCTGGCCATGGGAGGCCAGGTCCCCGGAGCGCGGCCGTTCGCCATCCGCGGAGGGGGCGGAGCTCATGACGGGACCTTCTGCCGGGGCCGTCCGGCCTTTGGCCGGCCGGCGTCCTGGGAGCTCTGCGGACAGGGCTGCCGGGGCCGTCCGGCCTTTGGCCGGCCGGCGTCCTGGGAGCTCTGCGGACAGGGCTGCCGGGGCCGTCCGGCCTTTGGCCGGCCGGCGTCCTGGGAGCTCTGCGGACAGGGCTCCCTCATCTCGTCGAGCAGCCTGTCGAAGAGCACTGGAGGGGATTCATGGAAGAGCGTCCTCTGCCAGCCGTCGAGCCCCGACAGCAGGGGCGCGATGGACTGGAGGGGAAACCCGCAGAGAAGGAAGTACCTCTCCGAGAACGACAGACGCTGGAACATGGCCACCGCCGTCTCGTATTTCATGAGCTTGAAGCACGCCAGCTTCTCCATGGGGGCGAGCCCGGGGAACAGAGCCGCGAGCTCTTCAGTGCCGCTGGAACTGATCGCGTGCCTCAGGCCGGAGATGTCCTTGTCCTCCAGCAGGAGCCGCAGACGCGCCTTCAAAGGACACATATCTGTCGATGATTATATTCTTTTTTATCCTATTAATATGCTATTTTGTCATGTCGCGCCGATTTATTGGAGGATTCAGCATGCTACCGACCTACCGACCTCACAAAAGAAAACGCAAAAGAAGGATGGGCTTCCTGGCCCGCATGAGCACTCCGGGCGGACGCGCCACCCTGAGACGCCGACGCGCCAAAGGAAGACACACTCTCATCCCGTAACAATGAGCCTCGGGACCCACTCCCTTGGCCCCGAAGCGCGCCTGCGGACCCGGAAGGATTTCGACCGCGTCTTCTCTCTGGGACGAAAAGCCGCGGGCAGGAACCTGATCCTCTGGTATGGGACGGCTCCTGGCGGAGAATCCGCGCGCCTCGGCCTGGCCATCAGCGACCGCGTCGGCTGCGCCGTCAAGCGCAACCGGTTCAAGCGGCTCGCGCGGGAAGCCTTCCGCATCAACAAACCCAAGCTCCTGGGCGGCACGGACTTCGTCATCTACATCCGTCCCGGCTGCCGCTGGACGGGACTGGAGGGAGCCCAGGCGGATCTCCTCGAGCTCTGCGCGAAGGAAGGGCTCCTGAGGGCATGAGGCTCCTCTCCGGCGGAGCATTGGCCGTCATCGATCTTTACCGGACCATGGTCCGGCCGTTCCTGCCGCCCTTGTGCCGCTTCCATCCCAGCTGCTCCGACTACGCACGCCAGGCGGTCGCGGCGCACGGCCTTGCCAGGGGAGCCCTGCTCGGCTCCCGGCGGCTGCTGCGCTGCCATCCGTTCAGCGCCGGCGGGTCCGACCCGGTACCTTTGAAATGAACAAGAACCTCATCATCGCCGTCTCCCTCTCCCTGCTGGTCTACCTCGGCTGGTACGGCTTCGTGGAGAAGCGCCTCAACCCGAACCCTCCGGGCCGCAGGCCTCAGGCCTCAGGCCCGGCCTCGACGCAGACCTCCGCAGGGACGCGCGACCGAGCCCCGGAACCTGCCGGAGGCCGGACGGCCCCGGCGGCCGGCGAGGAAGCGGTCGAAGGTCGGCAGACCGGAGACCGCGACCGCGCCCGCCTTGCAGAAGAATCCGACAAGGTCTCCCTCGGAGGCGCGGAGCTCCTCGTTCATCCGGCCGGAGCGGCCATCGTCAGCTGCAGGTTCAAGGGACCTCTAGGCATGGTCGAACTCATCCAGGACCCGACGCCGGGCCTGTTCGCCACCTGGCCGGACCTCTCGTTCCAGCGCCAGTCCTCGCCCCAGGGAATCGCGCGCTGGACCGCCGTGCGTCCCGACGGACTCAAGGTGACCAAGGACTTCTCATGGAAAGGAGAAGCCAGCCTCCCGGTCTTGACGGTCAAAGTCTCCAACCCGACGAAGGAGGCCAGACCCAGCAGAAGTTGGGCCATGGCCGTGGGACCGGGCCTGGGCACGGTGGACAGCGAGAAGGAGGAGAACCCCAAGGTCTGGAGAGCCATCGGCCTGACGCCCGAAGGCAAAGGGACCCGGGGCAGGGTCGAGGTTTTCAAGGACGGCGCGCATAAGACGGACTTCCGCTGGATCGGGGTGGACAACCGCTATTTCCTGGCCGCGGTCACGACTCCCCATGTCTTCGAGCGCATCGACGTGTCCCATCCTCCCCTGGTGTGGTTCATGGCCGGGAGCCTCGAGCTCAAGCCCGGAGAGGAACGCGCCTGGGAGATCCCATTCTACCTCGGTCCCAAGGCCCACGGCAAACTGGCGTCCTTCGGGGTAGGTCTCGAACGCGCCATCGACTTCGGATTCTTCGCCTCCATCGGCCGGTTCATCATGCGGCTCCTCGGATTCCTTTACGGCCTTACCGGCAATTGGGGCTGGGCCATCATCCTGCTGACCATCGTGGTCCAGACCGTGCTCTTCCCCCTGTCGTACAAGACCCTCAAGTCGGCCGCGGCCATGAAGAAGGTCCAGCCCCAGATGCAGAAGCTCCAGCAGCAGTACGCCAAGGACCCGGCTAGGCTCAACGCGGAGATGCTCGAGCTCTACAAGCGCACGGGCGCCAACCCGCTCGGAGGCTGTCTGCCGCTCCTGGTGCAGATGCCGGTCTTCATCGCGCTCTACAACACCCTGCGCAACGCCTGGGAGCTTCACGGCGCAGTCTGGATCTTCTGGGTGAGGGACCTCTCGGCCAAGGACCCGTACTACATCCTGCCCGTGGTCATGGGCGGGCTCATGTTCGTGCAGAACAAGTTCAGCCCGTCGGCGCCCACCGACCCCATGCAGGCCAAGATGATGACATGGATGCCCGTCATCTTCACCTTCATGTTCCTCAAGTTCCCGTCAGGCCTCGTGCTCTACTGGCTGACGAACTCGGTGATCACCGTGGTCGAGCAGGTGGCGTTGAAGGGCCATTTTGAGAAGGAAGTCTGAGCTTTCGGAGGTCAACCATCCCATGGAACAAATCGAATGCGAAGGCAGCACGGTCGCTGAAGCCGTCGAGAGCGCGCTCAGGGCGTTGGGCCTCAGGCGCGACCAAGTGGAAGTACAGATCCTGGATGAGGGCGCCAGAGGCATCCTCGGGTTCGGGAAGAAGCCTGCCAAGGTCAGGGTCACGGAGAAGCGCTGGGGAACCGACTCGCCCAAGCCCTCGGGCGGGCAGCACGACGGGCCGCGGCGGGCCCAGCAGGGCCGCGACCGCGGCCCGCGCCCCCCGCGCCAGCACGACTCGCCCCGGGGAGGCCGCGGCCAGGACAGGGGTCCTTCCCGCGGAGACGGCCGCCCCCGCCGGAACGAATCCGGCGACAGGCCCAGATCACCGGCGCCCCGGCCCGCACCGGCGGACGGGACCGAGCGTCCGCCGGCACAGGGCGATCGGAGAAGGTCCGCGCCCGCGGAACACCGGGTCCAGGACGAGACGCCGCTGACCCCGGCCGAGGTCGAGACGGCCCGCGGACACGCGGAGGGCATACTCAAGCAGATGCTCTCCCTCATGGGCATCGAAGGAGTCTCGGTCCAGACCCGCTGGGACGCGGACCAGGAACGCGTCATGACCGTGGTGAACGCCCCGGGCATCGACATCCTCCTCGGCCAGGAGGGGAAGGTGCTGGAATCGCTCCAGTTCCTGGTCACCGTGATCACGACCCGCGACCTCAAGAGGCCCGTGGCCGTCTGGGTGGACGCGCTGAACTTCCTCGAGAAGAAGGAGGCGTCCGTGCTCAAAGAAGCCCAGCGGGGGACCGACATCGTCAAGCAGACGAAGAAGCCCTTCAGGCTCTCCGCGATGGACCCGGCGATGCGCCGCCTGGTGCACCGCAAACTGGCCAACGACCCCGACGTGACGACCGCGTCTGAAGGAGAAGGGTCGTGGCGCAAGGTGGTCATCCGGCCGAAATAGTGACAACGTCGTTCGGCCCCCCCGCTGCTGACCCCCCCGCCGGGGGGGTCAGCGACACCCCCCCCGTGGGGGGGAAAAGCGACACGATCGCGGCCATCGCCACCCCGCCCGGGGTCGGCGCGTTGGGGATATTGCGCCTGAGCGGTCCCTCCGCGCGGGAGGTCGCGTCCCGGTTCCTCAAGGTCGGAGGGGAGGGCCTGAGCCCCAAGCGTGCCGTGGTCTGCCGCGCGGACTTCGACGGGAGCCCCCTGGACCGGGTGGTCGTCGTCTACCACCCCGGCCCGGCCACCTCCACGGGGGAGGAACTCATCGAGATCACGGCGCACGGCTCGGCCTTCATCCTCGGCCGGCTCCTGGCCGCGGCCCTGGCGTCCGGGGCCAGAGCCGCCCTGCCCGGGGAGTTCACCCAGCGCGCCTTCCTCAACGGCCGTTTGGACCTCTCGCAAGCGGAGGCGGTCTGCGACCTCATCCGCGCCCGCACGGGCCGGTCCCATCGCGCGGCCCTCGAGCAGCTCGAGGGGGGGCTTTCCAGGGAGGTCCGCGGGCTCTCAAGCTCCCTCACGGACCTCCTTGTGCGCGTGGAGGCGAGCCTCGACCACCCCGAGGAGGACATCCCGATCGTCGAGCCCGGAGCGGCGCTCTGCGAGCTGGAAGCGGGGCGCTCCCGGGTCCTGACTCTCGCGCGGACCTTCAAGAACGGCCGCCTGCTGGCCGAAGGGGCGAGGGTCGCCATCGTGGGCAGGCCCAACGCCGGCAAGTCGAGCCTCCTCAACGCCCTCCTCGGCATGGAGCGGGCCATCGTCTGCGCCTCTCCCGGCACCACCCGCGACACCCTCGAAGAGCCCTGCGACCTCGGAGGCATCCCGGCCGTGCTCATCGACACCGCCGGGCTGACGGACCATCCGGCGGACGAGGCCGAATCCCTGGGCCTCGAGCGCACGGACCGGGCCCTGGAGCGCTGCGACCTGGCCTTGCTGGTCGTGGATGGCTCGCGCCCCTCCGGCCCGGAGGACGAAGCCGCCTCCCGCCGGATCCTGGAACGGCTGGCCTCGCTCGGCCGCCCAGCGCTCACCGTCCGCAACAAAGCCGACCTGCCCTCAGCTGCCGAGACGCCGGAGGCCCCGGCCTGCGACGCCGCGGTCTCGGCCAGGACAGGCCTCGGTCTCCGGGACCTCGTCGCCCGTATCGGGCCGCTCCTCGGGGATTCCCCCGGAGAGCAGGACGGCGTCACGGTCACCTCCGGCCGCCACCATGCGGCCCTGCTGGCCTGCGCGTCCGAACTCGCGGCCGCAGGCCGCTCGGTGACGGAGAGGCCCGGAGCCTGGGAGGAGCTGGCCGCGAGCGGCCTGCGCGCCGCCCTCAGGGAGCTCGGGAGCATCACCGGGGAGGATGCGCCCGCTTCGGTGCTGTCCGCCATCTTCGCAAGATTCTGCGTCGGAAAATGATCCACGAGGATTGACTCCATGACCACGAAAAACTCCACTCGCAAACGGACCCCGGGATCCCGGACGAAGCCGGCCAAGCGCAGGACGAAAACCTCGCGCTCGAGGAAGGCGGCCCGCAAGCCCACGACGCAGGCCCGCCGCAAGCCCGCGGTGTCCCAGACGAAGCATCCCTCGCCGCCGGCCAGCCGGACCCCCATCTCCAGCATCACCGCGGAGCAGCAGATCGTGGGCGCGGTCTTCCTGGGCAAAGTCATCAATTACTACTCCCACCTCAAGGTGGCCATCCTCGTGCTCGAGGCCCCGCTCGCGGTGGGAGACACCATCCGCGTCAAAGGCCACACCACGGACCTGACCCAGAGGATCGATTCCCTGCAGGTGGCCTACCAGAGCGTCCAGAGCGCGTCAGCCGGCGAAGGAGTCGGACTCAAGCTCGCGGACAGGGTCAGGACCGGGGACGCGGTCTTCAAGATATAGTCGAGCCATAAGATGCCTTCCACGGCCCTGCTGGTTCTCGCGACCATGGCCGCCATCAACGCCGCCAAGTACGTGCACCGCCAGGCCCCCTACGCGCTCCTGCCTTTCATCCAGAAGGACCTCGGCCTGACCGACTTCCAGACCGGGCTGACGGCCACGACCTTCATGACCGCCTACATCGCCGCGGCCCTGCCCTTGGGCTGGCTCGCTTCCCGCGGCTCGCGCCAGGGCTGGATCGCGGTGCCCTGCGCCCTCTGGAGCCTGGCCGTGGCCGGCACGGGGTGGTGCGCCGGACTGTGGGGACTGCTCGCGGCACGAGCCGCGACCGGAGCCGCGCAAGCGGGCTTCGGCTCGGCCGCGCCGTCTTTCGTCGCGGATCACCATCCGCCCGAACGCAGGCCGCTCGCGCTGGCCTTCTACAGCGCGGCCATCCCCCTGGGGAGCGCGCTCGGCTATGTCCTGGCAGGCAGGCTCGGCCACGCCTGGGGCTGGAGGACGGCGCTCGCGGTCCTTGGATTGCCCGGATTGGCTTTCGCGGCCTCGGCGTGGCTGCTGCCTGACGCAAGGGCGTCAGGTCCCCGGAGCGCGGCCGTTCTCCTTGCGCGGAGGGGGCCGGAGGCGCCGGACGCAGCCGGCGCGGCGACCTACAAGGCCCTCATGAGGATCCCGAGCTACGCTGCGTGCACCTTTGCCATGGCCCTGACGACCTTCGCCCTGGGAGGCTTCGCGGTCTGGATGCCTACCTTCTTCGTGCGCTTCAGGGGCTTCGGGATCTCAGGCGCCTCGGACCTCTTCGGAGGGGTCACCGCTGGAGCGGGGCTGCTCGGGATCGTGCTCGGGGGCTGGCTGTCCGGCAGGCTTTCCAGGGGGTCGGGGAGATGGCTGTTCCTGGTCTCAGGCTGGGGCATGCTGGCAGGACTGCCCCTGGGCATGGGGGCCCTCCTGGCTCCGGACCCGCGCGTCGGAACAGCCCTCCTTTTCGCGGCCCAGACCCTCGTCTTCCTCTATATGGGGCCGCTCAACGCGGTCGTGGCCTCGGTCGCGGAAGAGAGCCTCAGGCCCCTGGCTTTCGCCGCCAACATCTTCATCGTCCATGCCTTCGGCGACGCGATGTCTCCAGCCATCATCGGGGCGGTTTCCGACGCCTGGGGCTTGAGGGCCGCCCTCCTGCTGGCCTTGGTCCTTCTTGCGCCCGCAGCGGGACTCTGCTTCTGGGGGGCTCGGCATTATGAGCACGCCACGCAGAAAGCCTGAGCCGGCCCCCGCAGGCCCGGTCGGACTGGGCTGGCTCGTCCTCTTCGACCCCCGGGCCGCGGCCCGGGAGTGCGGCCGGGCCGAAAGCCTGGCGTCGAGCCTGTGGATCTACGCCGCGTTCCTGGTTGCCTTCGCAGTGTTCACCGGACTCAAGCCGCCGGGCTTTCCCGGGGGAGGCTCCATGCCCTTCACGACGGAGGGGAGCGGCCATCTGGCGCAGGCGGCCTTCTGGAACCTGCCTATGGAAGCTGTCTGGATCGTCTTCCTCATGGGGCTGGTCCGGTTCTTCCGTTCCGGGACCCTCGCGGTGCGCCTGGCCATCGGCGTCGCATGGGCCGCGTGGTCTCTGATCCTGGTGGTCCTCTACCTCCAGGTCCACAGCATGGGGAAGGCCGCGTTCCTGGCCGGGACCGCGGTCTGGCTCGGCCTGTTCTATCCCTGCCTCCGAGGAGTCCCGGCCTCTGAGTGGCGCCAGGTCACGGGCTTCATGCTGGCGCTCAACGCGGTCTTCCTCCCGCTCGCCGCTCCCCTGACGGTCTCAGCAATGCTCCGGCATGAGAACGCCTTCATCGCGGGCCAGGTCGTCATGGGCCTGTGGCTGCTCTGGTCCGGCGCCTCGGGACTGCGGGAGCTGACGGGCTTGAGGCTACCCCGCGCCTTCATGGCCATCCTGCTCTCCGTCGTCTTCCAAGCCGCCCTGGTCCTTTCTCTCTACGCCGCGGGGATCGTTCCCCGCGAGATCCTCATGGTCATGCTCTTCGGATGATCTCCCATCCCGATCGCCGCGACCTCATCGTCATCGGAGGCGGGCACGCCGGCGCCGAGGCCGCCCTGGCCGCCTCCCGCATGGGAGTCCGGACCCTGCTGCTGGCCATGAACCTCGACGCGATCGGCCAGATGTCCTGCAACCCCTCCATCGGAGGCATCGCCAAGGGCCAGCTCGTCCGCGAGATCGACGCCCTCGGGGGGGAGACCGCCCGGAACACGGACCGCAGCGGGATCCACTTCCGGACCCTCAACGAGAGCAGGGGGCCCGCGGTGCGCTCCCCCCGGGCGCAATGCGACAAGAGGCTCTACGCGTCGTCCCTCAAGGCCGTGCTCGAGCGCCAGGAGAACCTCGAGCTGATGCAGGACGAGGCCGTGGGCCTGTGGGTCGAAGGCAGCCGGCTCGCGGGCGTCCTGACCCGGCGCGCAGCGGCCTTGCGGAGCCGGGCCGTCGTGGTCTCCGCGGGCACCTTCCTCAACGGCCTCCTGCACTTCGGCCTAGACTCCTCTCCCGGAGGCCGCGCGGGCGACGCCGCCGCGGGCGCGCTCACGGCCAGCTTGGCCGAACTGGGCTTGACCGCCGGCCGGATGAAGACGGGCACGCCCATGCGGCTCGACGCCCGGTCCGTGGATCTCTCCGTCATGGAGGCCCAGCCCTCGGACGATCCTCCGAAGCCGTTCTCGCACTTCACCACGAAGGTCCGCGGCCGGCTGCTGCCGTGCAGCATCACCTACACCAACGAGCTGACCCATCGGATCATCCGGGACAACCTCGACCGCTCGCCCCTCTACTCCGGCAAGATCAAGTCCATCGGGCCGAGGTACTGCCCATCGATCGAGGACAAGGTGATGAAGTTCCCGGAGAAGACCCGCCACCAGCTCTTTCTCGAGCCCGAAGGCCTCGGGACCGGCGAACTCTACGTCAACGGGCTCTCCACGAGCCTGCCCCTGGACGTCCAGGTCGAGCTGGTCCGTTCCGTCCGGGGCCTGGAGCGCGCCCGCCTGACCCGGCCCGGCTACGCGGTGGAGTACGACTACTTCCCGCCGACCCAGCTCAGGCCTACCCTTGAGGCGAAGGGGGTCGACGGCCTCTACCTCGCGGGCCAGGTCAACGGCACCACGGGCTACGAGGAAGCCGCTGCCCAAGGGCTCATCGCCGGGATCAACGCCGCCCTGCGGCTGCGCGGGGAGGAACCCCTCGTCCTCGGCCGGGACCAGGCGTACATCGGCGTGCTGGCCGACGACCTGGTGACGAAGGGAGTCGACGAGCCCTACCGCATGTTCACGGCCCGGGCCGAGTTCAGGATGAGCCTGCGGGCGGACAACGCGGACCTCAGGCTCATGGACCTCGGCCGCGGGCTCGGGCTGGTTTCCGTCTTCCACCATGAGCGCTTCTGCCGCTACCGGGAACTCGTTTCGGGCGGCTCCCGGCGCTGGTCGGATGACGACCTTCGTCCCTGGAGCAACGCCCTGGCGGAAGGACAGCGCCGCGTCCGGGCCTCCTACGCGGGCTACATCGCCCGAGAGACGCGCGCCGCGGAAAAGCTGCGCTCCTGGGATGGCGTGCCCCTGCCGGCGGGCATGGACTGGGCGTCCATCCCCTCGCTGCCGGCCGAGTCGCGGCAGAAGCTCGACCGGGTGCGCCCCGCGACCCTCGGGCAGGCATCCCGCATCCCCGGGGTGACCCCGGCGGACGTGCAGATCCTCTGGATCCAAGCCGAGCGTCTGCGGCGCGTCAAGGAGTCCTCGTGACCCCGGACCCCTTCGCGGAGCTCCGTCAGGCCGCCTCATCATGGGGGCTCCGCCTTGACGACGGCCAGGTCGACCAGCTGCGCCGCTACGGCAGGGCTGTCCTTGTTTTCAACCGCAAGGCCAACCTCACGGCGGCCGAAGACGAGGAGACCGTGGCCCTGCGCCACATCGCGGACGGCCTGGCCTGCGTCCCGGTCCTCAAAGGACTCTCCGGAGACCCTGCGCCCGCGGTCCTCGATGTCGGATCCGGCGCGGGCTTCATAGGCCTCGCCGTCAAGGTCGCGTGGCCCGAGGCGCGGGTGACGCTCATGGAGCCCCGGTTGAAAAGGTACGGGTTCCTGAGCGCGACCGCGGCTTTGCTGCGGCTCTCGGACATCGGTCTGCTGCGCAGGCGCGCGGAGGACCGGCGCGAAGGCAGGGATGACCGATACGATTTCGTCGTGGCCAGGGCCCTGGCCCCTCTCGAGGAGGCCCTGGCCGTTTCCCTGCCCTGGGCGAAGGAAGGGGGACACGTCGTGGTCTACCAATCCATCCCTCCCGACCCAGGCTCTTCGGCGCTGGCCGCGGCCCTGTCGTCTTCGGGCGCGGGCTGGGGGGGCGCCCGTCCCTACCGCCTGCCGCGAGAGAGCGGCGACCGATTTCTGGCGCTCTTCTCCAAGAAGGGAGACCATTAAGGAGGAACCCTCATGCAGATGCTCAACTACTACTTCTCGCCGTTCGCCCTCTTCCTCGTCCTTTCCGCCCTGTACTTCCGCGGATCGGACACTCCCGGACACCTGCCGCCGGAGGTCAAGCACTCGCTCTGGATCCTGGCCGTCTCCGCGGCCGTCAACTGGTGGCTGTCCGCCAACACCTACAGGTTCGTGGGCTGGACCCGCTTCATGCGCGCGCTCCAGGTGTGGATGAACTTCGTCTGGACGGTGCCCCTCTTCTATCTGCTCCACACCTTCTGGGGCCCGATGTGGCTGCTGTTCGTCATGGCCCCGGTCACGGCGGCCCTCACCATGCGGTGGTGGACGACCCTGCTCACCGCCCTGGTCTCCTCCGGGACCATGATGGGCATCTACGTCTTCCGGGGACTTTCCCCCGAGATGCCGGAAGCATTCGGGATGGCGCTCGTCCACGCGACCTTCATCGTCGTGGTCGCGATGTTCGTGCACTCCCTGGCCCAGACCGCCATGAGGCTGGTCGCGACGAAGCATTGATGAGGCCCCATGTGCTGGTGCCAGGCATCAACCTCAGGATAATGAAAGTTGGTCTGATGCCAGGCACCATATAAGGCAGACCAATAACGTGGACATACTGCTCAAGCTCCGAGTCCTGATCTGGGTGGTGATCATCAGCCTCTGGGGCATCATGGTCTACCAGTACCTCGGCGAGGAAGAAGCCCCCTCGCGGCCGGGCATGGCGCATGTCCCCAACCCGTACAAGGCTCTGCCCCAATCCCCGACGATCATGCCCGAATCCGCCCAACTCATGCCGGACGCGGCGCCGGTCCTGCCTGAGGCCATGGTTTTCCTGCCCAGACCCGACGCGCCGGTGCCGGTCCTGCCCGGGACCGAGATTCCCGTGACCCTGCCTCCCCCCAAGCCGCGCCCCCAGCCGGAGCAAGTGACGCCGGTTCCCGACCTCCCGGCGCCCGCGGGGTACTCCAAGACGGAGACACGTCACTTCACGATCTTCGTCGAGGGACCGAGGGTGTCCGATGAAACCGTGTCCCTGCTCGAGAATCTGCACGGCAACCTCATGCTCGACATGGCCTCCTTCTCGCCATGGGCCAACGATGAGCGGGTCACCATCTATCTCTTCAAGCATCAGGAGACTTACCGCCGGGAGACCGGCCGCCCCGTCTGGTCCGGGGGCGCCACCTCCATCCGCAAGCGCAAGATCTACCTCTACGAGAGCGCCGAGCTCCCGGGCATCCTCGCCCACGAGCTTTGCCACATCTATTACGACAGCTTCTTCCTCGGCGGCAAGAACAATCCTTTGTGGCTCAGCGAAGGGATGTCCACCCTCGTCCAGGTCGAGCGCGGCCTCGCCGCTCCCGTTTGGCTGCACGAGAACCTCGCCGTCCTCAAGGAGGGCGGCGGCTACGCGCTGGCCGACCTCATGCGCGTCAGCGCCACCTCGGGCGCGCAGGACGCGAAGGTCCGCCTCTGGTACGCGCAGTCCTACAGCCTCGTGCGATTCCTCCTCCACACCCGCCAGCGCTCGGCCTTCTACCACTTCTCCCGTCATCTGCGCGACGGCAAGCCCGTGCCCGAGGCCCTCTACCGCGCCTACGGGGCGCCCTACACCAGCGTCACCGCCCTCGAGCACGCGTGGCGCTACGACCTCCAGTCGAGCCGGTGAGCCGTTCCTATAAGTCGCGCGCGGACACGCGCGCTCCTTAAAGGCGCGACCCGACTCAGACCCCCGCGGGAAATTGGGACTCACTAGGCCTTGACAAATTATTTCCCAACCTCTATACTCTAGTCCCGTTGTGAAAGTTTGGGAGAAAACGGGAAAGGTTGGGGGGAACTGGGGAACTCTCATGGCACTGCTCATCGGACGATACGAGTACTCGCTCGATCCGACGAACCGCCTGAACGTCCCGCCGAAGTTCCGCGAGGCGCTCCTCCAGGAGAAGGGGGGGAACTTCTTCCTTTCGAGCGGCCGAGAGGGCTGCCTCTACCTCTTCCTTCCGACGCAGTTCGAAAAGCTCTCGAACGATCTGCAGAACTTCACGATGAAGGACAAGGAGGTCGAGCGCGCGGCGACGCGGAAGTTCTTCAGCGATACGATGGAAGCGGAACTGGATTCGGCGGGGAGGATCCTCATCCCCGAATATCTTAAGAAGCATGCCGGCCTGGACTCGCGCGTGCTGGTGCATGGCGCGGGACACCGGGCTGAGATCTGGGATTGGAGACGATGGAATTCCTACATGAGATCGAGGGTCGAGCCGGCCTATCGGTCGGTCTCGAAGACCCTGCCGATTTGAGCGCGCAGCCCCGGCACATCCCGGTATTGCTCGCTGAGGTCCTGGAGTATCTGGTCCAGGACCCGGCCGGGCTCTACCTCGACGCCACGCTCGGCCTCGGCGGCCACGCCGAAGGCATCCTGGCGAAGCTCTCGCCCCAAGGCAGCCTCCTCGGTCTCGACGTGGACCCCGAAGCCCTTCATGAAGCCCGCCTCCGGCTCACCCCCTTCGCCGGCCGCTTACGGACCGTGCGGACCAACTTCCGGTCCCTGGGACAGGCCCTCGAGTCGGAGCGCTTCTTCCCTCTCTCCGGGGCCCTCTTCGACCTGGGCGTCTCATCGCTTCACTTCGACAAGGCCGAGCGGGGCTTCAGCTTCCAGCTTTCGGGCCCGCTCGACATGCGCCTCTCGCCGGACAGCCCGCTGACGGCCGAAGCCATCGTGAACCGCTGGCCCCTCGAACAGCTCTCCATGCTGATCAAGGAGTTCGGCGAGGAGCCCCTTGCCGGCCGCATCGCCCGGGCCATCGTGCGCCGCCGGACCGAACGCCCCTTCGAGACCACGACGGAGCTCGCCGCGGTCATCGAAAAGTCCGTGCCGCGCACAGGCATCCATCCGGCCACGCGGACCTTCATGGCCCTGCGCATCGCGGTCAACGCCGAGCTCGAGAACCTGACCCGCGGACTCGAGACCGTCCTTCCTTATGTCAAGGCAGGCGGAAGGGTCGGAGTCATCAGCTTTCATTCGTTGGAGGACAGGATCGTCAAGAACGTCTTCTCCTCCTTCGTCACCCAGGGCTGGTGTCGGTGGACGGGGCTCGGGGGTCGGAGGCCTTTCACCCCGTCGCGCTCCGAAGTGGAGGCCAACCCCCGCTCGCGCAGCGCCAAATTGCGGATCGTCGAAAAGACGGGCCCATGAAGACAGCCATGACCGAGCTTAAGCGAGGAAATGGTCGCATCCATCGCCGTGGGAGGCGACCATGACGGAATCTCTTGAGGGAGGGACCGAATGAAAGCTCACGCGGTGATCAACGGCTCGAGCGCGGGGTTGACGGCGTTGTTCCACCTGGAGAACACGGTGGGCATGCTCAGCAGCAGGCAGAGGACCATCCATCTGGTCCCGATCTCGTCCGACACGACCGCGGGGTACGTGTGGCGGCGGGTGTTCCTCAGGGCGCGGAACGCGCTCTAAGAGCAAGGACAGGAGGAACGACGAACATGAATCTAGCGAGCGCCTTCTCGGCGGGGCGCTCGCATCTTTGGCGGGCGCCCTCTCGGCGGGGCGCCCGCACCTTTAGCGGGCACCTTCTCGGCGGGGTGCCCGCACCTTTGGCGGGTGCCCTCTCGGCGGGGCATCCGCACCTTTGGCGGGCGCCTTCTCGGCGGGGCGCCCGCACCTTTAGCGGGCACCTTCTCGGCGGGGTGCCCGCACCTTTGGCGGATGCCCTCTCGGCGGGGCATCCGCACCTTTTCAGGCGGTCCTATCCATGATCCGTCAACGCGCGCGCAGCCGCATGATCGCCGTCCTTTCCCTGGCCGCGGCAGCCGGGGTCCTGGTCTGGCAGCGCGTGCAGGCCACACGTTTCGGCTACGAGGTCGAGGCCGCCCGCGCGCGCGTCCGCGTCCTGCGCGGACACCTGATGTCCGAGGGCATGCAGTGGGAGAAAACCATCGCCCCGGCCCAGCTCGCCCATCACGCCCGGACACGGCTGCGCATGCAGCCCGCGGGCCCCGAGTCGATCCGCATCCTCGACGCAGCCCCCGTTTCCGCGGTCTCCGGCAGCGGCATCCGGCCGAGGCCCTTCGGGATTTTGACCACCGTCCGCCAGACCCTCTCCGCGTTGAGAAGGCCGACCTAAAATCGGCCACGCATGGACATCCGAGCCCGCCTGGCCTGGGCCGCGGCCATCTCCATGGCTCCTCTCCTGCCGCTGACCGCCCGATTGGCCTACCTCCAGGTCGCGCAGCACCAGAATCTGCTGACCCAGGTCTCGGATGAGGTGGACCGGATCTCCCGGGACGCCCCCAGGAGGGGGGACATCCAGGACCGGTCCGGCCGGGTCCTGGCCCAATCCGTGCCGGCCTGGTCCTGCTTCATCGATAAACCCATCGTCCACGACCCCCAGGCCCTGGCCCGCAAGCTCGGCCAGGAGCTCGGCATCCCGGCGGAGCACCTCTTCAAGCGTCTCAGGGAGCCTGGCCGGTTCCTTCAGGTCAAGGATGACCTGTCCTCCGAGGAAGCCGAGAGGGTCTCCACGGCCCGCATCAACGGAGTCGGGATCACGGCGGGGTACAAACGCGCCTACCCCAACGATGAGCTCGGCCGCAGCGTCATCGGCTCCGTCTCGAACGATGGACGCGGCCTGTCAGGGGTCGAATTGGCCTTCGATCGGGAGCTCGTCCGTGAGCCGGAGCAGCGCGAGGTCCTCCGCGACGGGAAGGGCCGCCAGATCTACCGCGGCGGAACCGCCCGTGAAGCCCCGCTCGAGCCGCTGCGCCTCACGCTCGACCGCAACTTCCAGTTCTACGCCGAAGAGGCTCTGGCCGAGGCCGTGGCGAAGCACTCCCTGGCCAGCGGTCTCGTCCTCGTCCAGGATCCCGCCAACGGCAGGATGCTCGCCATGGCTTCCTACCCGCCCAACGCCTTGCGCAACGCCGCGGTCCAGGACGCCTACGAGCCCGGATCCACCTTCAAGGTCGTCACCGCTGCCGCCGCTATAGGAGAGAACGCGGTGAAAGACGACGAGACGGTCTTCTGCGAGAACGGCTCATGGGAACTGGCGCCGGGATTGACCATCAAGGATCACGAACCGGCCGGCCTGCTCACCCTCGCTGGGATCATCGAGCGCTCCTCCAACATCGGCACCGCCAAGGTGGCGGAGCGGCTGGGAGCCATGAAGTTCTACCGCTACTGCCAGGCGTTCGGTTTCCTCAACAAGACGGGCATCGGATTGCCCGGGGAGACCGGCGGGAACCTCAGACCCCTTTCCGACATGACGCGCGTGGCGCTGCTCTCGGCGGCGTACGGCTACGGGGTCGCTGTCAGCCCCATCCAGCTCATCGGCGCCTACAGCGCCATCGCCAACGGCGGGACCCTCTACGAACCTTCCGCCGTGCTCACCGGCCGGGAGCCCTCCCGGGTACGGCGCATCGCTTCGGAAGAGACCATCCTCAAGCTGACGGCCATACTCGAAGGAGTGGTCGAGCGCGGGACGGGCTTGAGCGCCCAGGTCACCGGCTACCGGGTGGCTGGAAAGACCGGCACCGCCCGCAAGCTCGATCCCGTCACCAAGAGGTACTCCACGACCAAGTTCGTCGCGTCCTTCATCGGGTTCGTGCCGGTCAGCAAGCCCCGGTTCACCATCCTCGTCCTCATGGACGACCCCAAGGGAGGGGCGTACTACGGATCGCAAGTGGCGGCGCCGGTCTTCGCGAAGGTGGCCAGGAGGCTGCTCACGCTGGAGGGAGTCTCGCCCGACCGGCCGCTGGGCATCGCCCGCGCCCGCGCCACGGCCCAGGCCGCCGGAGCCGATGGAGCGAGGTCCTTCTGATGACCCTCGCCGCCCTGCTCCAATACGCTCCCGGCATCGAGACCCGCGGCCGGACCGACATGGAGGTCACGGGGCTCACCCACGATTCGCGCGAGGTCTCGCCGGGGGCCGTCTTCTTCGCGATCCCGGGCTCGAAGACGGACGCGAGCCGCTACGTCAAGGAAGCCATCGAGCGGGGCGCCTGCGCGGTGATCAGCGAACTGGCCGTCCCGCCGGCCCCCATCAGCCTGCCCGCCACCTGGGTCCAGGTCCGGGATCTGCCCCAGGCCATGGGCCGGATGGCGGATGCCTTCTTCGGAAGGCCCTCCGCGGCGCTCGCGGTGGTCGGGGTCACCGGGACCAACGGCAAGACCACGGTCACCTATTTCCTCGAATCCATCATCGCGGCGTGCGGGGGCATGCCGGCCGTGGTCGGCACGGTCAACTACCGGTTCCGGGGACGGGAGCAGAAGGCCGTCAACACCACGCCCATCTCCCTCGAGCTGCTCCGTCTCATCCGCCGCTTCAAGGACGAGGGAGCGACCCATGTGGCCATGGAAGTCTCCTCGCACGCCCTCTCGCTCGGCCGCGCCGACGAGATCGAGTTCGACGCCGCGGTCTTCACCAACCTGCGCCGGGACCACCTCGACTTCCACAAGACCACCGAGGACTATTTCAACGCCAAGATCCGCCTCTTCGAGCTCCTGTGCCGCGCCGACTCCTCCAAAAAGCGGCGTGTCGCGGCAATCAACGCCGATGACCCCAGGGTCGCCGCCGTGGCCAGGGCCGCCTCGGAAGCCGACCTCTGGACCTACGGCCTGAAGCCCGGGGCCCGCGTGCGCGCCCTCAAGACCGAGCTCACGCCCGAGGGCACGCGCTTCGAACTGGACTTCGACGGCCGGCGCAGGAACGCCAGGATCAACATGGTGGGGATCCACAACGTCTCCAACGCCTTGGCGGCGGCGGCCGCCGCCGCGGGCCTCGGCCTCGACGAGGTCGGCATCGTCGCGGGGCTTGGGGCGCTCGCCGCGGTCCCGGGCAGGCTCGAGCCGGTGCAGGCCGGACAGGACTTCCGGGTCTTCGTAGACTACGCGCACACGGACTCGGCCATTGAGACCGTGCTGGGCTACCTCCGGGAGCTCCCGCACGGTCGGCTCATCACGGTGTTCGGGTGCGGGGGGGACCGGGACCGCACGAAGAGGGGTCCCATGGGAACGGCCGCGTGCCGCGGGAGCGATCTCGCGCTCGTGACGAGCGACAACCCCCGCGGCGAGGACCCTCTCGCGATCATCGCGGAGATTTCGGCGGGGATCACGGCGGCGGGGCTGAAGAACTACTCCGTCGTCGCGGACCGGCGCGAGGCGATCTTCTCCGCGGTCCGCGAGGCCCGGCCCGGCGACATCGTGCTCATCGCCGGCAAGGGGCACGAGGACTACCAGATCCTGCGGGAGAAGACGATCCATTTCGACGACCGGGAAACGGCCCGGGAGGCGATCCTGGGGAGGCAGCCATCAACCTCGACCTGACCTTCAAGGACCTCGCGCGTTTCGCGGGAGGCAGGCTCGTCGCCGGCGCTCCAGCCGACCGGGTGGTGTCCCTTACCACGGACTCCCGGGCCCTGGCCCAGGGGCAGGTCTTCTGGGCCCTCCGAGGCGCCCGCTTCGACGCCCACGACTTCCTTACGGCCGAGCTCGCGGCCCGATCCTCGGGCTGGGTCGTGGAGAAGCTGCGTCTCAAGCCCGGCCCGCGGCCTACGCACGTCATCGAAGTCCCCGACACGCTCAAGGGCCTCGCAAACCTCGCCGCCCGCCACCGGCGGCGGTTCGACATCCCGGTCGTGGGCATCACCGGCTCCAACGGCAAGACCACCACCAAGGAGATGCTCCGCTGCATCTGCCTTCGCGTGGGCGCGACCTGCGCCAACGAAGGCAACCTCAACAACCAGATCGGCCTGCCCCTGTCGCTCCTCGAGATGACCGCCCAGCACCGCTACGGCGTCTTCGAGATGGGCGCCTCTCGCCCCGGCGACATCGCCGAGCTCGGCGCCATGGCCCACCCCACGGTGGGCGTCCTGCTCAACATCGGGCCGGCGCACCTGGAGTTCTTCGGCAGCCTCGAGGCCACCTTCAAGGCCAAGTCGGAGCTCGTCGCGGCCGTGGCCTCCGAAGGACGGGTCGTCTTCAACTCCGACGACCCCTGGCTGGCTCCACTCGAAGCCGGGCTCGGAGCCAGGGCCGTCGCGTTCGGCGCCGGAGCCCGCGCCCGGGTCCGGATCATCCCCCCGGACGGGCTCGTCATCGACCGCCGCAGGGTGAAGGTCCGCCTCGAGGCCTTCGGCCTCGTCAATCTCCACAACGCGGCCGCGGCCGCGGCCGCGGCCTGGGCCATGGGGATCGACACGGCCGCCATCGTTTCGGGCCTCGCCGACCACCGCCCCGTCCGGATGAGGTTCGAGCGGCTGCGCCACCCCCTGGGCTGCGACGTCGTCCTCGACGCCTACAACGCCAACCCCGCCTCCATGAAAGCCGCGATCGGCGCCTTCTGCCAGGAATTCAAGTCCCAGGCCAAGGTCCTCGTCCTGGGCGACATGAAGGAACTGGGGCCGGAATCCCCGCGCCTGCACGAGGAGCTGGGGGTCTGGCTCTCAGGACTGCCGCTCCAGTCGGTCTACCTCGCCGGGCCGGAGATGGCGCACGCCCTGCGCCCCCTGGCCGCGAGCGGCGTCTCGTTCCGGGTGAGGCACGCCGCGGAGCCCGGGGTTTGGCTTCCGGAGCTCAAAAGTGAGCTCCGGGCCGGGGTCGCCCTGCTCCTGAAGGCTTCCCGGGCCATGAGGTTCGAAGATGTCCTGGAGCGCCTGGAGTCCTGATGCTCTACTACCTCAGCGGCCTGCACGCCTGGTGGAGCCCGTTGAACGTCTTCCAGTACATCACCTTCCGCGCCGGCGGGGCGGCCGTCACCGCCCTGGCGGTCTCCCTGCTGATGGGCCCCTCCCTCATCGAGGGGCTGCGCCGCCGCAAGATCGGACAGATCCAGCGCGCCGACGGCCCCCAGAGCCACCTCAACAAGCACGGCACGCCCACCATGGGCGGCCTGCTCCTATTCACCGCGCTCGCGGCCTCCTGCCTGCTCTGGATGAGGCCGGACAACAGGTTCACCTGGCTGATGCTCTCGGTCTCGGCGCTCCTGGCCGCGCTCGGCGCCTGGGACGACTGGGCCAAGCTCGTCCGGAAGAGCAGCGGCGGCATCCCCTCCAAGGCCAAGCTGACGGCCCAGGTGACGCTGGCAGTACTGGCGGTGGGGTATCTCGCGGTCTTCCCGCCCAACAGCGCATTCCCCACGACGCTCAACATCCCCTACACCAAGGAGCTCTTCATCGAGCTCGGGCCCCTTTACTTCGTGCTCGCCGTGCTCATGATCGTCGGCTCCTCCAACGCCGTCAACCTGACCGACGGTCTCGACGGCCTGGCCGCGGGGTCGGTCATCTTCTGCGCCATCGCCTTCGGCGTCTTCGCCTATACCGCGGGACACGCGAAGATCTCCGCCTACCTGCGCATCATCCCGGTCCTCGGCGCCGGGGAGATCGCGGTCTACATGGCGGCCACGGTCGGGGCCTGCCTGGGCTTCCTCTGGTTCAACGCCTATCCGGCCGAGGTCTTCATGGGCGACACGGGCTCGCTTTTCCTCGGCGGAGCCATAGCGGTCGCGGCCCTGTGCGTCAAGCAGGAGCTGCTGCTGCCGGTCGTAGGCGGGGTGTTCGTGGTCGAGACCCTCTCCGTGATCCTCCAGATGACCTCGTACAAGCTGCGCAAGGGCAAGCGGATCTTCCGCATGGCGCCCATCCACCACCACTTCGAACTGGCCGGGATCGCGGAACCCAAGGTGACGGTCAGGTTCTGGATCGCGAGCATCGTCACCATGCTCGCGGCCCTGGCCTCCCTCAAACTGCGATGACCGAGCTCCAGCGACCATGACCGAACCATTCAATCCGTCCCGGTTCAAGAAGCAGCGGGCCTGCGTCCTGGGCCTGGGCAAGTCGGGCCTGGCCGCGGCCAGGCTCCTCCTGGCCAAGGGCTTCACCGTTTTCGCCAGCGACACCCGTCCGGCCGCGAGGATCAAGGCCGAGGTCAAGCTTCCCAAGAACCTCATCTGGGAGGGTTCCCGCCACTCCGACCGCGTGCTCAAATGCGGCTTCGTGGTCAAGAGCCCGGGCATCGCCCGCAGCGCGGCCATCATCAGCCGGCTCGAGGCCGCGGGGATCCCGGTCTTCAGCGAGGTCGAGACAGCGCTCTCCTTCGGCAAGGCCAAGACCCTGGTCGCCATCACGGGGACCAACGGCAAGACCACCACCACGGCGCTGTGTGCGGCCATCTTCGCGGAAGGGCTGCCGCGGGGCCGCAAGGCCCTGGCGTGCGGCAACATCGGCCGGCCCGCGTGCGAAACGGCCCCCACGGCCAAGGCGGGGGACACCCTGGTCATGGAGGTCTCGAGCTACCAACTCGAGGACAGCCGCTTCTTCAAGCCCAAGGCCGCGGTCATCATGAACATCACGGCCGACCATATCGAGCATCACGGCGCCATGTCGGGCTACATCGAGGCCAAGGCCCGGATCTTCCGCGACCAGGGCCCGGACGACTGGTGCGTCTTCAACGCGTTCGATCCCTTGACGATGAAGCTCTCGCGGCGCTGCCCTTCGCGCAAGCTCTATTTCGGGCCGAAGGCCTTGGGCGTGCATGCCTGGGTCGAGGGGGAGGGCATCCGCGCGCGGCTGCCCGGGAAGGCGGAAGCCGCCTTCCCCCTGCCTCCCATCCCCGGCGAGCACAATCAGCACAACGCCATGGCCGCCGTGCTCCTGGCGCTCTGCCAGGGGATCAAGCCCGCCGCCATCAGGGCGGCGCTCAGGTCCTTCAAGGGCGTGGAGCACCGGCTCGAGGAATGCGGCTCCGCGGCCGGCATCCGGTGCGTCAACGATTCCAAGGCGACCAACGTGGACTCCACCCTCGTGGCGCTCAAGTCCATGCCCCTTGGGGCCAAGACCATGCTGATCCTCGGCGGCCTCCACAAAGGGAGCTCCTACGCTCCGCTGAAGTCCCTCATCGCGGAACGGGTCAAGTGCGTCCTCACCATCGGGAGCGCCGCGGCCAAGGTGGAGGAGGACCTCGCCGGGACCGTGCACCTGTTCCCCTGCGGCACCCTGGCCGTGGCCGTGGACACCGCGCTCAAGGTGGGGGAGAAGGGGGAGATACTCCTCCTCTCTCCCGCGTGCGCCTCCTTCGACCAGTTCAAGGATTTTGAGGACCGGGGGAACCAATTCAAGGAACTCGTGCGGCAGAGAGGGGCCAAGTAATGCTCAGCGATAGGCGCCGTCCGCGGCTCGATTACGCCATGCTGGTGCTCGCCCTGGCGCTCCTGTGCACGGGCCTCATCATGGTCTACTCGGCGAGCGCCATCTGGGCGGACCAGAAGCTCGCGGACCCGTTCTATTTCGTCAAAAGGCAGGCCCTCTGGGGCGTGCTGGGGGTGTGGGCCATGGCTTTCTTGAGCCGGCTCGACTACAACCGGCTCAAGGAGTGGATCTGGCCCATCTTCGCGGTCACGGTCGGAGGCCTGGTCCTCGCGCTGTGCAGCGACCCGGTCGCCAACGTCCACCGCTGGGTCCGGCTCGGCCCCATCGGCCTCCAACCATCGGAGTTCGCCAAGATCGTCGCGGCGATCTTCCTCGCCTACTACCTCGACCGCAGGGCCAGCAAGCTCGAGAGCCCCTGGAAGGGCTTCGTCATCCCCGTGGGCTTCGTCGGCATCCTCCTCGCCCTCATCGGCGGCGGCCGCGACCTCGGCACTCCGGTCCTCATGTTCCTGGTGATGCTGATCGTGCTCTTCGTCGCGGGAAGCCCCGGCAAGCACCTCCTGGCCGCCGCGGCCCTGGCCGTCCCTGCCGTGGTCTACGCGATCGCCAGCGAACAATACCGGATCAAGCGCCTGCTGATCTTCCTGGCCGGCGGCATAGACAGCCAGGGGCAGGGCTACCAGGTGGCCCAGGCCCTGCTGGCCGTCGGGTCCGGAGGCTGGCTGGGCAAAGGGTTCGGCGGTTCCAAGCTCAAGCTCATGTACCTGCCCACCCCGCACACGGATTTCATCTTCCCCGTGCTCTGCGAGGAGATGGGCCTCCTCGGCGCCCTCGTCTGTCTCTCCCTCTTTGCCGGGCTCCTCGTGCGCGGCCTGCGCGCCGCGCGCCTGGCGCCCAACATGTTCGGCACCCTGCTCGCCACGGGCCTGACCCTCTCCATCTGCCTGCAGGCCTTCATCAACATGTCCATGTCCATCGGCCTGCTCCCCACCAAGGGCATGACGCTGCCCTTCATCTCCTTCGGCGGGTCGTCTCTGTTGGCAACACTCGCGGCCGTAGGCATCCTCCTCAACATCTCCCGGCAGGCCCAGCTGGCCATGCCCGCGCGCTCGAGGCCGGATTGACGGCCGCCGGACCCCGCAGGGCTGTGATCGCGGCCGGAGGCACGGGCGGCCACTTCTACCCCGGCCTGACCCTGGCGCAAACGCTCAAAGAACGCGGCTGGCAGGTCCTGTTCCTCACCCGGAGGGGAGACCCGAGCCTCCCAACGCTCGAGACCTCGGCTATCCCCTACGTCGAACTCGACCTGGGGGGCTTTTCGCGGAAACCCTCGCTCGAATGGCTCGGGTTCATCAGGAAAGCGGCCGCCTCCACGAACCTCGCTGTCAGGGTCCTGCGCGACTTCGGGCCCAGGGTCGTGGTCGGCATGGGCGGCTATCTCACCTTCCCGGCCATCGCGGCTGCGGCGAGACTCGGGGTGCCCCGGGCCGTGCATGATTCCAACGCTGTCCTCGGCCTGGCCAACCGGGCCTCGGTCCTGCTGGGAGCGGAGCTCTTCTGGGGCCTGCCTCCGGCCGATGGGTCCGGGGGCACCGTGACGGGCACGCCGATCCGCCCCGCGCTCTGGCACCCCGGAGAGCCGGGACCGGCCCGAGCCAAGCTGGGCTTGAGCCCGGCAGCCACGACCCTGCTCGTGTTCGGGGGCAGTCAGGGCGCCCGCACACTCAACCTCAGCCTGCCCAGGATCCTCAAGTCCGCCACTGCCCTGGGTCCCATCCAGGTCGCGCACCTGGCCGGACGCAAAGACGCTGTCGAGGTCCGCTCCGCCTACGCCCAAGCCGGGGCCGCGGCCGCGGTCCTGGAATACGTGGAGGACATGGAGACCGCCTACGCGGCCGCTGACCTGGTCCTGTGCCGGGCCGGAGCGAGCACCCTGGCCGAGCTCGCGGCGCTGAGAAAGCCCGCGGTGCTCGTGCCGTATCCTCACGCGAGCGGCCGCCATCAGACCCATAACGCCCTGTCCTTCGCCGCAGCCGGAGCCGCCGTGCTCGTGGAGGAAAAGGATCTGGCGGAGAGGCTCCCCGGCCTCCTGAAGGACCTCCTTCTCAGCGGTCCGGCCGGGGAGATCCTCTCCCGAATGTCCGCCTCCTACATCAAGCTCGGACTCCCCCGGCCCGAGGAGACCGCACGCGCTCTCGCGGACGCGGTCGAGAAGCTCTCCGAAAAAGACCCCTAGCCACGCTGTTGAAGGGCCCCTCCAGAGTTAGGTAACATACCTTCATGTCCATCCATATCCTGAGAAAGATCCCATTCCTGAGCGCGGTCTCGACCGGGCATCTCAAGCAGATCCTCAAGATATCGCAGATCAGGGAATACTCGGCGGGACAGCAGATCTTCTCGAAGGATGAGTTCGGCAACCAGATGTTCATCGTGATCTCGGGCAGGGCCAAGATCTTCATCCGGTCCGCGGCCAAGAAGACCAAGACCATCGCCTACTTCCACCCCGGGGACTTCTTCGGCGAGATGTCCCTCCTGCAGGGCAAGCCGCGGTGCACCTCGGCCCAGTCCGTGGAGGAATCCAAGCTCCTGGTCATCAGGCGGGCGGACTTCCGCCGCATCCTCCTGAGCGACCCGCACCTCACCTATTTCCTCCTGTGCACGGTCTCCGAGCGCCTGCGCCGGGCCAACGAGGAGATCGAGAGCCTCCTCTTCCGCAACATCCTCGGCCGGGTGTCCAAGACCCTGTACGCGCTCGCGACCGACGCGGGCAAGAAGTCCAGCGGCGCGTGCGAGCTGGCGGACCGCTACACTCACCAGGAACTGGCGGACATCGTGGGCACGACCCGCGAGCCCCTCACCAGG
The DNA here is from genome assembly GCA_016234805.1 of Elusimicrobiota bacterium. Classification (GTDB taxonomy): domain Bacteria; phylum Elusimicrobiota; class Elusimicrobia; order UBA1565; family UBA9628; genus JACQWX01. The sequence goes on from JACRNU010000032.1 coordinate 43,575, forward strand.
GCGCTCTCGACCTTGAAGCGCGCCAACATCCTCGACATCCGGCGCGGGCGCCTCGTCATCAGGGATACGCGCAAGCTCGCCGCCCTCTGCCCGGAACCGAACTGATGCTCCGCGACCATCCCTGCGGGGGCTTGGGCCCGGCTGCGGTCGGCCGCGTCGTCCGCCTGGCCGGCTGGGTGCACGCCAAACGCGACCACGGCGGGGTGTGCTTCTTCAACCTGCGCGACCGCAGCGGCGTGGTCCAGGTCGTGGCCCATCCAGAGGACCGCGCCGCCTTTGCCGCTGCGCAAGAGCTCGGCCTGGAGTACGTCGCGGCCGTGACCGGCAAGGTCGAAGCCCGGCCTTCCGGGACCGAGAACCCGAAGCTTTCCACCGGGAGCGTCGAGGTCCACGCCTCCGAGATCGTCCTCCTCAACCCCTCCAAGCCCCTGCCGTTCATGATCGACGACGAGTCCACCGCCAACGAGGAGACCCGTCTCAAGTACCGCTTCCTCGACCTGCGCCGGCCCAGGATGCTGTCCCACATGACCCTGCGGCACCGGGCGGCCCAGACCGTCCGCCGCTTCCTCGACGGGGAAGGGTTCCTCGAGGTCGAGACCCCCATCCTCACCAAGGCCACGCCCGAGGGGGCGCGGGACTTCCTCGTCCCCTGCCGCGTCAACCCCGGCACCTTCTACGCCCTGCCCCAGTCCCCGCAGATCTTCAAGCAGATCCTCATGGTCTCCGGGGTGGAGCGGTATTTCCAGCTCGCCCGTGCCTTCCGCGACGAGGACCTGCGATCCGACCGGCAGTACGAGCATACCCAGATCGACATGGAGATGTCGTTCGTGGAGGAGACCGACATCCACGCCGTCACGGAGCGCATGATGGCGGCTGTCTTCAAGGAGGCCTTGGGCGTCGACATCCCCACGCCCTTCCCAAAGATGGAATACGCCGAGGCCATGAGGACCTACGGCTCGGACAAGCCCGACCTCGTGCGCGCGCTCAAATCCCACGGCCCATTTTCCAGGGCCGAGGTCGACCGCCTCGGCGAATCCGCCAAGGCCCTGGGCGCCAAGGGCCTGGCGTGGATCGAGTGGAAAGCAGGGGGCCCGACCTCTCCCATCGTCAAGTTCTTGAAGCCCGAGGAGCTTTCCGCCCTCGCCGCGCTCTTCGGGACGAAGGAGGGGGACTTCCTGTTCTTCTGCGCCGGGCCCGCCTCCCTCGCGGCTCCGGTCCTCGGAGGCCTGCGCAAGGAGCTCATCGCCAAGGTCAAGCCCGAGCCCAAGACCCCGTGGAGCTTCCTCTGGGTCGTGCGGTTCCCCCTGCTCGAGTGGGCGGCGGATGAGAACCGCTGGACCTTCGCCCACAACCCGTTCACGGCTCCCCTCGAAGAGGAGCTGGCCGGGCTCGACACCGATCCCGGGAGCGTCCGCTCCCACCAGTACGACCTGGTCTTGAACGGCGTGGAGCTGGCCTCAGGCTCGGTGCGCAACCACCGGGCCGAGGTCCAGCGGAAGATCCTCTCCCTGATGGGCTACTCGCCGGAAGAGATGGACCGGCAGTTCGGGCTCCTCCTCAACGCCCTGGACTACGGCGCCCCGCCCCACGGCGGCATCGCCTTGGGCTTGGACCGCCTCATCGCGATCCTGGCCGGCCTCGATTCCATCCGCGACGTCATCGCCTTCCCCAAGACCCAGAAAGGGACCTGCCCCTTGAGCGAAGCTCCCTCCGTAGTCGACCCCCGGGTGCTCAAGGACCTCGGCATCCGGCTCGAGCCGACGAAGTAGCCCTGTCCTGTTCCGAGTCCCCTGCCGGCGGGTGTCCTGCGCGTCAGCGATCGGACTGCCGCGGGGATGGTTGACTGGAACCGCCGCGGTCGACATCTTTCAGGAAGAGCCAGCCGCTCCACAGCTGGATGGCGGTGATGATCCCGAAGCCCACGGCGTTCCTGGCAGCGTTCGGGTCTTTGCCCAGACTGTTGAGGCTCTCCGTGAACGCTATGGCGCCCAAAGTCGCGTTCCCGGCATGGGAGAGGGCGATGACCGCCGGGGACTCGCCCCGCAGGGCCAGGGGAGTGCCGGGGCGCCAGAGGTCCATGGGGAGGGGAGGCCGGGGGGAACCGCGGCGAGGAGGCCATATGGCACGGGCATCCCCATAGACATCCAAATCGATGGGTCCGGGACCGACGAGCGGCCCGGCCCGCACCGTCGGCAACGGCGAGAGCGCCAGCGCCAGCGCGATGACGAGGATCTTCTTGGCCACTTATTCCCAGTATAACCCCGGGGACCGGAAAAAGCAACAGGCAATAAAGAGAGCCCTCCTTTCGGAGGGCTCAAGCTTTGGACGTGACAGGAATCGAACCTGCGACCTCCTCGTTGCGAACGAGGCGCTCTCCCAACTGAGCTACACGCCCGAAAATCTCTATCGCTCATGGCGAGTCCCGCGGCATCCTGCGGTCACCCGCTATTTGATATTCTACCAAAAAGTTATCCACAATTACTCCGCTAGGCGGAGTGAATGCGGATAACTCTTCGCCCGGAGGAGGATCAAGGACATGAGAAGGATCCCGTCATGGGTCATCGCCGCTGTCGTGAGCGCCGCCCTGCTGCTGCCTGCCGGCAGCGCTTTCGCCCAGAAGCCTCAGAAGGAGTCCCAGCCGGGCGCCAAGGGGATGCAGCAGAGAAGGGAGAAGGGCGGCGGCAAGGACGGAGCCTCGCAACGCGCGCAATTCTTCGAAAAGCTCCCGGACAAGCTCGCGGAGGAACTTGAGCTTTCCGACGAGCAGAAGACCAAGGTCGCGGCCGCGGTCGACAAGTCCAAAGCGAAGCTCGAGACCATGCAGGAGGAGATGAAGGCCCTGCAGGAGAAGATCCGCAAGGAGATGTTCTCCATGAAGGAGGGCATCCGCGAGAATCTCACCATGGACCAGAAAGAGCGCTTCGACATGATCATCATGAAATTCATGTCCCGCATGATGGGAGGCGGCATGGGCCGCGAGGGCATGATGGGCGGCCATCAGGGAATGGACGAGAAGCAGGGCATGATGCGCAAGAAGAAGATGCTGCGCATGAAGATGATGCAGGAGCGCGGCGGCGAGGAAGAGATGGAGATCGAGGAAGGACCCGAGGGAGGCAGGATGCGCCCTGGCGGCCCGGACGAGGACTAGTCCTTCCGACCAGCCCGACGCAGCGCTTCCTTCTGGAGCTTGAGCTCCCTCTTGAAGCGGCCTTTGGCCTTGAGGTGCTCCTCGAGGGTGACGCTGAACACGTGCCCGCCCTTGGCGTCGGCCACGAAGAAGACGGCTTCCGTGGAGGCGGGCTTGAGGACCGCCTCCACGGAAGCGCGCCCCGGATTGCAGATGGGTCCGGGAGGAAGGCCGAAGTGGTTGTAAGTGTTGTACGGTGACGCCGCCTTGAGGTCGGTGAGGGTCAGGCCTTTCTTCCAGTAGCCCAGAGCGTACTGCACCGTGGGATCGGCCTCCAGCATCATCCGCTTGCGCAGGCGGTTGAGGTACACCGCGGCGATCATGGGCTTCTCGGACTGGACCGCGGCTTCGCGCTCCACGATGGAAGCCAAGGTCACGACCTGGTGGAGGCTCAGGTCGGGCTTCCCCGCGGAGGAGGCCACCAGGGGCTCGACGCGGCGGCTGAACTCATCGCGCATCCTCTGGGCGATCCGGGCCGCGACCCAGTGCTTGTCGAAGTTGTACGTGGTGGGGAACAGGAACCCCTCGAGTCGGCGCTCTTCCACGAGCTTCATGAACTCCGAGGCCCGGCACAAGCCGTGAGCCTCGAGCCTCTCCGCGACCTGGCGGGAGGAGAACCCCTCGGGGATGACGACGCGCACGTCGTTGACCGTGCCCGCCCTGAGCAGGCGGAGGATTTCCAGCACGGAAGAGCCCCTTTTGAACCGATAATCCCCGGGCTTGAGCTGCCTTTCGGCGCCCGAGACCTTGGCCGCGACCCGGAAAAGGAAGCCCGAGCGCACCACGCCCTTGTCCTCCAGGATGCGGCTGGTGGCCGTGGCGGAAAGGCCGGGCGGGATGGAGACATCGACCTCGTCTCCTCCAGCGAAGGCAGCGGCAGACAGCAGGAGCAAGGCTCCGGCCAGGACCGTCAAGGCAGCCGAGGAAGCCCGCGTCAAGGGCTCTTGCGTTCCCGGAGGATCTTCTGGCGCCGCTTCTCCATCTTCTCTTGGCCTGGATGGGGACCCGTGGGCCCCGGGCGGCGGGCCTTCCGGGCCTGGCCCTTTTCGCGGAGCTTCTTCATCTTCTCTCGGCCGCGCTCCATCCAGCGCTGGCGCAGCTCCTGGCGCTTGGCCGGCGTCAGGGAAGCCCACTTCTTCTTGAGCGCCTGGGCCCTCTTGCCCAGCCCGCGGACGAGCTTGCGGTGCTTGGTCAGGCGCTTGAGCACGTAAGGCGGAAGGGGCCGCTGCCCTTTGCGCACCACGGTCTCCTGGTTCATCATCAGGTGCTCGGCGTCGCCCCCGTCCGGGCCGGTGACCGAGACCCTGCCCTCGTCGAAAACGCCCACCGCGGTCTCGCTCCCCTGGGCCTCATCCGCGACCTCGACCCCGAACTCGGTCCCGCGCACCGCGCAGACCGCGGTCGGCGTGCGCACCCGGAAGCCGCCCGCGCCGAGCGCGGCGCCGATCTTGGCCAGGAGGCTCCCGAATGAAAGGCCCACTTCGGAGCCTCCCTTGCGGGAGGAGGAGACGGTCATCTGGGAGCTCCCCTTGAGCACCACGACCGACTCTCCCTCGAAAGAGATCTCCGCGTAGCCGTCGCTCCCGGTCTTGACGCGGTCGTTGTCGTCGAGAGGCATGTCCCGCTCCGCCGGGACGCCCTCGGCGTCGCCGCCCGCGGCAAAGACCGTCACGTCCCCCTTGAGGTCCGTGAGCCTGGCCTCCCAGCGATCCTCCTGCCCGAACGCCGGGACAGCGAGCAACGCCGCCACGACGGACGAAAGGACGAGCCTCATGGTGCACCTCCCTGGGTCCTGCGCGCCGACCGATGCCGGCCTTGTCATGCTCCGGGTAGATTACAGCAAATCATAGGGGTCGACGACGACCTTGACCTTGATCCCGGAAGGAGCGCGCACGCGCCTGATGCCTCCGAGCGCGGCCTCCGCCCTGGAAGGGTCGAGGACCTTGACGATGAGCTGCCTGCGGTGCCGGCCTCGCAGGACCGGAGGGATGCCCACGGCCGGGCCGAGCACCTGGTGCCCGGCGGGGTCGAGGGCTCCAGCGAACCCCTCGGCCATGGCCTGTCCCGCCTCCTCCACGGCCTTCTCCACGCGGCCGGAGAGCTCCACGCGGATGAGGGCGGAGAACGGGGGATAGGCGAGCTCCTTGCGCACGGCCAGCTCGCCGCGCACGAACTCCTCGTAGTCGCAGAACCGGGCGGAGCCCAGCGCGGTCAGGGCAGGGTGGGAGGTCTGGATGACGACCTCGCCGGGCTTGTCCCCGCGGCCCGAGCGTCCGGCCACCTGCATGAGGAGCTGCATCGTCCTCTCCGAGGCCCTAAAGTCCGGCATGTGCATCATGGTGTCCGCGTCCACGACGCCGACCAGGGTCACGGACGGGAAATGGAAGCTCTTGGCCACCAGCTTGGTCCCGACGAGCACCTCGGCCTTGCCGGAGCGGAAATCCGAGAGGATCTTCCGGTCAGCGGAGGTCTCCTTGAGCGTGTCCCGGTCCATGCGCAGGGCCTTCACCCCGGGCAGGGCCTCCTTGAGCTCCGTGACCACCTTCTGCGTCCCGGTGCCCGCGACCCACAAGGCGGGGTTGGAGCACAAGGCGCAGACCGCGGCGACCTTGGACCCGCGGCCGCAGTGGTGGCACCTCATGAGGAACCCGCCGTCGGGCTCCTGGTGCCGGATCCGCGCCACCCCGCAGGACGGGCACCGGTCCACCCACCCGCACTTGCCGCACATGACCAGGGTGGAGAAGCCGCGGCGGTTGACGAGGAGGATGGACTGCTCCCCGCGCTCCCTGCGTTCGCGGAGCTTCTCGACCAGGGTCTTGGAGAGGCATAGCTCGCCGGCAGGCTTGGGGCACACGGAGACCGCCGGGGTCTCCTTGCAGCAGACCCGCTCGCGCATGACCAGGAGCCGGGCGCCCCCAACGGCTGCGAGCTGGCAGGTCTCCAAGGAGGGCGTGGCGGATCCGAGGATCACCAGCGCGTTGTGGGATTTTCCGCGCTGGACCACCACCTCGCGAGCGTGATAATAAGGAGGGGGCGACTCCTGCTTGAAGGACTCATCCTGCTCCTCGTCCACCACCACGAGCCTCAGATCCCGGAACGGCAGGAGCGCCGCGGAACGCGCGCCCACCACCACCTGCACGCTCCCTGAGGCCAGGCCGCTCCATGCCTGCCTTCGCTCCCCGCTTCCGAGCTTGGAGTGCCACAGCACGACAGGAACGCCGAGCCTGGCGCTGAACTCCTCGAAGAACGGGCCGGTCAGGGAGATCTCGGGAAGCATGAAGAGGGCCTGCCCCCCGCCCTGGACCGCCTCCCTGAGGAGCCGCAGGTACACTTCGGTCTTTCCGGAGGCGGGCACGCCGAAAAGGACGGCCACCTCGTGTTCTCGGGAGCGCATCCTCTCGAGGAGCGCCGTCACGGACTCCCTCTGTCCTTCGGTCAGCTCGAAAGCCGGCTCGGGAGCCTGGGAGCTCCCGCCCTCGGAGGCGCAGGCCGTTCTCCTCTCGCCGGAGGGGGCAGCGGGACGGATGAAGGGGGGAAGCAGGCACCGGACGCACTCGCCGATGGCCGCGCCGTAGCGCCGGGACATCCAGCGGGCGCACTCGAGCATCTCGGCGGACAAGACCGGGGCGGCATCCACCACGCAAGCCAGAGGCTTGAGCGTCCGGCCCGGCTCGCCCTCGAAGACCGAGAGGACCGTGCCGGTGAGCAGGCGCGGGCCGAAGGTCGCCCGGACCCTGGTCCCGGCGGCCAAGGAGGGGAAATCGTCGGGCACGCGGTAGTGATAGGTGTTGTGGACCGGGACAGGGAAGGCCACCTCGGCGATGTGCATGGCCTTATTTGAAAGCCTTGAACACGAAGAGCGGGGGGATGTTCCTGACCTCGAACTCCGTTTCCACCCGTGAGAAGTAGTCCGAGAGCAGGGGGATGAGGTGCGTCGTCATCTGGTAGGCCACGAACCGTCCGCCGGGCCTGAGCAGCTCCGTGGTCCGGGAAAGGAGCTCGTGCCGCGCCCGAGGACGGAACAGGGAGAAGGGCACGCCGGAGACGATGACATCGGCCTGCGTCAGCCCCAGCCCCCGGAGGATGCCGTCGAGCCGGCGCACGTCCCCGTACACGGGCACGAGCCTGCCGTCGCGCAGGCGCTCGAGGCGGCCGCAGAGCTCGGCGTTGCGCTCGATGGCCACGAGCTTGGCCTCCGGGGACATGGCGTCGAGGATATGCCTGGTGATGACGCCGTCGGCGGCGCCGTATTCGACCACGACCCTGGCCGTCCGCAGGTCCATGGCCTTGATCACCCGCCTCACGAGGAACTTGCTGCTGGGCTGGACCGAAGCGACCGCGAGGTCCCCAAGCATGGCCCTGAGATAAAGGAAGACGTCCTCTTCGGCCCCCTTCCTGCCCCGGCTGAGGGCCTCCTTGAGGAGTTCCTCGACATCCTTGTTCAGGATGTCCGACACCCTGCGCCGCTTGTCGAGGAACTCGGTGACGAGCTCCCCGAGGCGGTCCCCGACGTCCTTGTCCCCCTTGCGGGAGGACTTGCCCTGGTTCATGGCGCGGGCACGGGGCGGCCGAGCTTGGAGAGGACGGCCTTCATGTCCGACCAGACGGCGGACTTGAGGGTCTCATCCCGGAGCAGGGCGGCCGGGTGGTAGGTCGGCATGAAAGGGATCGGCTCGCCGGTCCCGTCGGGGCGGCGGTAGCTCTGCCAGCGACCCCGCAGACGCGTGATGCCCTCCTCCGTCCCGAGCAGGGCCTTGGCGCTGACCGCGCCCAGGGCCACGATCACCCGCGGCCGAATGGCCGCGATCTGCCGGTCCAGGTGCTCGCGGCAGGCCGCGATCTCATCCGGGGTCGGCGGCCGGTCGTTGCCGCGCGCCTCGGGCGTGGAGGGGTCGCGCATCGGGTGGCACTTCACGATGTTGGCGATGAAGACGGATTCGCGCGAGAGCCCCATGGCCTTGAGGATGCGGTCCAGCAGCTGCCCGGCCTTGCCCACGAAAGGCTCTCCCTTGCGGTCCTCCTCGAAGCCCGGGCCCTCTCCGACGAAGACGATCTCCGCGGAAGGAGAGCCCGCGCCCGGGACCGCCTTGATCCGGGTCGCGGCCAGCGCACAGCGCTTGCAGGAGAGGATACGACCCGCCAGAACCGTGAGGGACTCGGGAGGCCGGCATGCGGCAGCGGTCCACTCGCCCTCGTCCGAGCGCGAGACCCTCAGCCGCAGACCCTGGACCAGGTCCAGCAGTTCTTTTCTCATAGCAGTTCCGCGACTGCGGCCAGGATGCGCCGGGCAGCCTGCCTCTTGGTCAAGAGGCCCAAGCCGCGCGCCCCGTTCCGGCCGACCAGATCGAACCTTGCCCGGCCCGCTCCGACCGCGGCAGGCCCATTGGCGACCACCAGGTCGAGCCCCTTGCTCCGGAGCTTCTCCCTCGCGGCCGCGAGCCGTCCGCGCGTCTCCAGGGCGAAGCCGACCGTGACGCCCCTCTTGCTGTTCCGGCGGCAGGCGGCGGCTTCCTTGATGATATCGGGATTCGGCACCATAGTCAACCTCAACGGACCGGATCCGCGCTTGAGCTTGTGCCTTGAGAAGGAGCTGAAGCGCCAATCCGAAACCGCGGCAGCGCCGATGACCACGTCCGCGGAGGGCGCGCGCCGCAGGGTCTCCCGGCGCATCTGCTCCGCGGTCAGGACGGAGACGACTTTGGCCCCGGGCGGAGGAGGGACCTCCGAGGGGCCGCTGACGACCGTCACGGACGCGCCCAGCCGCAGGGCCGCGGCAGCCAGCTCCCGGCCCATGCGGCCGCTCGAAGCGTTGGTCAGGAAGCGCACCGGGTCGAGATACTCCCTCGTCGGGCCGGAAGTGATGAGGACGCTCAGCCCGCGCCACTGGCGGCAAGGGACCGCCGTCCCCGGAGGCGCGGGCCGTCTTCCTCTCGCCGGAGGGGGCTGGCGGCAAGGGACCGCCGTCCCTGGCGGCAAGGGACTGCCGTCCCCGGAGGCGCGCGCCGTCCTCCGCTCGCCGGAGGGGGCCGGAGGCGCGGGCCGTCTTCCTCTCGCCGGAGGGGGCCGGAACGGCCGGGCGGAGCGGGGTCCGGTCGGGGCGGTTCGGGACGCGGGTGGTCGGGAAAGCATGGCGCGGGCCGCTCAGGCGGCCGGCCGCCGCTTGCGCCCGGGACCCTTGCGGCCGCACAGGCCGAGGGCGAGAGACACGATCTCGTCCGGGTCGAGAAGCCTGCCCCATCCGGCGCCGCCGCTGGCAAGCGCGCCTTTGCCGGGGCCCCAGACCGCGTAGCCGTAGCTCTTCAGGAGCTCGACGTTGCGACGCGTCGCGCGGTGCGTCCACATGTTCTCATGGAGCGCGGGACAGACCGCCACGGGGCAATCCGCGGCCAGCACGAGGGTGTCGAGCAGGGTCTCCGCCCGGCCCCCGGCCAGCCTCGCCATGAGGTCCGCGGTCGCGGGGGCCGCGAGGATCAGGTCCGCCCAGGAAGCGAGCGAGACATGCGCCATGTCCCAGAGCGAACGGTCGAACGGGTCCTGGGCGACCGGGTTCCCGGAGAGCGTGGCCAGGGTCAGCGGGGTGATGAAGCGGCCGCCGTTCGGGGTGAGGACGCAGCGCACCTCGGCCCCCTTCTTGACCAATCCACGGACGATCTCGGCGGACTTATAGGCCGCAATCGAGCCGGACACGCCCAGGACGACGCGCACTTACTTTTCCTTTTTGCTCTTGGTCAGGACCTCGAGAGCGGTCGGCTTGGCGGCCCCGCTGGCGAGCGCCTTCTTGAGATCGCCCCAGCCCACGGTGCCGTTGAGGACCTGCGTCATGGACAGCTCGAGGATCTCGTTGGGCGTCAGGTGCCGCAGGTCCTCGCGCTTGCGCAGCTCCTTGGCCCACATGGAGATGAGCGGGATGGCGGAGTACTTGCCCGTCTTGTGGTTGAGCACCAGCTCGTCGAGGACGGGCTTGGAGGCCTCAGCCTCGGGCGCGTCCTTCTTGGAGGCTTCCGAATCTTCGCCGACCTTCTTCTTCGTCGTCATGCACCCTCCTCGTCAGATCCTGGGCCGCGTCATCGGACCAGGTGGTCCAGGTCCACCTGGCGCCTGCGCGAGAGCCGGAGGCCCTCCGCGGTGATGATGGATGAGATATGGGAGACCGCCTTGTCGAGATCGTCGTTGACGACGAGGTAGTCGTAATTCTTGGCAGCGCCGAGCTCGCCGCGCGAGTTGGCCAGCCGCTTGGCCAGGGATTCCGAGGCCTCGCGCCGGGACTGGAGCCGCTCCTTGAGCGTGGTGATGGACGGGGGGAGGAGGAAGATGAGGACGCAGTCCGGGTACTTGCGCTTGAGGGTCTGCGCGCCCTGGACGTCGATGGCCAGCAGGACGTCGAGACCCTTCTCGACGGTGGACTCGAGAAAGGAGCGGGGCACGCCGTAATATTGATCATGCACCATGGCCCATTCGACGAACTCGTGGTTCCGGATGCGCCTCTTGAACTCCTCCCGGTCCACGAAGAAATAATGCCTCCCGTCCGTCTCTCCCGGGCGCGGAGCTCTCGTGGTGCAGGTGACGTTATAACGGATGTTCCTGCGAGACTTGAGCAGTCTCTGGCAAATGGTGGATTTACCCGTCCCTGATGGGGCGGATATGATAATGACCAGCCCTTTTGGCATCGAACGGATATTAAAACAAAAAAATGCGGAAAAATCAACGGAATTATGATACCATGGAGCATGGACCAACAAAACCAGCCCCTCCAAGTCGATATCGACGACGCGACGGCCCGCGGCACCTACACCAATCTGGCCCTCATCACGCACAGCGAGACGGAGTTCCTCCTCGACTTCCTCTTCATCCAGCCGCAATCCCCGAAGTCGAAGGTCCTCACGCGCATCGTAACCTCGCCCATCCATGCCAAGAGGCTCCTCTGGGCGCTCAAGGACAACATCGACAAGTTCGAGTCGCGCTTCGGGCCCATCGCAGCTGGAGAGAACGCCGCCGCCGGCCAGGGGTCTCCGGGCACCATCCAGTGACGGCCGGCCTCCTTCCTCGTCCGGCCATAGAACTGCTCTGCGCCGGTTCCGAGCTCCTCAAAGGACAGCTCAACACCCACGTCCCCCGTATCAGCCTCCTCCTCGCCGGCCGCGGTCTTGCCTTAAGCCGCGAGGCCACCCTTCCGGACGACCGGGCGGGCCTCGCCCGCGAGATCCGCTCGGCGCTCGACCGGTCCGATGCCCTCATCGTCTCCGGAGGTTTGGGCCCGACCTTCGATGACGTGACCCGCGAGGCCGCGGCCGACGCCCTGGGACTCGGCCTCAGGTTCCGCCCGGCCATCCTCGGCCGGATCAAGGCGAGGTTCAAACGCCTGGGCCTGCGCATGCCTGCGGAGAACAGACGGCAGGCCTTTGTCCTCTCCGGCGCCGAGGTCCTCGTCAACAAGGGCGGGACCGCGCCGGGACAGTTGCTGACCCTGCCGCCAGGAAACGGGTCCGGGTCCCGGCGCATCCGGACCCTCGTGCTCCTGCCCGGCCCCTTTCGCGAGCTCGCGCCCATACTCGAAGCGCAGGTGCTCCCCAGGCTCAAGAAGCGCTACGCGCCCCGGTCGGTCACGGAGCGCCTCTCCCTGCACCTGGCCGGGATCCCGGAGTCAGCAGCGGACGAGAAGCTCTCGAACCTGGTGGCCACCGCCGGCCCGGGCCTCAGCTTCACGATCCTGTCGTATCCGGGACAGGTCGATTTCCACGCCTACGCCATTGCAAAGACCTCCCGGCAGGCCCGCGCGGTCCTCGGACGCGTGAGGCGCAAGGCCCTGGCCGCGGTCGGGCGGCACGTGTTGTGGGAGGGGGAAGCTCCCCTGGAAGCCGAGGTCGGCCGTGCCCTGACGGCCCGGAGACTGACCCTGGCCGCGGCCGAGTCCTGCACCGGCGGGATGCTCGCCAGCCGCCTCACCGACATCCCCGGCGCCTCGGCGTTCTTCCTCGGTGGAGTCACAACGTACGCCGACGCGCTCAAGAAAGACCTTCTGCGCGTCCGCCCGAAAACGCTCCGCCGCCATGGCGCGGTCTCACGGGAATGCTGCCGCGAGATGGCTGAAGGCATCCGGCGTCGGACGGGCTGCTCGCTCGGCCTCTCCGTCACCGGGATCGCCGGACCCGCGGGGGGCACACGCTCCAAACCTGTCGGGCTCGTCTACATCGGCGTGGCCGGACCGGGAAGCAAGACGACGGTCCACGAACTCAGGCTTTCCGGAGACCGCGGCTTCATCAGGACCCGCGCGACCACGCGGGCCCTCCAACTCCTGCTGGAATCCGCTGCGCGACGGCCGCGATAAGACGCCAGGCAGCGACGGGTCTTTCGACCCTCCCCGCATGGGGCACTACGGCCCATGACAGGCGCCTGCCGAGACGCTACAATAGGGTGACGCAAGATTCCCCGTGAGGGGAGCCCTGTAGCCCGGGGGATTGGCCCCGGGGTATCCACGATCCGGCCGCGAACCGGATGAGTCCAGGGGAAACGCGAGGACGCGTTTTCTCTGGTCGTTTTATGTTCTGGAGGGCTTGTCGACCATGATAGGGCCGAGCAGGGGCAGGGCTCAATCCGGCGCAAGGCTGGCGCTTGCGTGCGGCATGCTCGTTGCCGCCTCCTTAGGTTGCCGCAAGACTCCGGCCCAACCTGCGAAGCCCCGTTTGCAGTTGACCCTGGAACTGGCCCGCGGCACTTGGCATGTGGGAGAGCCCATCTGGTACCGCGCGCAGATCAAGAACCTCGGCGATGAGCCTGTCTGCCTCAAAGGCTCCGGCTTTTCGGACGCATTCTGGAATCATCAAAAGTACCTCGGGGACAACTTTAGGGAAAAGAAAGGGACCTGGATGGAGCTCTACGGCCCTGACGGGAGAATGATCAGGCCTTCCTTCTTCTGGGGACCACACAACGAGTTCCTCTTCTGGGAGAGCGACTGGCGGCAGAAGCATCGCGACCATCCTCCTGGCCTCATCGCGCGCGTTGCAAAGGGTTTCCGGCTCTCCCTGGAACATATTCACCCGGTGCTCAGATTCGCCGCTGAAGAGTATGGCGTGGGCTGGCTGGAAGACCGGGCCACGCGCAAGACCGAATGGTGCGGCATGGAGGTATTCCCTGGCGAGACCGTCACCACCACGCCTTCGGTCGTGGCTCGCTACAGGGAACAGAAGCCCTATCATCTTGGGCTGACTGACGCCCGCATCCCTCTTACGGCTTCCAAGGCCGAGCGCGACGCCTATGAGGAGCTTTGGAAGCTCCATGCCGGGGAACTTGAAGCCATTGGAAGGCCGCCCAGGAAGCTCGACCCATACGAGCCCTTGAGGCCCATCCCGGGCTTCCGCATCCTGGACGGCTACGGCACCCGCAAGCCCGGCAGGCACTCGCTCAAGGCGGTGTACAGCACGATGAAGAAGCTCACACCGATCTCCGCTGAGGAATATCTGGAGGAGTTTCGGCAGGAATTGCACCTAAATCCCGACAAAGAACTCAAGAAAAAAGTCGAAAAGGAGTGGGCTGCCAAGGCCCCGGAGGAAATGCGCTCAATCTGGAAATCTCGTCGCGAGGCAGAGGATTTCAACAGGACCCAGGCAGTCTACCTGGAATCGAATCCTACCGATTTCGAGGTGCTCCCATGATGTTCGGATTCTTGATACCTGCATTTCGACCCTCTTAGCCACTAGGTCGGCCTTCTTGCCACAATCTCCGTCGTAAAATGGGTTCTACTCAAAGACTTGACAAACCCATAGCTAGTGTGATATCATACTAGATATGGCCTTCTTTGTCACCC